>NZ_JBHYGF010000486.1:0-2571 GCF_051859145.1 Dyadobacter sp.
CGGCCGCTGCGAGGTCCCGAGATCATCGGCGTCGCCAAATCTCACTGTGATCACAAACTTGTCCCACTCGGTACGGTTGTCGCAGCGCACCGATCCGCCAAATCCCATATCGGAAGTGGGTGCGTCGTACTGGTAAGTAACCGATTTTACCTCCGGATATTGAAGCAGCGCATTGCGGAAAGCCTGCCTGTTAATGGTTTCGCCGGTTTGCCTGGGCAGCGTTATTTTGATCACACCTTTTTGGTCAAAACCCAGGTCTGCATTCCGGAAGAAGTCAAGTTGCAGCATCATAACCAGTGTGGCGGTGATCATGATTTGTGCAATTACCAGCTGCACGACTACCAACGAACGCCGCAGTCCGATGCCGCCAACCTGCCGCGAAATGAGCTTGCTTTTCAAAGCAGCGACCGGATTAAAGCCAGACAGGATCACGGCCGGGTAGAAGCCGGCGAGCAGCACTATCAGCAGAATGGTCAGCAAAGCGAAAATCAGCACTTCCATTTGCAGGAGGTTACCTGCCTGAAAAGCCTGTGTGTGCGTCCAGTTATTGAGCGGGGTGAAAAGCGGAATGGTAAACAGGATGGAGCCAAATGCAGCCAGCAGGGTAATCATCAATGTTTCTATATTGAATTGCCAGAAAAGTTGCTGCCGGCTGCTACCTAGCGCCTTTCGCACGCCAATTTCCTTTGAGCGTTTCACAGCCTGGGCTGTGGCCATATTGATGAAGTTAATGCTCGCAACCAGCACCAGGAAGAATCCGACGCCGGCTAAAATCCAGAGAATGGAACGCCGGATTTTACCATCATAATTTTCATTGAAGTGAATGTCAGCCAGCAGCTGCAAATGGTGCCGGTAGTAAGGTGCATTTTCGGCATAATATTTCTTTCCGTTTTTGGATATAAGCTGTTCAATGTGCTCGGGATTCGCATCAGGTGCGAGCCTCGCGAAAGTCAAATTCCGGCTGCTGATCCAGCCGAAGTCGGTTTGCCAGTTGGTAGGTTCAATGGTTTTAATGGTGGGGAGGGAAATGTAGGCATCAAAGAAAAAGTCGCTGGGACGCTGCTGGTCCCTGATCACGCCCGTAACTTTCAGATCATGCGCATTGTCGAGCCGCAAAATCTTTCCGGTTACCTCTTCCGTTCCGAAATATTTTCGTGCAAATTTTTGGCTAACTATTACTGTAAAAGGCTCCTGCATGGTAGCTGCCGCATTGCCGGAATGCCAGTCCATTGCAAACAGCTGCATATAGCCGTAATTGGCATAGGCAACATTATCTTTTTCCATAAAGCGGCGCGACCCTGCGGGCGTATTGGTTGAAAAAGATACCATCGGCATCCGGCGGAGGAATCCCGTTTTCTCAACACCTGCATAATCTTTTCCCAATGCAGCAGCAAGCGGATACGCAGACCCCGATTCACGCACAATACCTTCGTCTAAATGCAGGTCGAGCACGACACGGTAGAGCCTGTCGGCATTGGGCTGGTGCCGGTCAGTGGAGAGATGGTGTGCCAGAAAAAGGAATATCAGCGTTGCACCCGACATTCCGAGCGTCAGTCCCAGGATGTTGAGCAGGGTATAAGTGGCATTTACCCGCAGGTTACGGATAGCGACGGTCAGGTAGTTTTGCAGCATACAATCGGGTGTGAGTTAGCTGCATAAAGGTAAAAATTAGAAGGTGCCGAGCGATAACTAAGTACGCTCAGATGAAGTATTTAACATCATTTAACAACCTGTAATCCTTGCGCGGAAAGCCTGACCACTTTGAGCTTCACCGATTAGGGCAATCACGAATTATCTTCGACTTCCTCATCGTCAACACCCTCGAAATAATTGACCACAGTCATTAATGGCAGCGTGGTTGTGTCGGCTGCATTGGATAGCTGGATCACAGCGCGTTCATTGTTCTTATCATCAAAGCCGGAAAAGTACCCTTCGATTACCTCGCCCGGGCGGACTTTGTAGCTGATTGCTTTGTCAATGTATTTGGAGGCTCGCTTCTGGAGACCGGTGAGTTCGGGCTGGGGCATTGGAGTGTTGGTTTAATGGTTCTGCTCGTGCTTGTGCAAATATCTTTCCAAAAACTTGAAGCGTCTCCATAGCGGCCCTTCTTTCGGCTACAACAACCATAGATTTGGCTACACCCGCTTTTTCAGTGCTGCGCAATTTTGCATAAACCAAAACAGACAGCAAAATGAAAATTGTTTTAACAGGCTCGCTTGGCCATATCAGCAAGCCACTCGCCAAAATATTGATTGGGAATGGACACGAAGTAACCGTAATCAGCAGCAGCCCGGAAAGGCAGCAGCAAATCGGGGAGCTGGGCGCGACAGCGGCGATCGGTACTTTTGAAGATGTGGATTTTCTTGCAAAAACCTTTACCGGCGCCGACGCGGTTTACACCATGGTAGCGGCGCATAGCTATTTCACCAAAGACCTGGATGTGATCGGATTTTACAAACAGCTGGGACAGAATTATGCTGAAGCTATTCAGCAGGCAGGCGTGAAGCGTGTTGTTAATCTCAGTACTTTCGGCGCGCATTTGGCTGAGGGAAATGGCATTCTGGCTGGTGC
>NZ_JBHYGF010000487.1:0-2519 GCF_051859145.1 Dyadobacter sp.
AATCCATCTATCGGTAGCTCCGTTCCCAACGTTACCTAGGTTTTAAAAATCTTGCCGATTTATTGTCAATACTTCCATTGTATCAAGTTGCAGAAATTCACCATTGATCCACTCAGGTTTTCCAGCTAGTAAGGTCATTAATTCCGGCTGCTTCGATAAATTTTTATTTCAATATCAATGACCATCACACGGCTTTGGGTCGGGCCCAAATTTTATATCAATAACATTCAACTTATTATCCCATCGGTAAAGTCTTACTTTACTTTCCATTCTCTTTATGCCTACAATTGATGAATTGAACATTAAGCTCCTCTCGGAGCTTAAAGAAATAGCAGGTTCGCTCGGAATACCTGATCATACTAAACTCGCTAAAAAAGAACTTATTAACCGCATTCTCGCCAACCAGGAAAATGGAAGCGCTGTAAATCAGCCAGCTGTTTCCGAAGCTGTGGCAGAAGGCGACGACGAACCCAAGAAAAAACGCGCACGCCGACCGGCCGAACCGGTACCAGTTGCTGTAAAACAAGGCGGTAACCGACCTGGAAAAGGTAAAAAAGAGAATGCAGGCAAATCCTCAGCTCCCCTTTTCGACAGCCCCAGACCACAAGCGCAGGCTATATCAGAAGATCTTCCAAAGAACAGTGATGTTACAGACGAAGCAGACGAAGATAACGATACATTAAATGATCTTGGCAGGGCAGAAATCGCTGTTCCGGCTGAAACAGATCAGGTATCTGATATGGAAACGAGGGAAGAACCCGCAGCAGCAGGAAACGATAACGGAAATGCGACTGCCCGGGAAGAAAGACCTGCCAGACAACAACACGAAGGAGGAGAACGCCAGGCTCAGCCACAACAACAGCGCGAAGATCCTTCCAATAAAATAAAACGCAATTATAATAACTACGTCCGGGAATTCGACGGGTTGATTATTAATGAAGGTGTCCTCGAAATTATGCAGGATGGCGGATATGGTTTTCTAAGGTCAGCAGACTACAACTACCTCGCTAGTCCCGACGATATATATGTATCTCCTTCACAAATCAAGCTTTTCGGCCTGAAAACGGGTGATACTGTAAAAGGACAGATCCGTCCGCCGAAAGAAGGTGAAAAGTATTTTGCACTGCTTCGCGTAGAAACGGTAAATGGTAAAACAACCGAGGAAATCAGGGACCGTATTCCTTTTGAATACCTGACTCCATTGTTCCCCGACGAGTGCCTTAAACTCAGCTCCCGCCCGGATCAATATTCAACACGTATCCTCGACCTGTTTGCACCGATTGGAAAAGGCCAGCGAGGGATGATCGTAGCACAGCCTAAAACGGGTAAAACTGTCCTGTTGAAGGAAGTAGCGAACGCAATTACACGCAACCACCCCGAGGTGTTCCTGCTGATCCTGCTGATCGACGAACGTCCTGAGGAGGTTACCGATATGCAGCGCAGCGTACGTGCCGAAGTAATTGCCTCTACATTTGACGAACAGGCAGATCGCCACGTGAAAGTTGCTAGCATTGTTTTGGAAAAAGCTAAAAGAATGGTTGAATGCGGTCACGACGTTGTGATTTTGCTTGACTCCATTACCCGTCTTGCGCGTGCTTACAATACCGTGGTACCTTCGTCCGGTAAAATCCTTTCTGGTGGTGTGGATGCAAATGCATTGCACAAGCCGAAACGGTTCTTCGGAGCTGCGAGAAATGTCGAAAACGGCGGCTCGCTGACAATCATCGCCACTGCATTGATTGACACAGGTTCTAAAATGGACGAAGTTATTTTTGAAGAATTTAAAGGTACCGGTAATATGGAATTGCAGCTGGACCGCAAACTTTCAAACAAGCGCGTGTTCCCGGCAATCGATGTAATGGCTTCCGGTACCCGCCGCGAGGACTTGCTGCTCGATAAGGAAACATTGAAGAAAGTGTGGATCCTGCGCAAGCACATGTCGGATATGAATGCAATGGAGTCGATGGACTTCCTGCTCGAACACATGAAAGGGACACGGAACAACGAAGAGTTCCTTATTTCTATGAACCGATAATGAAGAGAAAGCCTGGACTTCACCGTTCAGGCTTTTTTCATTTCATCTATTTGCCTGAATGAAGAAACCTTTTACCCGCCGATTCAACATTCCATGACTTACAACACCAATCAGCCTATCGCAACAACCGCTACCAAAACCGTTTACCCGACCACCAGCCCGAACGCTGCGCCTGACAACCTCAAATTGATTGACGGTATCGGCCCAAAAATCGAGGAACTGCTGAATAAGGAGGGAATATACACTTACGAGCAGCTGGCCGAAGCTTCGGTAATCAGAATGGCAGGTATCCTGAAAAAAGCAGGACCAAGATTCCAGATCCAAAATCCTTCTTCCTGGCCCAAGCAAGCCACTCTTGCCCGCGACCAAAAGTGGGAAGAATTGGCTCAGCTGAAACGCAGCCTCATGACAGGTAAACTCCAGTAATAGATATCCATTTACATTTTGCCATAAAAAAACCCGCCATACAGCGGGTTTTTCCTTT
>NZ_JBHYGF010000488.1:0-2513 GCF_051859145.1 Dyadobacter sp.
ATTTCCTGTTTGATCCGCTTCGCAATTTCCATTGCTGAGCCGATTTGCAGCTTGTCCTCGGTTACATCCAGGTAAGCTTCATCGAGCGAAAGCGGTTCGATCAGATCGGTATAGCGGGAGAAGATCTCGCGTATCTTGCGGGAAGCAGCTTTATATACTTCAAACCTGGGTGAAACAAAAATGATCTGCGGACAAAGCTGGATAGCCTGCCGCGACGGCATGGCAGATCGTACGCCAAACTTGCGTGCTTCATAGCTCGCAGTAGCCACAACACCCCTGCCGGTCGGAGAGCCACCCACAGCCAGTGGTTTTCCCCGGTATTCAGGGAAATCCCGCTGTTCTACGGAGGCGTAAAATGCGTCCATGTCAATGTGAATGATTTTTCTTGGAGCTGCCGGCATCTTCAATGCTGGTGTTGGGAAAGTGGAATACTTTTAATGTTAAAAACAAATTAAATGTTATACAATTCGCATCGTTCGCGAAATATTTTTCGTAATCCATTAAGACCTTGTGCCTGAATGCCGGGCATAACATCCGCCAACGTTCCTCTAACACTCAATGCAATATTCTATACCCCGGATTACGTACCTTTTTTGCCTGCTTTTTTCAATTATCATGGTACCTGTCGCTGCTCAGGAAAGATGCGGGACCATGGAGTTGCTTAACCAGCGTTTTATCGCACAGCCTGCATTGAAGCTAATGTTTGACCAGCGGGAAGCCCGTTTGAAACAAATCATAAATGCCCGCATTCAATCGGGGAAGTCAATGCGGACTACCTCGGAAGTGACTATCCCCGTCGTTTTTCACGTTGTGCTCAGCCGGCAGTCGCAGGTAACCGACGCGCAGATCCAGGCGCAACTGGACACGATCAATAAAGATTATGCTGGCCTGAATGCAGGCGCCAGCCGCATTCCTGATCATTTCCGATCACTTTTTGGCCAATCGGGTATCAAATTCTGCCTGGCGCAGCGCACTCCAGACAATCTGCCTGCGAATGGGATTGTCCGTTACACAACCAACCGCTCCACGTTCGACTATACAACCAATTTGGTCAAACACGCGGAATCGGGTGGGGCTGATGCCTGGGACACGGACAAGTACCTTAATATATGGATTTGTGACCTGTCCAATTCAACTTTGGGCTACGCTACTTTTCCCGACGACGGAGTTAAAGATGAACAAGGCGTGGTGGTAGATTACGGCTCTTTGCCAGGCGGGGTTACCACCGGCTATAATCAGGGAAAAACACTGACGCACGAGCTGGGCCACTATTTCAACCTGTACCACATTTGGGGCGATGATAACGATTCCTGCTCGGGAAGCGATGAGGTAGCCGATACGCCCAATCAGTCGGGGAGTACCAATACCTGCCGGACGGGCATTGTGACCGACCAATGTACACCGTCGGCGCCGGGCATTATGTACCAGAATTACATGGATTACACGCCGGATGCGTGTTTGCTAATGTTCACCAGGCAGCAGGTGGTGAGAATGGAATCTGCCTTTGAAACTTACCGTGCATTGCTGGCCGAATCAAATGGTTGTACGCCGGTTAATCTGAAAGCTAAAGACGCATCGATTCAGTCGATCACACAGCCTGATCAACGCATTTGTACCAACACATTTACTCCCCGCATAGTTATTGAAAACAGGGGCAGCGAAACACTTACATCATTAACTATCACTGCAGTAATTGACAATGGAACCCCGCAGACCTACCGGTGGACAGGTTCACTTGATACCTACGAGGAAGCGACAGTCACGCTTTCAGCACTCACAACCGGTGAAGGTAATCACGTGCTTACCATCTCGACATCGAATCCCAACGGAGCAACGGATGAAGATACATCCAACGATGCATTGTCGCTTGACTTCATTTACTACGAACCTTTCACGCCACCGATCAGCGAAAGTTTCGAAAGTCTGTTCCCGCCGCGGGGCTGGGATATTGTGAATGCGGACAATGGATCTACCTGGGAGAAAACCAATGCGGCTGCAAAAACGGGCAGCGCATCTGTTCGTATTTCCAATTTTAACAATGATGCGATCGGGCAACGCGACTACCTCCGCCTGCCGACAGTAAACATCGCAGGTACCGACTCTGCATTCGTTTCTTTTCAGCTGGCTGCGGCAACTTACACGAACCCGTCTGTACAAAGCAATGTATGGGATACCTTGCAGGTGCTGGTCAGCACGGATTGCGGCCAGACTTACCGGAGTGTTTACAGGAAGTGGGGATCAAGTCTGGTAACCAGAAATGCAGCCACCCGCGTTGCATTTACGCCCGCAGCAAATGAATGGCGGCGGGAAGAAATTGATATCAGCGAATTTATCGGTCAGGGCGAAATCCTGATTGCATTCCTGAACAGCAACGGGAATGAAAATGATATTTACCTGGACGATGTCAATGTGCGGACTGTGACCATTAACCCGAATCTGAAAGAGGCAGGATTTCTGGTTTCGCCAAATCCTACGACAGGCATTTTCTCCGTCCAGTTTTACCCTCATCCGGT
>NZ_JBHYGF010000489.1:0-2504 GCF_051859145.1 Dyadobacter sp.
TACCATTCCCGCGAAGTGGATTGCGATTTTGCCGTTTTCAAGTACCCAGCTGTCGGCAAACCGCATTTCGCTTTTCTCGCCGCCCACCGTCATGGTAATCTGCTCGGTGATCATCAGCGTTTCAGGGTTTTCTGTTTCAGCCCAGAAAACGATTTCGGTTTCCAGACCGTCAATGCCCAGGATGCCCTGCATATGCTCATTCACCTGGTCGCGGCCTTTGTAAATCACCGGCGATTTGGAGAAGCTGCTGATCAGCGTCGCGTCATCGGTATATTGGTCCAAAAGCGCATCGATATTCTTGTCGAGAATGTGCTGGATGTGCTCTCTGTACATTTTACCCAGTTTGGTATCAGGTACGTTCTTCATGATATGGAAAGGATAAGGGGATAAGGGGATAATGGATCAAATTAAAGTGTCGCCGAGCCTTCGTGGTATTCCAGTCCGTCTACGATGTATTTGCTGATGATGACTTTGCCTGCATCATTCAATTTCACTTCCCAGGTTTGGAAAGCATCGCATTTGATCCGTTTGCTGAAAGGCTCGGGTGCATTCCACACGCTTGCTTCCCATTGCACTACTACTTTCACTGTCGCCTTGTCACCTGAAATCTCCGATTCCACACTTTTAACCGTATGAACTTCATCGAAGAAAATGCGGATAACGCGCTGGAACCAGCCTTCAAAGCCGGCATATCCGTAAACCGTCGCTTCGGGGAAAACCATTTCCAGCTCTGCATCTGCAAGCAGGGGTAATACCTCTACCATGGGAACATGGACGTCCAGTTTCTTGTACCAGTCGATTGCCAGTTCTTTAATCGCTTCTTGTGTCAACATTGTATTTGAATTGAGGTTATGGGTCTTTTTTAAAAATCAATGCACTGCCTTTCGGTAGATCAGTGGTTTGCTGCGAGGATCATATCCGCTGCTTTTTCACCGATCATAAAGCATGCTGCAACTGTATTTCCGCTGGTAACTGTTGGCATAACGGATGCGTCTGCCACGCGCAGGTTCTGAACTCCGCGCACCCGCAGTTGCGGATCTACCACTGCCATTTCATCGTTTCCGATTTTACAGGTACCAGCCGGGTGCCACAATGTGGAGCACTGGTTGCGGATATAACTTTCAGGATCAGCATCTCCGGGTACCATTTCGCCTCCGTTAAGCGGCTTAAACTTGGAGGTACCGGCTATTTTCCTGACGATTTCTATCGCTTTTAACAGCACCTGCACATCAGCCGGCTCACGCAGGTAATTGGGATTAACAACAGCCGCGTCCCGGATATTGGAAGAGCGCAGCGTCACTTCTCCCCTGCTTTCAGCTTGTACGAGGATCGGCAGGAATATGCAAATCGGCCCGCCAAAATCAGGTAACAAAGGTGCGAGTGGCTGCGGGAGACTTGGTGTAAAATTGATTTGTAAATCGACTTGTCCTCCCTCCTCTTTTGTACACAAGAAAATGGCATTTCCTGTCAGCAAGGTTGTATTCGGCATTGGTATCTTAGACCGGAAGATCATTGGAAGCTGCAAATGGTCCTGCAAATTCTTCCCTACACCAGGTAAGTCGGCGATCACCGGGATTTGAAGCTTTTCCAGTTCCGCAGCGGGACCAATGCCCGAAAGCAGCAGCAACTTAGGCGATGCCAGTGCACCGCTACTGATAATGATTTCCTTTTCTGCCAGTGCATTCCAGGTCAGCGCTCCCGCTTCAAATTCAACCCCGAATGCTTTTTTATTTTCAATCAAGATCTTGCTGACCAGCGCATTGGTAAGGATGGTCAGGTTAGGTCTTGCTTGAATGGGATCCAGGAAAGCAGATGCGCCATTATCCCTGCGGTTGTTCTTGTCGATGTGGAACTGTAAAAGGCCGACGCCGTTTTCCTGGCGCTCTCCGTTGTAATCCCAGTAAGGTCCGTCGTAGCCGAGCTCAGTTGCGCCTTCGAGGAAATGCGTGGAGCGCATTACTTCGTCGGGACAGTCGCGGATACTCAGCTCACCGCCGGTGGAATGGTATTCAGAAGCGCCGTTTTCGAAGTTTTCCGATTTTTTGAAAAATGGTAAAACATCCTTGTAAGACCAGCCTTCTGCGCCAAGTTGCTCCCACAGATCGAAATTGGCAGGATTGCCGCGCACATACATCATCGCATTGATCGACGTACTGCCGCCCAGCACCTTCCCCTGGTTGATGGTGATACTGCGACCACCCAAACCAGGTTGCGGCGTAGTTTCCAGTTTCCAGTCCATTTCGGATCCCCAGAGGCTTACAAAGCCGGCCGGATCTTGGATTGCGGGATTCTGATCGCTGCCACCTGCCTCTATCAACAAAACCCTGTTGGCCGGATCGGCACTTAACCTGTTGGCCAAAACACTTCCGGACGCGCCGGCTCCCACAATGATGTAATTGTAAACTTGATTATTCAACATTTTACAAGTGGAGGTTTAGGTAATCGCTTATTGTGAACAGTTCACTTTCACCCAGTCAGATTTGTGGTCGCCTTCCAGAACGAGG
>NZ_JBHYGF010000490.1:0-22086 GCF_051859145.1 Dyadobacter sp.
GAACAAGATTTCTAAGACTTTTTCCGAACTAGAGCAGCGTTTCGAGCGCGAGCCTTCACCCGAAGAATTGGCGGAAGTTCTTGAAATATCATCTTCGGAGGTGGTAGATACCATGAAAATTTCGGGTCGTCACGTATCAATGGACGCACCGTTTGTTCAGGGTGAGGAAAATAGCCTTCTGGATGTTTTGGAGAATGATCTCGAAGACAAGCCGGATTCAGGGCTTGTAAATGAGTCTTTGCGTAAGGAAGTTCAGAGAGCACTTTGCACATTGACCCAGCGTGAAGCTGACGTGATTGCATTGTACTTCGGTCTGAATGGAGAGCATGCAATGACTTTGGAGGAGATAGGGGAGAAGTTCAATCTTACCCGTGAGCGTGTGCGCCAGATCAAAGAAAAAGCAATCAGAAGGTTACGTCACGTATCAAGAAGCAAAGCGCTTAAAACTTATCTTGGTTAAGCTTTCAATGCATTCATATTGAATAATTATTTAAATAGCCTCCTCAAGAGGCTATTTTCATTTACATATGGCCATTTTACAACCTTTGATTGACATTCCGGCAATTTGCTATGCACACGGAAGCAGGCACGCGGTAGTTTCACCAGGATCAAGAAGCGCCGCATTGACGCTCGCTTTTGCGAGGCACGGCGGTTTTCAGATGCACGTCTGCATGGATGAACGTTCCGCAGCCTTTATTGGACTGGGAATAGCGCAGCAAACAAAGTCAGTGGTAGTTTTAATCTGTACTTCCGGGAGCGCAGCCTATAATTTTGCTCCTGGTGTTGCAGAAGCTTTTTTTCAACAAATTCCGTTGCTTGTACTCACCGCAGATCGACCCAAGGATTGGCTACACCAGTACGACGGACAAACCATCTACCAGAACGAAATATATGGTAAGCATGTAAAACGATCTTTCGAACTTCCGTCTGACTATGGGCATAAGGATGCCGTGTGGGCTATTAACCGGATCGTGAATGAAGCGATTAGCCTGAGCGGGACCAATCCAAATGGGCCGGTGCATATCAATGTTCCGATTCGTGAGCCATTTTATCCCTCAAAGGAGGAAGAATTTGTACAATCAGCAAATATCCGAATCATAAAACAGGAAGTTGCTGATCAGATGATTCCGATTGATCTGTGGAATACCTTACTGGACGAACTTGACTCCGCCAAACGCATTTTGATCGTAGGAGGGCAGCACAATCCGGATCCGGAATTAAGCACAGTACTTGCGCAAATAGCAGAAGAATGGAATGTGCCCGTTGTAGGAGATTGTATCAGCAATCTGTACGGAAGTGAGCTCTTCATTCGCCATCACGATCTCTTCCTGGGTAATGCAGAAGATGAAAATCTTGCACCCGATCTGCTGATTACTTTCGGATTGTCGCTTGTATCAAAAGAATTGAAGCTCTTCCTAAGGAAAAATAGACCTTCACAGCACTGGCACATTGGACAGGATTCTTTTCTAGCCGATCCAATACAATCCCTAACCCGCCAAATACCTGCTGAGCCACTGTACTTCTTCCAAACCTTGTTCGAGAAGATTGACTATCAGCTTTTTGTCGAGAATTCGGACATTCAAAATGATACTGCTTATGGTGCTTTGTGGCAGCAGAAAGAATATGAAATACGCCGCAGGAAGCAGGAATATATTCATAATTTAAGTTCGTTAAATGATCTAACAGCGATAGATTTCATATTTCACGCGATCAATGGCCATTCTCAGCTGCATATAGGTAACAGCATGGCCATAAGATACGCTAATGCATTAGGTGTAGAGAGCAGCCTTGGACTTTATTGCAATAGAGGTACCAGCGGAATCGACGGTTGTGTGAGCACAGCTGTTGGAGCTGCACTTGTGAACAATTTACCTACACTCCTGATTGTCGGCGATGTGAGTTTTCTTTATGATAGAAATGGTCTGCTGATCCAACACCTGCCTGATAATTTGAAGATCGTGGTAGTTAACAATGCAGGAGGTAATATTTTCAGAATGATCGACGGACCTGCCGGTCTGCCTGAACTTGGCGAATACTTCGAGACCAGACATTCATTTACAGCAAAGCGGACTTGCGAGGATTCCAATATTGCATACTTCGAATTGCGTGACATTGCATTAATGCAATCTACCATAGCAGAGTTTCTTGCTTCAAATACCATCAGCTTATTGGAAATCTTTACAGATCCGGAAGAAAATCGCCGAACCTGGAAAGCTTTGAAGTCGAGGCGGGTTTAGGTTACCTACAATACTGGGCCGCAAACTCAGTAGCGAGTGTATCTTTAAGTACAATACCCTGCTTCCAGATCCTGCAAGCTTCGGGCATCTGTTTAAGTTTATAATATGCATTACCTGCGAGCCCGTAGAGCATTTCCACGGGCTCTGCAATTTCAATAGCTTTGGAATAATACTTCAATGCTTCTTCAAATTCGTTCTTTTGCGAATAGTAAATACCCAGGTTACGTAGTGCATACCCATTGCCCGGTATTTTGTCAAGTGAGCGCTCGATCAATGCCTTTCCCTTGTCGGCCAGACCTGTATTCAACAACACATATCCCTTGTTGTTTAATGCATATGCATCATCAGGCTGCCTGTCCAGCACCTTGTCAAAACAAGCCAGAGCTGCATTCCAGTTTTTCTCGCGGGACAGTATCAAACCTAGATTATTGAGTGCCTGAGGATGTGCGGCGTCAAGCGTAAGCGCACTCTCAAAGTCAGCCTTGGCAGCAGGGTAGGACCTCATGCGATAATACAAAGCACCGCGGTTCACATATGCTTCTACGTTACCCTTTTCCAGTGAAATTGTTTTATCGTAGTCGGAGATTGCAGCAACATCATTTCCCTGAGCTGCGAGCACATCTCCTTTAATCAGAAAGTAGCGGGCAGAATCCTTATAGTCTTTTTCGATTGCTTTCAAATACTCTGCTGCATCGGTCAATTTACCCAATTGCAGGGCCGCTTCACTCTTGACGAGATTTGCCTGTACCAGTGTAGGATCAATGCGGGTAGCTTTTGTCAAAACCTCGTAAGCCTCATCCGCCTTTCCCATTTTCAATAAAGTTATTCCTTTATTGAGGTACGCGTCTGAAAAATCTGCATTTTTGGAGATTGCTTCATCATATAGCCTGACCGCTTCGGCATAGTTCTTTTGAGTTAGAGCCTGATTTGCTTTCAGGAAAAAATCAGCAGCATCTTTCTTGTTTTGACTGGTACATTGCAGAAAGAATGTAGCTAAAAGTATTAGTGCTAATACTGATTGAAGCTTAGCAAACGTGTTTTCTGGCTTTTTTAACAACATATGAGGTATATAAAGGAAATTGCAAATCCCGAGTTCAAAATTGGGCTTTATCAGTGGAACAACAAATACATTATTAAAATTGAGTCCGGACTTTTTGAGCAGACTTACAAGATTGACGAATACGAAGTAGAGCGTGCAGAAGAACTTGAGTCAATTTTGGACAAGCTTTTCATGGATTCGGTCAGGTCCAGATTTGATGCGATGCAGGAGGACTTTTTCGCATCACTGAGGCGCAATAATGTAGTATTTTAGCGTACTGTAATCCCGTCAAAACCTGTTCACGTATACGCTTTTAATGTGCTTTTCGTTAGATAGCAAACAATTTCAGGCGGTATTTGTGCGCTCAGGTAATCTTATATAAAGATATGGTCCATCGCATTAAATTCATTCAAAACTCCACCAACTCAGCTTCTATGGTATTAAAACGCAGCGCCTCGGCGTTCGGATTGCTTTTATGTGCAGGCACAACATACGTGTCAGCGCAGAATACATTGACTATAACTGAGCCCGAGGCTCACTTCCGGAACGGTCTGGAATACTACGAAAAGTCGAATTATGTGGCTGCTCGCCAAGAGTTTGGGCAATTCCTGAGCTCACAGAACAAACTGCTGAGCACCAGTGATTATAACAAAGTGACCGCGGAATATTATGTCGCTGTTACTGGACTTTATCTGAACTACCCGGAAGCCGAAATTCAGGTGGACCGATTTGTTAAAAATCATGCGGAACATCCCAAAGCACAGCAGGTTTACGGAGATTTGGGGCGCTATTACTTCAACTCAGGGAATTATGATAAGGCAATAACTTATCTCGAAAAGGCTGTTGAAGCGCCAACCGGTGCGGTAATGAAGACGGAAAGCATGTACCAGCTTGCTATGTCCTACTACAACACGCAACAACCGGATCTTGCATTACCGCTTTTTAATCAGGTTAAAATGGATGCTTCTTTCGCCAATGCAGGAGACGCTTCTTTTTATGCGGGGGTAATTAACTACCAGAAAAATAACTTTGATGTTGCTCTGGAAGATTTCCGTAGGGTTGAAACACATCCTTACTACAAAAACGAGGCACCGAACTGGATTATCTCTTCTCTTTACCAACTAAAAGAGTTTGATCAGCTGACCCAGTACGGAGAAAAGATCCTTGCTCAACAAAGGGGAAATACCAAGCTGGACGATGTTGCTCTTTACGTTGCAGAAGTTTACTACGAAAAAGGTGACTACGCTGCGGCTGTTAAAGCATACGATCGGTACAAGAGAATGAGGGCTGGTACTATGCCACCAGCGGTCGCTCTCCATTATGGCCATTCGCAGTTCAGAACCAACAACTACGAGGCGACGATAACTACTTTAAAGCCGGTAAGTTCGGGCAAGGATTCTGTTTCGCAGTACTCCTCATATCTCTTAGGAATCAGCTACTTAAAGACGAATTCCTTAAGTAATGCTTTAACAGCCTTCGGGAATGCAGCTGGGTTAGATCACAATGAGATTGTTAAAGAAGAAGCTTCTTATAACCACGCGAAAGTGCAGCTTGAAACAGGCAACAATGCAGAAGCAGTTAAAGAGTTCACCAACTTTCTTACTAAATTTTCAAACAGCAAGCATAGGGAGGAAACTACTGAGCTGATCGCAGAAGGTTATGCAAATGCGAGCAACAGCCAGGGGGCTATTAAATACATTGAAGGCTTATCTTCCCGCAATGCTAAAATCAATGGTACCTATCAGAGGCTTACCTTCAACCAGGGCGTCATCGATTTTAATCAGGAAAAGTTTGATCAGGCAATAGCCATGTTTGATAAATCCCTGAAAGTGCCCATTGATCCCGAGATTTCTAATTCTGCATTGTTTTACAAAGCGGAGTCAGTATATGCATTGAAAAGAGTAGATGAAGCTGCTTCCCTCTACACGCAGATCTCCAAGAATCCGAAGGCCGGTATTTATGCCCGAAAGAGTCTGTATGCATTGGGATACATTTACTATAATCAGAAAAAATATAGCCAGGCGCTGCCCTACTTTAAAGAGTTCACATCCAATATCGAGGGAATGGATGTGCAGATGATTGAAGATGCGCATTCAAGGCTGGCGGATTGCTACCTGGCCGCGAAGAACTACAATGAGGCGATACGCACTTATGAGCAGGTTGCGTCTAAGGGAAAGGTCGATAAGGATTACGCGATGTTCCAGAAGGGACGGGCTTATGTATATATGAACCGCGAAGCTGAGGCACGCAGGCAATTTGAACTGCTGATCAGCCAATATCCTTCATCTCGTTACCTGGATGATGCGTACTTCCAGATGGCCGATATTGATTTTCAAAATCAGAGTTACTCTGCTGCTGTGAAAGGTTTCACGCGCATGATCAATGAGCAGCCTAAAAGTTTGATGATTCCTGCTGCATTGCTGCGCCGGGCTCAGTCTTACTATAATCTGCAGGTATACGAACAAGCAATCGTTGATTTCCGTAAGATCCTGACCGAACATCCGGAGTCTCCTTCTGCAAGCAGTGCTCTGGAAGGTATTCAGGAAAGTTATACCGCAGTGGGCAGACCTGAGGAGTTTACACAGGTACTTGGAGTGGTCAGGAAAAATAATCCAGGTAATGAGAAGCTCGAAGAAGTTGAGTTCGACAACGTGCGTAACCTGTACTATGCAGAGAAGTACGACAATGCGATTCAAGCTCTCAAAGGATTTCTGTCAAGCTACCCGGCCAGCAAGCACAAGTTTGATGCGAACTACTTTATCGCTTCGTCTTATGATAAACTAGGCCAGGTAAATGAGGCGCTACAAGGATACAGACAAGTGGTTCAGGATAATAAATCAACTTTTGTGGCTGTTTCAGCCCAGCGTTCGGCTGAATTGGAAATTGGACGAGGTAACTATAATAATGCAGTAACCAATTTCAGAATCCTGTTACGGAACTCGGAAAACAAAAAAGAGCAGACGCAGGCCTGGATCGGTCTAATGGATACCTATTATACCTTGAAAAGCTACGATTCTACCCTTTATTATGCCAAAGAGGTCATCAACGTAGGAAATGTAGTTCCTGGTGGACTAGGCAAGGCGCAGCTTTATTTGGGTAAAGTTCCGTACGAGAAAGGTGATCTGACAAAGGCAGCAGAGGAGTTTCGTAAAATTGCCAAATCCTCAAAAGATGAATTTGGCGCAGAGGCAAGCTACTGGGGAGCAATGATCCTTTACAAGGAGAAGAAATACAAGGAGGCTGAGACTGCCATTATTGAAATGGGTAAGTCCTTTGAAGGTTACGATTACTGGCGTGCACGTTCATTCATCCTGCTGGCAGATGTATACGCTGGCTTGAATGAAATTGGTCAGGCAAAAGCTACATTAAACTCTATCATTGAAAATTCAGATGATAAGGAAGCTGTAGAGCTGGCCAAAGAAAAGCTAACCCAAATTGAGAAACTGAAATAGTCCACTCCGGTCGAACAAAAAATATTGGTACAAATGATTAAAACGCAAGCATCGCGAATTGTTATCGCAAGTATAGCTTCGGCTTTCACGTTCTCTCAGGCACTTGCCCAGCGCGGTGAGATCGAAAGTCAGACTTATGAGATTGTAAAAGAAAAGAGCATTGAATTTGCCCCGGCTAACCGGGTATTTGATAAAGTACAACCCGTAAAAGGCGAGACGGGAAAGAAGAAAGTGTCTTACGAGATCATTGATCCGCAGATAAACATTTCTTCTCCTAAACTTACGCCCGCCGTAGCCGCCACGTCTGATCAGAAGGAGAAGGATGAAAAGGATGTGTTAAATAACTACGTGAAATTAGGTGCGGGTAACTATGGCCGTTTTCTCGGAGAAGCTTTTGTAGGTGGTCGCCCCGCAGAGGACCTTGCATTTACGACACAGTTGAAGCATTTGTCAGCGGCAAATGGTCCGGTAGATGGTAAAAATTCCGCTAATGCATCCACAAACATCAAGATTGGTGGAAAGTATATCCGGAGTAAATATAAAATGGACGCCGGTCTGGAATATGATCGCAAGAATTACTACTTCTACGGTTATCAACCGCAGCCGGAAGGAATTGTTGTTGACCGTGACACGATCAGACAAACAGTAAATCAGTTTGGGGTGAACCTCGGGTTCGAAAATACCGATGCTTCTGTACTTGTCGATTATTCTGTTAAAACGAGTCTGAATACACTACGCGACCGGTACAGCGCGTCTGAGCTGGACTGGGGAACAAAGCTGAATGCGTCCGTGCCGATCAGCGAGAGCTTCTATGCATTGCTTGAAGCAGATGCATTCATTTCGCAGCGGGTTGATCAGCTTACCTATAACCGGAACCTGTTCCGGGTGCAGCCTACATTCAAGTATGTGACGGATATTTATTCCGTTTCGGCCGGACTTAACGTTGTTAACGAGACAGACGAGGAGCTGAACATCAACAAGACAAAAGCATTCCCCGCCGTAAACCTGGACGTAACCCCATTTACAGGTTTGCATATCTTCGCCGGCTGGAATGGAGATATTGTTAGAAATACTTTAAGAAGTATGCTGGCGGAAAATCAATGGCTTGGTCCGAACGTGCTGATTGTAAATACGGAGAAAACATCTGAGATAAGCGCCGGCGTGAAAGGTGAAGTGAGCGGTGGCTTGAACTATGAAGGTAAAGTGGCGTATACCAGCTATCGGAACTTCTACAACTTTAACAACTCACTGGCGGATACTTCCAGGTTCTCGATCATTTATGACCCGGGAAAAACAAAGGTGCTGACGATTTCGGCACAGGCAGGTTACAATTTCAATGATGTATTCAAAACCTCTTTGAAAGCTAACTTTTTCGACTATGCTATGTCGTCGAAAGTGGAGGATGCGTGGCACCGGCCTGATCTTACTGTAAACTGGTTCAATGCGCTAACAATAAGTAAAAAGCTGTTTGTAACCTCTGATTTTTATGTTTTGAGGGGTTTAAAAGCGAAAAATTTTCAAAGTGGCGTCGTGACCAAATTGCCGGTAATTGCTGATCTGAATTTCAAGATTGACTACCTGTTAACCAAGAACTTCTCTGCTTTTGTGGCACTCAACAATGTGTTGGGTAAGCAGTACCAGCGTTATCAATACTACCCTCAGCAGGGGCTGAACTTTATTGGAGGATTGTCATTTTCTTTTTAACTTCGTCGGGTTAACTCCAAAAAGAGCTTCATGATCGCAGTTGAAACGGTATTAAGAAAACTTATCAGCGAATACGAATTTGTAATCATACCTGGTTTCGGTGCGCTCTTGTCGCATCACATTGCGGCTGCTTACGATAGCAATTCGGGCTTCTTTTCGCCTCCGGCGAAGAAGCTTGCGTTTAATGAGTACCTTAAACTGGATGACGGTTTACTTGCCAATTACATCTCGCGGCAGGAAAAGTGCACCCACTCGGAGGCAGTAGATTACGTTAAAGCTTATACCGACAAATTACGTCAGGAGCTCGACACGAATGGACAGGCTGTCATCGCAGGTGTTGGAGAGTTTGGAAAGAATGTGGAAGGTAAGCTTGTATTTGAGCCGAAAACGGAAAAGTACTTTAAAGATGAATGGTACGGTTTCGAGAAAGTTAAAGTAAAGCACTTTAACAAGCAGGTTGCGGCGAAAACAGTACCGCAGTCATTTGCCACAGAAAATGAAGTCGAAGTAATCGAGTTCGAGGACGAAAAGGTTAAATCAATCAATTGGAGACCCTGGGCTGCGGCGGCGGTGGTAACCTTGCTTTGCGGGCTCAGCTTTTTCTTCGTTAATTCCCAGAACTCGGATATTCAAAGTACATTAAATCCGTTCAAGGAGATGTTTTCCAGGAGCGAGGTGCCACAGGAGCAGCAATCAGTTGTTGAAGAGCCTACTCCTGCAGCAAATAATGAGACTGTCGTTGTTGAAGAAGATTCAAGTAAGCCGGAAGTAGCAAACATTGCACCAGCCAAAGTTGATTCGTCCACTGCCGCGTCGGTCTCACCTGCGCCTGTCGAGGTTGTTAAAAATACATCATCGAAATTCTACGTGATCGCGGGCGCATTCAAAGGTTCAAAACAGGCGAATGTATTGCTGGCTGACTTGCGTGAGAAGGGATTTGAAGATGCATTGATTATACCAGGAAACAGATCCAGCACCAAGGTGAAAGTTGCTATCGACAGCTTTGACACTGAAAAGGAAGCGTACCGCGCATCCGTTCGGCTGAAATCCATTATAGGTCAGGAAGGCTGGGTCTTTAAGCCTAAAACAAACAAATAAATGAAAAAGGAAGCTTCTGGCTTCCTTTTTTGTTGCATACGAATTTTCCTAAATTTACGTTTTCGAGGAAATAACAATTAGCGTCAATGATTACATTACAAGCGGAGGATCGTCAGAGAATTGCGGTTTCATGGGCCTGGTCCTTTGGGATAACCGCAGCCATGCTGGGCTTATTCTTCTTTATCCGGCTGAACAGTTCCTTGCCCAAGGTGGAGCCAATGGAGCTGTTTGTAGAAGTAAACTACGGTACCGATAAGGTTGGGAAAGGCGATATACAAACCTTCAATAAACCAAATGACAGCAAGGTAGCGCAGAATATGCGTGCTGATGCAGACGAGGTCAAGAAGGTAAAGTCGGTAGCTACTCCAAAGCCGACGCCACCGACTCCTCCTAAAATTGAGTCACCAAAGCCAACGAAAACGGTCGCAGAGAAGCCTGTGATTGCATCCAAGGTAGAGAGCCCGGTAGAAGCGCCGGAGAAGACTGACGTTAAGAAATCAAGCGGAAGTGAAAATTCATCTGCTCCTGCTGCCAAGCCGACTCCCGAGAAGGCGATTAACAGGGATGCATTGTTTTCAAAATCTTCCGGAAGCAAATCAGGAAGTAATGGTACCAATGGAACGCAGAGCGGGGTTGGAGGAAATAACAATGGAGACGATGCCGACGGTGTTGGAGACAAAGGTTCGAAAAGTGGAAGTTTGTTTGCCAAGACCTATAAAGGTGAAGGCGGCGGAGGTGGCACGGCGGTAGGTCTGAACCTATCAGGCTGGGGGTGGGCCAGAAGACCCGTTGTAGACGATAATTCGGATGCTACCGGAGATATTACCTTCAAGATTACCGTTGATAAAAACGGCAGGGTTAAGAATATTGTAACTGCGAGCACGACGGTTACCGATTATTCCGTGGTAAACAAGTACAAAAACGCGGTTAGAGATCTTACGTTTATCCCAAAATCGTCTAACGTTCCTGACGAATCTGTCGGCACGATCACATTCAAAATCCGTTCGAGGTAATAAGTAATGGACTATCAGGAGACGCTGGACTTTCTTTACAGCAAACTACCGGTTTTTCAGAATATTGGGGCCCGTGCTTTTAAGCCGGGCCTTCGTACTACTCAGGAGCTCTGTAAATCGCTGGGTGATCCGCAAACTAAGTATCCAACTATTCATGTAGGAGGTACCAACGGTAAAGGCAGTACATCGCATATGCTTGCAGCAGTGCTGCAACAAGCAGGATACAAGGTCGGCTTGTATACTTCTCCTCATCTGAAAGATTTCAGAGAAAGAATCAGAATAAATGGAGAATGCGTCACCGAGCAATTTGTGATTCGATTTACCGATGACATAAAATCTAACATCGATAGATTATGTCCTTCTTTCTTCGAAGTTACCGTAGCAATGGCATTTTCCTATTTCGCAGAGCAACATGTAGATGTTGCCGTGATTGAAGTGGGAATGGGCGGCCGGCTCGATTCTACGAACATTATTACGCCGGTTGTATCAGTAATCACCAATGTAAGTCTTGATCACACACAATATCTCGGGAGTACACTTGCAGCAATCGCTGGTGAAAAGGCGGGCATTATCAAGAACAACGTGCCTGTCGTGATCAGCGAGTTCCAGGAAGACGGCGTAAGTGATGTTTTTATTAATCGAGCCGATGCTTTGCAAGCGCCTCTTTACTTTGGAGAGAGAGAATTTGTTGTTGAAAAATCAGAACTGGCTGGCGGCAAACTGCATGTAAGACTGAAGAGTGCTGATGAAGGTGCTTCACAATGCCTGCGTTTAGACCTGACCGGCTCTTATCAGATCAAAAACCTGGCCGGAGTTTTGACTACGTTGAGGGTTTTAAATGCCAAAGGTTTTTCCATTAGTCAGGAAGCGATTTCGTCTGCATTAAGCGCTGTGGTCAGGCTGACGGGACTTAAAGGACGCTGGCAGCAACTTGGAACGGAGCCGAGCGTTTTCTGCGATACTGCCCACAATATCGGCGGACTGGAAAACACGATAAGGCAATTTCAGTCGCTTCCACACGCTAAAATTCGCTTTGTGATTGGCTTTGTAAAAGACAAAGACATTTCCGCAATGCTGGCACTTTTCCCTAAGAAAGCTACATATTACTTCTGTGCACCCTCGAATTTGCGGGCATTAAATGCAGCGGAATTAAAAGAAACAGCTGCGAGCTTCGGGTTAATAGGTAATTATTATAGCGATGTGAACGAAGCATTGAAGGCAGCATTACAAGCTTCCTCAAAAGAAGATATTATTTATGTTGGAGGCAGCACTTTCGTGGTCGCCGACCTGGATCAATTATAGTTGAAATAAAATGACAAGAAGGAAATTATATCATTACAATTTTAGTGCGCAGGCCGATAATGTAATTGAAGCAGGAAAACCGCTTTATCAGGAGATAAAAGGTAATTGGAACAAACTTTACTTTAATAATGAAAACCCGATCGTCGTCGAGCTGGCCTGTGGAAAGGGCGAGTATACGGTAGGACTTGGAATTAAATTCCCCGAGAAAAACTTCATCGGAATGGACATTAAAGGTGACCGGATTGCAAGAGGAAGTGCAATGGCCACAGAATTAAATCTTAGGAATGTGGCTTTTCTCCGCGGCGGAATTCAGTATTCGCATGAATTCTTTGAAGAAAATGAACTAAGCGAGATCTGGTTGATCCACCCGGATCCGCAGGTCCGCGAGAGAGATGAGCCTAAAAGATTAACCAACCCGGATTTTCTGGAAAAATACGCCGGCTTTATCAAGCCTGGCGGATTGTTTTGCCTGAAAACAGACAGCACTTTCCTGTATGAATACAGTTTGGAAACATTGAAGAATTCGCCCAGGTATGAAATTCTGGAACATACCGACGATTTGTATCAATCCACTTTGCTGGATGATCATCACGGAGTAAAGACGCACTACGAGACGATCTTCACAGGCAAAGGTTACACGATCAAATACATTAAAGCCATTCTATTATAATAAAAAGGCCCGTTGGAAATGTTCCAGCGGGCCTTTTCGCTTGTTATTTGATCAGGACTATTTGTTGATCAATCCTGCGAAGTATTTAACTGTTCTTACCAGCTGAGAAACGTAGGACATTTCATTGTCGTACCATGAAACAGTTCTTACGAGCTGTGTATCGCCCACTTTCTGAACTCTTGTTTGAGTCGCATCGAAAAGTGAACCATAGGTAATTCCGATGATATCGCTGCTCACGATTTCATCTTCTGTGTATCCGTAGCTTTCGTTTGCTGCCGCTTTCATAGCTGCATTCACTTCTTCAACGCTTGTTTCTTTACCAAGAACGACTGTCAATTCGGTTAAAGAACCTGTGAGTGTAGGAACACGTTGTGCGGAACCGTCGAGTTTGCCTTTCAATGAAGGTAGTACAAGACCGATCGCTTTTGCTGCACCTGTGCTGTTTGGAACGATGTTCTGTGCAGCAGCTCTCGCTCTTCTCAAATCTCCTTTTGGATGTGGTGCATCCTGCGTATTCTGGTCGTTAGTGTAAGCGTGGATTGTTGTCATCAAACCATTAACGATACCAAATTTCTCTTCCAAAACCTGCGCCATCGGAGCAAGACAGTTGGTTGTACAAGAAGCGCCGCTGATGATGGTTTCAGAACCGTCAAGAATATCGTGGTTTACATTGAAAACGATTGTTTTCAGGTCACCTGTTGCAGGAGCTGAGATAACAACTTTTTTAGCGCCAGCTTTGATGTGAGCGCTTGCTGATTCCTGGCTGGTGAAGAAACCGGTACATTCAAGAACTACGTCAACATCGTGTGATGCCCAGGGAATTTGAGCAGGGTCACGTTGTGCGTAGATCACGATGTTTTCACCGTTAACAACTACTGAGTTATCTGTTGATTTAACTTCTGCGTCAAACCGTCCTTGTGCTGTATCGTATTTAAGTAGATGTGCTAGAACCTTTGGGCTGGTAAGGTCATTTATGGCGACAATTTCGATACCCTCCATATTGTAGATCTGGCGGTATACGAGGCGACCGATTCGGCCAAAACCATTGATTGCGACTTTAACTGTAGACATATCTTATTTGATTGGTTAATTATGGGCAAAAATACGAAAATCAGCGTGTATTTAAAGAATAAGGCTGAAAATTGAGGTTAAATATGGATTAAGGCTAATTTAATAAAGAACTCGTTAGTTATTTAAATTAGTAAGATCGGTGGTTTTTACCAATTCTATTAGTAATTTCGTTATCAATTTTACTAATTTTAATAGTAGTTATTTA
Organism: Dyadobacter sp.; assembly: GCF_051859145.1. Lineage (GTDB taxonomy): Bacteria > Bacteroidota > Bacteroidia > Cytophagales > Spirosomataceae > Dyadobacter. Next base: position 13,792 of record NZ_JBHYGF010000490.1, read on the forward strand.
TTTTGTTCTTATCTTGTAATGTTTACTTTTGTTAAAATATACACTTAGGCGAACACTTGTCTGTTTATGTGCTATAACGAGCCTGCAACAGGAATATTTAATATGGCAAATGCAGGCCAACGAAATTACGTTTCTGATTATAAGTGCTTAATTATCAATACATTTATTATATTTTATTAATCTATTAGTTTAACATGACAGTTGCTGAGACTATTGAGAATTACTGGCAGAACAGGGAACTTCTAAAAGAAGAAAGCGCGAAGAATTTCATTAAAGATCTGATCGAAGAAGTTGACAAGGGTAGGCTTCGGGTAGCTGAGCCGCAAGCTGATGGTACATGGGTAGTAAACCAGGCGCTAAAAAAAGCGATTATCCTTTACTTCCCAATCCAACAAATGCAGACAACAGAATTGGGAATATTCGAGTACCATGATAAAATGAAATTGAAGACCGGCTATGAGCAACTCGGAGTTCGCGTGGTTCCACCGGCTGTTGCTCGTTATGGAGCATACATTTCAAAAGGTGTTGTGCTCATGCCATCATACGTCAACATTGGCGCATATATAGATGAAGGCACAATGGTCGACACCTGGGCGACTGTGGGAAGCTGCGCGCAGATCGGCAAAAATGTTCACCTCAGCGGTGGCGTTGGAATAGGAGGGGTACTGGAACCTGTACAAGCTTCACCGGTCATTATTGAAGATGGGGCGTTTATCGGCTCGCGCTGTATTGTGGTAGAAGGCGCACACGTGGGTAAAAGGGCAGTATTGGGTGCTGGTGTGACAATTACCGGCAGCTCGAAGATCATCGACGTAACAGGAAGCGAACCCGTTGAATACAAAGGATTTGTTCCAGAGGACTCGGTTGTAATTCCCGGAACATTGCCGAAAGAGTTCGCAGCAGGTACCTATCACGTTCCATGTGCATTGATCATTGGAAAGAGAAAGGCCAGCACGGATTTGAAAACCTCACTTAATGATGCATTAAGAGAGAATCAGGTAGCTATCTAACTGAGATTCCTTATATCTTATGAATACGGCGCCGGCAATGGTGCCGTATTTTTTTGTGTTTACACCTCTACAAACCTGAAAGTCGATCAGATCATTAATTTCACACTCATTTACATTTGTACATTTAAATAGTTTACAGTAATAAATAATGTTGGTTACAATTATAAATCAAACAAAATTCAGAGGATTGATGATTGTGAATTACATTTGTAAGAATTCCAATGTAGACGATTTTACAAATGACACTAAGCGATAAGATCAAGCAAATACTTGCTGATAAGGCACTCTCGCCCTCCATTTTTGCGGATGAAATCGGGGTACAGCGTTCCAGCATGTCGCACATTCTAGCCGGGCGCAATAAACCCAGTTTAGAAATGGTACAGAAGATTGTTAAACGGTATCCCGATTTGGGACTAGATTGGATTCTCGATGAAAATGAGCTGCCACAATCAAAGCCTGAACAACCTTCATCGACGATAAAGAAAGAAGCTCCTGTTGCAGCACAGCCGCAGGAAAAACCGGTGGAAGCACCTAAGCCGATAGCTCCTGTACCTGAAAAACGGGTGGATCGAATGATAATCTTCTACACAGACGGGACATACAAGGAATTTCAGGAGAAGTAAGTCAGTTGCCTGCTTTCATTTTAGTAACAGCACAGTACCTTCTACTTCCTGGTCAAAAGTCTTGATTACATAAGGATAGCTGCCGGCCGGCGCGGCGCCGCCTTTGTACTGACCGTTCCAGGGCGTTTCATAGCCTTTTGACAAGTGAATCACCTCGCCCCATCTGTTGTAAATGCGTACCTCAACAATCTGGTCACGCGCATTCTTTATTTCAAAAGTATCGTTGTGACCGTCACCATCAGGCGAGAATGCAGTTGGAATGTACATTTGTTCGATTACATTAATGTACGTACTGGCCTGGTAAGTACAGCCGGAAGCGCTGGTTACAGTTACGGTGTAGGTTGTATCTACAAGCGGCGAAACAATGGCTATCTCGTCGCTGTTTGCTGAGCGCATTTCGTAAGCCGGTCCCCACTCGAAAGTAGCGTCAGGCTGCGGTGGCGAGATAATGGGGCGCAGGTTTGACTTTGAACCTTTCGTCATCATTTTGGAAGCCGGCATTGTCACTTTGATTTCCTCCTGGGCGACCATCATCGTATCGCTGCCCCGACAGCCTTCAATCCCATTCGTTATCTCAACAGAATAGCTACCCGGCTCCGATATCTCAATGGTTGCATTGGTTCCGGCAAGAGGCGCATTTCCTTTTCTCCACATAAGCACCTGATCAGCGGCCACACTACCGCCATTTGCATACATCATAATGGAAGAACCTTTACAGAAAGATGGCGCGTCGGTCGTGAGTTTGGCTTCAATCGGAGCAGCGTAACGAACCCTGACTGCAAGCGAGCTGGTGTCCCTGGAACAAATGCGGGTGTAGCTTTTCACAACAGTGTAGTTACCTGAATCCTTCACCATCATGCTCGAACCGGTAGCGCCCGGGATATTGAGCCCATTCAGCTGCCATTGGTAAGACCAATCTGCCGAGCTTTCGGTTCTCAGTTCGATCGGCCCGTCTGGACAGAACAGGACTTCTTCCACAGGAGCGGATCCCATCGTGATCACAGGCGGCGTGGGCAAATCATTGTTACAGTCGATCACCAACAGCTGAAAATCTCTTCTTACCAGACCTATCCTTTTGCCGTTTCTGTACTCTTCGCATTGAATTGCAAAAACGTACAGGCCGGTCCGGTTGGCGGTCACTGTTAACTTACCTGCATTGTCGATGTGCAGCGGCTGCGGGCCGGGAATCACATTGGAAAGCGAAATACCGTCGACCCAGGTTACAGGCGGGTAGGGGCTCCTTGCCGCCGCATTTCCGAAAGGTGAATTCCCGGTGGTAGCGCCGCGCCAGGGTACTACCAACGAATACCGGAGCTCGTCACCTTCTTTGTCTGTGGCGCTCATATTCATACTGAATGGCGCATTGGCGCAAATGTATTGCCCGTTCGGCTCGACGAACGCGGGGGCGGAGTTGGAGATTTGCAAGGGCGGAAATTCGAGATAAAACACCATACCGTTATCTCCCGGCCCCACTATATTATTGATATCGCCATTTCTGCAACAGCGTTCCCACGCAATATAGTAGCCTTCTTCGTCACTATACTGGCTTGGATCAAGGGTTATCTGACCACTATAAACGCCCACACTTGTATTAAGCGATCTGCTGCTTGCGCAGGCTTTGTTCTGATAGGCAATCGGGCTGGTAGATTGGAGTCGCACTTTAAGACTGGCCATAAGGCGGTTTGTGCGCTTTTCGTAGAAGTAAATATCTGCCGATTCGTCCCGGTTACCCCCAGTTGTTGCGGTGGGAATAACAAGATTGTTACTGTCCCAAAACTGGATCAGCCGGATCTGATAGGTACTGGTACTTCCAACCCGCAGCATCTGCAACTCCCCACCGACAATGTGATTGGCCTGAACTAACGATGTTAGCCCGAGTAGCAGTGTTAATATCAACCCAAATAGTGGTAGAGTTCGTCCCATACGCCTTAATTTCCAACAGTTACCTTTCCTTAAAGTTAGTCAGTACCAGGAATATACTGCACTAGCCGAGACGGTATTTCAAGGTCAAATTATATTAATTGTTCCTTTCATACACTTTTTGGTTTTTACCGGACAGAACAGGACAGTGACCGGTACTATTCGGGATACTATTGCAGAATTAAAGCACAATTCGAATCAAAAATTGCATTTATTAAGTACAATCCACCTTCATCATAACCCACTGTTTTTACTCCGGCCACTGCGGGGCATTAACAGGTTTTCCTTTTTCATTATCCACTAAACCTTCTTTTTCTATGTTCCAAAGCATTCACAAATGCATTCGTGTCCAAACAAATCCAACAGTTCAACTAACCCAATCCTAAACTATGCATCTACCTCGACTATTGAATCGTGACACCTGCCTGAAAGTGCTTCCGAGAGTACTGTTGCCGCAAGTGTTCATGGGTATCCTGTTTACCGGTGTGACAAACGCAGAAATCAATGCACATACCGGACTAAACCCTGGAATTCACGCGACTGCGGACAGAACGATCACGGGCAAAGTAAGTGATGAGAAAGGCCTCTCGCTCCCTGGCGTAAGTGTGATTATCAAAGGATCCAGCTCAGGAACTGTCTCCGACGCTGACGGCCGCTACTCGCTCAATGTACCCGAAACGGGCAATAGCGTATTGGTTTTCTCTTTTGTAGGCTACCTGACGAAAGATGTTACAGTGGGAAATCAAAGTGCGATTGATGTAGAACTGGCAGTTGACACCAAAGCATTGGAAGAAGTGGTAGTGGTCGGCTACGGTACCCAGCGCAAGCGCGACATTACTTCTGCACTCTCGGTGATCAATATCCAGGACATTGGTGAAGTTCCCAAATCCAATGTGACCAGGATGATTCAGGGACAGGCCCCGGGTGTGATTATCAAGCAAAAAAGCGGTACACCTGGTCAGCAGTTCGAGGTTAAAGTACGTGGTATCAGCTCACTCGGAGCTGGCAGTGATCCATTGTACGTGATCGACGGTTTCCCGGTGGGTATCTCAGCCGGACAAAACCTCAACCCGAATGACATTGAAACGATCTCCGTTTTAAAGGATGCTGCGTCTACCGCCATTTATGGTGCGCGAGGTTCAAATGGTGTGGTATTGATTACAACCAAGTCAGCTAAGGAAGGAAAAACTTCTCTTAATATTTCCGTTGATTATGGTGTGCAGAATGTGCCTGAATCGCGCAAGACCAAGGTGTTAAACGGACAGGACTTTGCGCAGTTCAAAAAGGAGGTTTTTGAAGGTAGATTTTTGCTAGCCAACAAGCGGAACCCAACCATAGAAGAAATCCCGATGGACTTCCGCTATCCTGAACAAACCAAGTATTCAACCAATTGGTTTGATCTGATCCTGCATAACAATGCACCTTACACCGACGTGAACGTAACACTTTCGTCCGGCTCTGGCCCGATCAAGTCGGTCATTTCAGCGGGTTATTACAAAGAAGCAGGCGCATTGAAGTACACGGATTACGACCGCGCCTCTATCCGTACCAACCTGATGGGAAATGTAAATAAGTTTATTACAATGGGCGTAAACATAGCCGGTAGCTATTCCAGGTCCAGCCTGGCAAGTACCGACGGACGTAATGCCCAAGTTGGTCTCACCCTGATCGCCGACCCGCGTTACCCTGCTTACGATGAAAAAGGGGATCTGATCCCTTTCTATAATGGAGTGGGCGATGTATTCGGCTTTCCCAATCCTTTATATATGTTGAAGAATATCAACCGCGACAGGAATATCGCAGATGTGCTTTCCAACGGGTACATAGAGCTGAATATTCTGCCGGGTTTGAAGTTCCGCTCTTCATTGAATGCGAAGATCAATTACAACAGGTACAAAGAATTTGTCCCTTCCACAATTGGTCTGCCAGTGTCAACAGGCAGCAACGGCGCGCCTCCGCGGATCGCCACAGAGCGCGACGATTCGGAAGAATTACGTAACTACGCTGCTGACCAACTGCTGACCTACGATCTCAACATTGGCGAAAATCACCATTTCGACGCACTGCTGGGTTACACTGCTCAACAGGAGACAGTGAAAGGTTTGTACGGAAGCGGTAACACCTTCCCTGATGATCTGGCCCCATTCCTCGGTAATGCGACAATCCGCTCTTCCAATTCCATGGAAAGAACATGGACCATGCTTGCTTACATGGCGCGCGCCAACTATTCATTTAAAGATAAGTACCTGCTTTCGGCTTCGATCCGTCGTGAAGGCAGCTCCCGGTTCAGCGAGGGACACCAGTTTGGTAATTTCCCTGCGGCCTCTGTGGGTTGGAGAATTTCGGAAGAACGTTTCATTCCAAAAGCTGCGTGGCTGACCGATCTGAAACTCCGCGCCAGCTGGGGTATGACAGGTAACAACAGCTATGCAGTGAGCGCCAATAACAACTTTGGTGTGGGACAGAATTCCGGCGACGATGGTAACTACGCTAGTCTTGCATTCCTTGGGATTAACAACTACGTACTGGGCAACTCCCTTGCTTCCGGTAAAACTGTGACGCGCTTTGCCAACTCGCAGCTTTCGTGGGAGAAATCAAACCAGCTGAATGTAGGAATGGACCTTGCCACATTTAACAACAAACTGGTATTTACATTAGAATACTATAAAAAGATCACCGATGATATGCTGCTTGGTTACAGCATTCCGGCGGTATCCGGCTTTACTTCTACCTTGAAAAACCTGGGTAAAGTTCAAAACCAGGGCTTTGAGTTTGCTGCCAATTACCGGATCAAAGTGGGACAGGTTAACCTTCGTACCAATGCCAACCTGACCATTAACCGCAACAAGGTACTTGCGATCAGAGGACAGAACGACTTCATTTTACAGGGAAGCCAGTATGGCGGTTATAACATCCAGCAGGTTGGACAACCGATCGGTATGATCTTCGGTTACCGCAAGCTGGGTATCTTCAATACGCAGGATGAGATCAACAAAGCGCCATTGCAGGAAGGTGCTGTGCCAGGTGCTATGAAATTCGCCGACTTGCACGGTGCACCCGACGGCGGTCCTGACGGGATTGTTTCTTACGATACCAAGGATATGACGATTATCGGAAACCCGAATCCCAAGTTCAACTGGGCGTGGACTGTCAATGGAGATTACAAAGGTTTTGATTTCAGTGTGTTGTTAATGGGCGCTTACGATTTTGACATTTACAGAAACATCGAAGCTTCTACCATGAATATGGACGGTGTGTTCAATGTTTTGGAAAAAGCAAAAGACCGATGGAGATCGCCGCAGAATCCCGGCCCGAATCCGTCAGACAAGCATTCACAAGGTGGTACCGACTACTTTAAATGGTCACGCGAGAGCAGCGAACGTTACGTTTACGACGGTACCCACACCTGGATCAAAAACGTAACAATCGGCTATACCATACCGAGGGTAAAAGGAGTATTGTCCGACGCGCGCATTTTCATCAATGCAGCCAACTTGTTCTTAATCACGAAATATCCTGGAAATAACCCTGATGCCGGCGTGCGCGGCGGGACAGAGCTCAACAACGATGACGAGTCGTATCCTGTTCCAAGAACTTACTCTGCCGGCATAAAAGTGAACTTCTAACAACATTTGTAATGAAAAGCAAAATCATAATCGGAATCATAGCACTCGGGCTCCTGCAATCGTCCTGCAGTGAAGACTTCCTGAACCAGACCGACCCGACGAAAGTGGGAGTGGATGTGTTCTATAAGAATGAAGCACAAGTAAAACAGGCATTGAATGGTGTGTACGGGCAAGTTCAGAACTTGACAAACACGGGCTACCTCTTCGGTGAGTTTTATACGGACAATACCACAATCGACCTGAACCCCTCGGACAGAGGTGGCGCTGGCGGCTGGGAGGCATTCGAGTACGGTACCGTCAACTCGGGCAACGGAGAAATCGCAACGCTTTGGAACAACTACTACACGGCGCTCTACAATCTCAACCTGACGCTTGAAAAAATGGCTGATGCGACGATAGACGAAGGTCCGCGCAAGGAAATCGAGGGTCAGCTGAAATTCCTCAGAGGCTACCTGTACTTCAACCTGGTGCAGTACTTCGGAGATGTGGTGATCGTAACATCTACATTGGCTACCCCTGATCCTGCATTTGACCTGGTAAGGTCGCCACAAGCGGAAGTATGGGCGCAGATCGAAAAAGACCTCAAAGAAGCGGCTGCCTCATTGCCTGTTAAATATGCGAGTGCAGCAGACAAGGGTCGCGTGACAAAAGGGGCCGCATTGAGCCTTTTGGGAAAATCCTATCTCACCCTGAAAAGATATGCCGACGCAGTTACCACTTTGAAGGAAGTGACCACAATGGGCTATGCATTGAATGCCAACTATGCAGATAATTTTGACCCGGCGCCTGCCAAGAAGAATGGGGTTGAGTCCATTTTTGAGATACAGTACCAGGGAGATAATGACCTCGGCGAATGGAGCAACTTCCAGTATGTGTTTGCTCCAAGGGTATCCAAAGGCGCGATCACAGGCTATGCAGCTGGTGCGAATGGCGGTCGCAATTCTCCGACCAACGATATCATCGAAGCCTACGAAACAGGTGACCTGAGAAAGGATATTTCGCTTAAAACGAGTTTCACGCTTGATGGTAAAGTGTATCCCGTTCCTTATGTATCGAAATACAATTATCCGCATACCATCATCGGTCGTACCAATACCAACTGGCCGGTAATACGCT
>NZ_JBHYGF010000491.1:0-2500 GCF_051859145.1 Dyadobacter sp.
GCCGGCAACCAACCCGGTAACTACAAGCAAACCTGCCAGTGCTCCCCAAAATACAGGCTCCCGGAACGGCAGCACGATTTGTTTTTCAGTCAAATTATTGAATGCGGGCAATGTGAGCGCAACCAGCAAAACGGCCAGCAGGACAGAAAAGATCGCCAGCAAAATCGCCTCGCCCATAAACTGCCCCACGAGCATGGAACGCATCGCGCCCACCACTTTACGCACGCCCACTTCCTTCGCGCGCTTCGCCGAACGTGCAGTGGCCAGGTTCATAAAATTAATGCAGGCAATAAGGAGGATAAAAATCGCTACGAAGCTGAACAGGCGCACATATTCAATGCGCCCGCCGTCCATTTTTGCGTCTTTGATATTGCTGTTCAGATAATATTCGTGAAACGGCTGCATAGCCAGCTGGGTCTTGAAAGGTTTGCCTTCGTCGCGGTTATATTTATCGAGCAAATGCCTGATTTTCGCCTCTACCTTCGCGGGATCTGCATCGGGCCGGATCATAAAAAAAGTAAGCGGGTCGGTAGTGCCCCAATCTTTGGCCCAATCATTATCAGCTACAAAACCGTCCCAGTTTTGAAGGCAGTCGAATTTCAATGTGCTGTTTCCGGGTATGTTTTCAAAAACTGCACTGACCATCAAATCTTTCCGGTTATCGAGCCGGATTGCCTTGCCCATTGCCGCCTCCGGACTTCCGAAGAAGGTAATTGCCATGTTTCTGGAAATCGCCAGGCTGTTCGGGTCTTTCAAGGCTGCATCAGGCGTTCCCTGCAAGAGCTGAAAGCTGAACATTTTGAAAAAATCGGCACTGACTGCATTCGTTAGCTGTTTGTTGATCTTATCGCCTACCGAAAAGGTCTGGTTACTGGCCCATTCAAATGGCGTCGAAAGTTGTATTTCAGGCACCGATTTCTTCAACTCCTCTGCCAGCGGACCGGGCGTCCAGATTACACCCTGGACTTTTCCGCTGAAATATTCCTTCATATAAATCCGGTACAACTGCTGTTTATTGGCATGAAAAGCATCAACGCCCAATTCGTCTTTGATCCAGAGCATGATCATGAGGCTGCACGCCATTCCCAATGCGAGACCGAGCACATTGATGCCTGAAAAAGTTTTGCTGCGGGCAAGGTTGCGGAAAGCGATCTTGAAGTAATTGCGTAGCATATCGGAGCGGGTTAAAGCAGAATGGGTACTCACACGAAGATTTCGCCTATGTGATCAATTAAATGCCATGCCATTTTTTGAACGCACCTTAAACGGCTGCCAGCAAGCAATTTGACTGGTATTTCAGTGCTAACCCTCCTCCGCATTGTTCACAACCGGACGCGGCGCTGTGCACTAGCGGACATTCCAGCAGTACAAACCGGGGTTTAAGCGTCTTCCGGGCACATCGCAGAAATGGTAAGGTATTTGCCCGCATTCAGTGGTAAAGCGCTTGAATAAAAAGGACCTAACCCTGATCAATATGCTGTATAACTATATCAAAGTCGCGTTCCGAAACCTCGCTAAGAACAGCACTTATTCCGCGATCAACATCGCCGGATTGTCCATTGGTATGACCACCGTCATCCTGATCAGCCTTTGGATGTGGGATGAGCTTTCGTACAACAAATACCATCAAAACTATGACCGCATTGCGCGCGTCATGCAGCATCAAACCTACAACGGTACCACCACCACCACGCAGGCAACTCCCCTGCCGATGCGGGAGGCGCTCGCCACTGAACATGCCAGCGAATTCAGCCGCATTGCATCCTCTTCATGGACCGAGGACCACATACTGGCCTTTGGGGACAAGAAAATTTCACGAAAAGGAAACTGCGTTGAACCCGACTTTACAACTATGATGTCACTCAGGATCATCAAAGGCACAGCCACCGGCCTTAAAGATCCATCCTCTACCCTGCTCTCCGAGTCGGTGGCCAGGGCGCTGTTTGGTGATGAAGATCCCATTAACAAGTCTGTGAGGGTTGACAATAAACGCTATTTCAAAGTGACCGGCATTTATGAGGATATTCCTTACGATACCGAGTTTCGGGAAGTGGCATTTTTGTTGCCCTGGAAATATTTTGTAGAGGAAGAGCCCTGGGTCAAACGCTCCGAAACCAACTGGGGAAATAACTCATTTTTGTTGCTCGTACAGATAGCGCCCCACACCAGCTTTGAGCAGGTAAGCGCCAAAATTGAGAAAATCAAAGCCCGTCACGCCAAAGAAGAAGCAAGATTTGACCCAAAAGCATTCCTGCATCCCATGAGCCGCTGGCATCTTTATTCGGAATGGGAAAATGGCGTGGCAGTCCGCGGACAGATCCAGTTTGTCTGGCTTTTCGGTGTGATCGGCTTGTTCGTGCTGCTGCTGGCTTGTATCAATTTCATGAATTTGTCGACCGCCCGATCGCAGAAACGCGCCAAAGAAGTAGGTATCCGTAAGGCGGTAGGTTCAATGCGCAGCCAGCTCATTGCCCAGTTTTTCAGCGAATCCATCATGGTT
>NZ_JBHYGF010000492.1:0-2497 GCF_051859145.1 Dyadobacter sp.
GGAGAGATTACCCAGGCTGAGCAGACTAACCCGATGTTCCTTTTCCTGAACAGGAGTGCGCCTACTGCCGCCAGAAACCTGAAAGAACTTGGCTATAACAACAAGCTTTCATTCACAAGCAATGACCTTACCCTGCAAAACCCGACGCAGAATTACCGCGTTGAAATGGACTACAAACTCTCGGATCAATGGGAATCGCAAACGCTGATCTCGAAAAGTGCTACTTCTACAAAAGGCTATTATTCTTACCTTTTTGACTTCGGGGTGTTGGGGGATAATGTATATACCAGGTATTTGAACAAACAAAATGAGTACACCGGTACTTCGGATATCCAGCAGAACTTCATCGGGGATTTTCGTCTGGGCTCCATGCGGAACCGCGTTGTTGTCGGCCTCGACTACTTTTCCGCGATTTCAACAAGCAATGGAACGGGTTATGCATTCTACGGGAATGTAACTCCTGACGGCCGTGCCATCGGGGATAATCCATTTACCGACTCACTTGAAGTAACACCTTATCCGCTGTCCACCGCGGCTGTGGATGCTGTATTAGCGACACAACCGGTATCGGACGCAAAATCGCGTTACAACATTTACAGTGCCTACGCATCAGATGTTTTGAACCTGACCAATACGCTTTCGGTAATGGTAGGACTTCGTTTGGACCATTTTGACAATGTGGGAAGTGTGGCAACTTCGGAGGACGATTACAACCAGACCACACTTTCACCGAAGTTTGGTATCCTGTACCAGCCGGTTGCAGATAAGATTTCTGTTTTTGCCAATTATCAAAATGGCTTCACGAATGTCGCGCCCTCGCTGGTCGGCAATCCCGAAGACGGGCCGCAGACGATCAAAACTTTCAGACCGGAGCAGGCCAATCAGATTGAGTTTGGTATCAAAACCAACATCATTAAAAACAGGCTGAATGCGACGATCAGCTACTACGATATCCGCGTAACAGATATGGTGATCACAGATCCTGCGTCGCCATTCAACAAAATCCAGGGCGGCGAGATTTACAGCAAAGGATTTGAAATTGAATTGAATGCAAATCCTGCAAATGGATTGAATATCAGGGCAGGTTACAGCAACAATGACAGCAAAACCACAAAATCGGATAATTCTGAAATCCTGAACAAAAGACCACTTGACGCGGGCTCGAAGCATACCTACAATGCGTGGGTAAACTACGAGGTACCGGGTGGAAAACTGGCAGGATTTGGTATAGGAGCGGGAATCAATGGCGCGAGTGAGCGCTTTGCGATCAACTATGTTTCAACCGGCGACTTTATGCTTCCGGCATATACCGTAGCAAATGCATCGCTTTTTTATCAGGCCGAGAACTACCGGATCGGATTGAAGCTGAACAATGCATTTAACAAAGAGTACTATAAAGGATGGTCTACCATCGCGCCGCAAACACCGCGCGCTTTGCTGGCAAATATTACTTACAATTTCTGATTATTTGTTTTAGCAGAAAGTACCTGTGCAAAAGGCCGGAGGATTTGCTCTTCCGGCCTTTTCCGTTTGGGTAAATCCCGGCTATTGTTTGCCGGCGTCAGGTACCTGCATGAATGGATTAGCTGCCATTTAGAATTTTCAGAACAGCGACGCGCCAGCTTTATAAAGGCTCTTTGCAGGAGTTTGTAAGATTGACGACATTATCGGAATAAATCAAAATGCATCTATGAAGCGTGTGCAGGCGTTTTTACGCCGACTTTGGCATGATTTTACTTAGCTGACGCATCGTTTAAATCACTTTGTATCTGCTATTGATTATGTCGTTTTTAAGGATTTTTTTATTAAATGTACTGTTATCCGGCCTTTTCATTCCGGTTGCCAGCATTGCCCAGGAAGCAGGGCAGGAGCACTTTGACAAAAAGATCATCGCCAAAGGCACTTCCGATCCGTGGGAAATCGTGTTTGGTCCCGACGAGCATCTTTGGGTTACCGAATCAAAGGATTACCGCGTGCTGCGGATTGATCCTGCCAGCGGGAACAAGGAGGTACTGATCGACCTAAGCACCGCGAAGACTTTCCCCAACTACGATAAGCTGAACGATTCCATTGACGGCGGAAAACCCCTGCCGCAGGGCGGTTTAATGGGAATGGCGCTGCACCCTATGCTTTTGAAAGGCAAGCCGTTTGTATACCTCGCGTTTGTCTATGATTTTGAGGGTAAAGACAGGTCCGGCGACGGCCAGGATCCGAAGGATCACGGTTATCATTATAAAACAAAAATTGTCCGCTGCACCTATAATCAGCAAACGCAAAAGCTTCAAAATCCGGAGACCATTTGCGATGTGATCCCGGGCAGCAATGATCATAATGGAGGCAGGCTGTTGATTTCGGCGGTAAATGGAAAAAACTACCTTTTTTATTCCGTCGGAGATATGGGCGCTGGACAGTTCAAGAATGCAGGGCGGACCAATCACGCGCAGGATCCGGATGTTTATGAGGGTAAAATGCTGCGTTTTAACACAGAACCTGATCA
>NZ_JBHYGF010000493.1:0-2469 GCF_051859145.1 Dyadobacter sp.
AGCTCATAACTTAAAAGGGGTTTCTTTGATGTATTCAAAAACGGCGGCTATACTTTCAGACTGCGGCAGATCGTCTTTCACGAAATGGGCATACTGACGGATCTGACTATAAACCGATTTCGCATTGGGCGAAAGCCGCTCTTTTTCGTCAGGTTCCAAAAGGTCGATTGCCTGGCAAATCGCCATAATATGGATCGCCATAACCTGGAAAGAATTTTCCAGCACCTGCTTTGTAATCACGGCGCTGTTGGTACCCATACTTACAATATCCTGATTGTCATTGTTGTTTGGAATACTATGCACATACACCGAGCTGGAAAGTGCCTGGTTTTCAGCAGTTGTAGATGTTGCCGTAAACTGTATCCCCTGAAACCCGAAGTTCAAACCCCAGGTACCTGCATTCAAGAACGGCGGGAATTTTCCATTCAGCTTGCTGTTCATCAGGAAGTTGAGCTGTCTTTCCATCAACATGGAAAGCTTCGTCAGTACGATTTTCACTTTGTCCATTTCCAGCGAGATATAGTCGCCGTGGAAATTGCCGCCGTGAAAAACATTGTCATCTTCCGGACTGACGATCGGATTATCGTTGGTTGAGTTCAGCTCATTTTCAACTACTTCCTGCGCATAATGGATCGTATCGAGGATCGGCCCCAATATTTGCGGAACACAACGAATGGAATAATATTCCTGAATTTTCCTTTCAAATTCCTTCCGCTGCATGGCGGTATCATCCTTGAAAAGCTCCTCGCGACTGCGGATCATTTTACTTCCTGCCACAAAATCCCGCATTTGCTGCGCGATCAGCTGCTGTCCCTTATGATGTTTAACCGCATTGAGTTCTTTGGAAAACGAGTCGTCAAAAGCTTCAATCACTTCATTGAGCATGGAAGAAGCTGCGATCGCCCATTGCAGAAGCCGCTTGGCATAAATCAGGTTGATCGCCGCCATACCTGTCATGCAGGAAGTACCGTTGATCAGTCCCAATCCGTCGCGCAACTCCATTTGAAGCGGCGCGATTTCCTTCGCTGCAAGTACCTCGGCAGTTTGCTTCCGGATACCATTGTCATACACACAGCCCTCACCGATCAGGTTAAGTCCCAAATGCGACAATTGCACGAGGTCACCACTCGCGCCCACGCTGCCGTGCTCGAATATTTCGGGCACAATTCCATTGTTCAGAAAAGCGACCAGCTGCTTTATCACTGCGGTGCTTACCCCGGAATTGGCCTGTAAAAAAGAGTTAAGACGTGCCACCATTACGCTGCGCGCGTACACCTCGGAAAGTGGCTTTCCGATCCCGCTGGAATGGCTGCGGATCAGGTTGTATTGAAGGTTACTAAGCTTGTCGGTTTCAATCCGGTACTGCGCCATGGGGCCGAACCCGGTATTGATGCCGTATATAATTTTATCTTTGGAGAAATTCGTTAAAAAGGCAAAGGATTTCGATACTTGATTAAGAATGTCGTCAGCGAGAATAAATTCCTTTTTTTCAAAAGCATATTGCTCGATCTGAGCTAATGAAATACGATTCATTTAAAGATAGAGTAATTGAATATTGTGTAAAATAAACCTTTTTTTGCGGCTTTGGCAAACCACTTAGTCAGCTGCTCCGGCTCGCAGGAAGTTGCCGGATTTGTACATTTCATTAATTTTGTCTGACACTCACGCTTTCCCCGCCGATGATCGGAGATTTACTTTTAAGACTAAATAAATTCCTTTCCGGCCATAAAACAGCATTCTATTTCAGCTTAATACTGCTTTCCTGTTTTCTGTTTGCGGGTATCTTCCGGCTGCGGGTTACCGAGAGCATTTTTGCCGCGTTACCGAAAGGTAAAAGTTTCGAAGAGTTCAACCGGCTCGTTGAAAGCAAGAACATCATCAACCAGATCGTGTTCTCCATTGATATCCCGGCAGATACTGATACCGAAACCGCTCGCCTGATCGCAGAAGAGTTTTCCGATACACTTACCAGGCACACGAGCGGCTATATCCGCAATATTCAGATCGAGCGGCCGAATGTGCAGGAAGATTTGTATCAATATGTATACACCCACTTTCCCGAGCTGATCGATGCACCATATTACGATCACATTGAGTCAAGATTGAAGCCCGATTCGATCCGCGCGGCTGTGGCAGCCAGTTACAGGCAGCTGCTTACGCCCGGCGGTTCTTTCCTGAAAAGGTTCATCCTCAACGATCCCCTCGGTATCACGGGCAAATACTTCGTCGAGCTCAATGCCAACAACAATGCAGGCAACCTGCTCATTGAAGACGGCATTATGTTTTCAGCAAACCGGAAAAGCATTCTGGTCTTTGCATCAACAGCTTACGATTCGGGTAACTCGGATAAGAATGTCGAACTCTTTGAATTGACCGAGCAGATCAGGGAAAAGTGGAACAACCGCTACAAGCACAACCGGCTCAGCTACTTTGGTACATTCGAAATCTCGGCCAGGAATGCGATTCAGG
>NZ_JBHYGF010000494.1:0-2466 GCF_051859145.1 Dyadobacter sp.
TCCGAAGGCAGCATTGCACTTTGCCATCCATTATAAAGCTGCGGCCACAAACGCAGGAGATCGTCGCGCCCGTGTTGCAATGCATACAGGTTGTTATCTGCAAAATTCCAATCCATTCCCACAATACTCCTGAGCCCGGTCGCAAATTTCACCCCGTCTTTCTGGTGCTGTCCCGGCTTGTTAGCGTCAAATTTCCAAATGCCACCGTGGTCTTCCAGGATCGGGCAGGGCGTCATACCTTTTGAAGCAGGCGTGCGGTTATCTTCCTGGCAGGCATTCGAATTCGCTCCGAAAGGCACATACATAAAACCCTTGTCGTCGAAAGTAAGCGGCTTGGCGATGTGCTCGTGCATTCCGTGCGGGTGATCGTCGGTAAGTATCACCTCTTCTTCACTCTGCGGCACCAGGTCGCCGGGTGTAAGTTTGTACCTGTACACCACCAGCTCGGAACTGAAATACAGGTAACCATTGTAAATGCGCATGGCAGTACCATAAGCATGTTCCCGCGCCTGTCCGCCGAAGCGTTTGATAATATCCGCACGTCCGTCGTTATTGGTATCCCGCAATGCGATTACTGATTCACCCGCGTTCGCAAACCGCGCTTTTACATAGATATCACCGTTGTCATTTACAGCAATATGCCGCGCCCGCCCCGGCAGACTGTCTACTACTACCACAGCCTCAAAACCGTCGGGAAGGAACAGGCCTCCGTTTTTTGTGTTGACGGGCTGCTCTTTTTGAGCAGAATGCTGCGTAAAGCCCAATGTGAAAAGGACAAAGGAACTGAGGAGATATTTGAGGCGTAGTTTGTTCATCTAATTTGTGAATTGGCTGTGGCTGTTTGCGCTGGTTTTTGCCCTAAATCCCTGAAGGGACTTTTTTGAGTGTTCTCCCTTCTTCCCTTTCCTCCTTCGTCCCTTTCCTCCTTCATCCCTTTCCTCCTTCGTCCCTTTCCTCCTTCATCCCTTTCCTCCTTCTTCCCCTTCCTCCTTCGTCCCTTTCCTCCTTCCCTCCTTACTTCAAATAAATCGGATTCGCTATCCCATTCAAATCATACACAATCTTGCCGCCCATCACTGTCATTTCGCATTCCAGCTTTTCTTTACCTTCCATTTTGTAGCCTGTTTTATCATAAAAACCGAAATTTCCTTTTCGCATTGAAAAGACAGCTACGTCGGCTATGGCTCCTTCGGAGATGTGGCCGAGGTTTTCGCGGTGGATTACTTTCGCAGACTCCCAGGTACTTGCCCTGATCACTGAAGGCAGGTCCATTCCCATTATATAGAATTTAGACATAATGCTTAGCATATCTTTCATTGATCCGTTCATACTCCCCGTATGCAGGTCGGTGCTGATCGTGTTGGGCAAAAAGCCTGATTTTACGGCTGGTATCGCCTGTGAATAGTTGAAGCTCGCGCCGCCATAACCCACGTCGAAAATGATCCCTTTTTTCCGCGCTTCAATGGCAAAAGGCTTAACCTTTTTAGTCGCTTCGTCCACGATCGTTTCCCTTACGTTACCTTCCAGCAGTGTGTAAGCGTGCGTGAAAATGTCGCCAGCGCGCAAGTGTTTCATGAAAAGATCTTCCAGCGGCAAAGGCGGGGTGCTGCCTCCGAAATCTACCATCACGGGCATATTGGCCAGCTTGCCGGCTTTCACCGCATTATCCACTGGTTTCCAGTCAGGTCCCATGAAGTGGGCTACTTTGAAACCGACTACATCATTCTTGTTTTTCAATGCCACAGCCGCCGCGAGCGCCGGGTCCATATCGCTGGTATCCTGCTCCATCTGGCCGCCGCTCATTCCTTTGCCCACGATATTCATGAAGGAAAGAACGCGCGTTCGTGAGTTGAAAATGACATTGTTTTTGAAATCATCAAAGTTGGTCCAGCCAGCGCCGCCTGCATCTACAATGGTCGTCACACCTACGCGGAACGTGAAACCGTCGGGTGGTAATGCGGTGAAGCTGTTACTGAGGTAGTGGTTGACCTCCGTACCAAAGAAAACGTGACCGTGGATATCGATCAGGCCGGGCGTTACATACATTCCCTTTGCATCCACTACCTGCCTCGCCTCTTTCGGGTCAATGTCTTTGGCGACTTTTTTGATCTTTCCTTCAAAGATCCCCACATCCATGACCTGGTTAATGTTGTTTTTGGGATCGATAACAGTTCCGCCTTTTATCAGAATGCTATAAGTCTGCGCATGGGCAACAAGGCTGGACAAGCCCGACAGCAGGCAAAAGAGGATTAACTTAAACTTCATGATGATGGGTTTAGAAATAGTCTTACTACATTAAACAACTGCCTTCGACAGCTCTTCTTTTAATCTGGCTGCAACGATCTTTTCCTCGCCGGGTTTCAGCATCCAGGTAGTAATGGTCAATGTATTGTTTTCGCCGGGCATGATTTCGATCGAAGGGTTTCCGTCGCGCAGGTTTTGGTGCAACACTTTCACGGGCAATGC
>NZ_JBHYGF010000495.1:0-2420 GCF_051859145.1 Dyadobacter sp.
TACCGGGGATCAAACAGTTTGATCTGACCGGCAAAACTGCCGTCGTAACAGGCGGATCTAAGGGGCTGGGCTTTGCTATGGCAGCCGGGCTGGCCTCTGCGGGAGCAAATATTGTTTTGGTTAACCGCAATGCACTGGAAGGCGAGCGGGCTGCCGCGGAGCTTTGCATTGCATTTGAGACCCGGGTAATTTCGTTTGCCGGAGATATTACCAGCCAGGCAGATACCGAAGCAATGGCCCATTTTGCAATGGACAACTTCGGCAGGTTAGATATTTTGGTCAATAGTGCGGGCATCAACATCAGAGGTCCGATTGACGAGATTTCGCCAACCGACTTCAATCGCGTCATGGAGGTGAATGTAAATGGAACCTGGCTCGCTTCCCGCGCAGTAACTCCGGTTATGAAAGCACAGAAGAGTGGGAGGATCATTAATCTGGCGAGTACGCTGGGTTTGGTCGGACTGGCAAACCGCACACCTTATACGGCGAGCAAGGGTGCAGTAGTACAAATGACGCGCGCGCTGGCGCTTGAACTTGCCCCTTTCGGAATACGCGTTAATGCGATTTGTCCGGGCCCATTTTTGACAGAGATGAATATTCCCATTGCTGAAAGTGAAGAAGCCAAGGAGATTATCCTTGGCGCTACGGCGCTGCACCGGTGGGCACAGCTCAAAGAAATACAAGGCGCCGCCATTTTCCTCGCCAGCGAAGCATCGAGCTACATGGTAGGATCCGTGCTGACAGTAGATGGCGGCTGGACTGCGCGATAGTGTGTTATTTCCGGTGCCCCGAAATTTTCAGATGTACGTCCACGACCGGCTTGATCGAACCTTCGTCAGGTAAGCCGGGTTCAGTGGCATAGTTCATTCCCCAGATTGTCCTGTCGAAAGGAGCGAGTGCTTCCAATTTAAATACGTCGCCATTCACTTCGATTTTTGCGGGGAAAGAAAATGGGTGCGCATTGCCCAGGATAGTCAGGTTGCCGTGAACTTTGTAATTGGCACCGGTGACGATCCCATCACCCGATCCTGTAAACGGTTCCACACTGGCGATATCGAATTTTACTTCGGGATGCAGCACCATATTGAAGAAATCGGGGCTTTGCAGATGGTGTACGAGCGCGTGGCGCAGCTCTTCGGTGGGCTGGTTGAAGTTCACAATAGAAGAAACCGGGATAATGAAGGATCCGCTCTTAACCTGATTTCCTACTACTGTAAAGCTTTCACTTTTCACCGCAATGGAGCCTTCGTTGAAAAAGCCGGTTTTCAGATAACCTTTCCATTCTGCAACAGAAGAATCTTCGAGCACAAATTCAGAACGTTCCACCTGATGATCGGTGCAGCTGAAAAGCATACCGGTCGCAAGAATGAATGCAGAAACGAGTTTTGTTTTGACAATAGTACTAACAGTTTTCATGAGGTATTTTATTTAACATGGCTATGAGATAACGGCAGCAAAACTACAAGTGCCGGCAGCTCAGTACCCCACGCAAAACGGAGTAAAACCTACGTGTTGCGGATTATAGTTGTTAGGGAAGATACCTTTTCAACATGAAAATGCCGGCCAAGAGAATCTTGCCGGCATGGACTATGCTCGATAGTTCAGGTAAATAATTATCGCACTTCTTTTTGATCGTGGGTGTCGATTTTTTCTTTTTTCAAAAGTTCGTTTACACTTGCTTCTAAGTGATTCAATCGTGAAAGTGCGTTATCAAGCTCTTTGTTTTTGGTGTCTAGCTCCTTCAAAGCTTCAATGAGGTGCGGGATTAAGCCAGTGTAATTTACAGTTTTAAATCCCTTTTCATCTGTTTTTACCAGTTCGGGAAAGAGTTTTTCGACTTCTTGCGCAATCAATCCTGTTTGTGTTGTCTGAGACAGATTTTTGTTTTTCCAGAAATAATGATAACCTGAAAGCTGACTGAGTTTAGTCAGGCTATTTTGAAGTGGAGAAAAGTCACGCTTTAATCTGACATCAGATACTTCCTGTAATGCGCCGACCAATGTGGCACCACCGGTCGCATTGACCCAAAACCGCCAGTCATTGCCGAGATAAAAGCCTATTTGTTCGTCTGTTTTCATTCCCACGAATGATTTGGGTTCGTGCGCCGAGTTATCAAAGTAGATACCGGCTGTCTCAGCACCGTGCCTGATCCGCGGGCGGCCGTCAATGTCGAGAATAAACTGAGGAACAATTGAGCCGTTTCCGATACCTATCCTCCCATTTCTCAAAACAGTAAATGCATTCGAGAGTGCTGCCGGCCCGGAGCCGTTGCCTATCTGAAAGAGGCGATCAGAACCTTTTGCATCCGTAATTGCCGGGCCAGATGGATTATCCTGAACATTGTTGTAAGCTCCGAAAGTAGCAGAGGCAAAAGCCTTGGCAAATGTACCTTCGCCTGCCGATAGCGACATATTGCCTTC
>NZ_JBHYGF010000496.1:0-2406 GCF_051859145.1 Dyadobacter sp.
TCCCTGATTGACCTTAATTACATATTGCCCTTCCGTTGAAGTCACCACAGCCTGCCTCGGCACTGTAAGTGAACCTTGCGTGCCTTCAGGCGCAAAAACAACTTCGGCAAACATGCCTGGCTTTATCGCACCCTTTGCATTGGCAACATCTATTTCGACGGTTTCAGAGCGGAATTTCTGGTTCATGTTTCCGGAACGGCGACTGATTTTGCCTTTAAATTGCTCTCCAGGCATCGCATTCACAGTGAACGCTACGGCTTTACCTTGCTTTAAGCCAACGCTATAAGTCTCTGGCACATCCACCACCAGCCTGAGCCGGTTCTGTTGCTGCAACATCAGCATAGGCCCCTGCAACTTTACGCCTGAGCCAACCAGCGCTCCGGGGTGTACATTTCGCTCTGTAATCACACCGTCAAACGGTGCACGTACGACTAGATAAGATTTGATCTTTGTAAGTGCGCCGAAGTTAGCCTGCTCGCCCATTGCTGCCGCACTATCGGCCATCATTTTGGCATTGGCGCTTTCCAGATCCAGCGCTGACACAGAGCCGCGAATGCCGGCACTGGCTTTTAGCCTTTTATAATGCTCCTGGCTGGCGACCAGCATGGCCTTTGCTTTCAGGTAATTGGAACGCGCTGCCACCAGTTGCTCTTCTGTTTCTGGGGCCTCCAACACCATCAGTACTTGACCTTTATGCACACTGCTACCCCGGTCTACAAGCACTTTTTCGACGAACCCGTCGGCTTTTGGATAGATACTCACTTCCTGGAAAGCCAGGAACTCGCCGGGTAGCTGAACCTGTTCGCCAACCTTCTGCGAGCTAACTGTGCCGAGCTTAACAGCTGGTTTACTGATGACTTTCTTCTGCGTTTTATTCTCCGCAGACTCCGATGACGAGCAAGCACTGAAAATGGTCAGCCCGATTGCAAGGGCAAGAAAATTATATGTTATGTTTTTCATAGGTAGTTTGGTCTGAATGGCCATTAACATGCAAATCTGAGGCGCTAGCCGGCGCGTTTTCGACTGGTAAAAGGGAAGGATCTTTATATGCTGTTTTGCTTTGTAAAAACACATATACCTGGGGTACGATGTAAAGGGCTGCCAGGGTAGAGGCAATCAATCCGCCGATCACCGCGCGGCCAAGTGGGGCAACCTGCTCTCCGGCTTCCCCGGTTCCCAAAGCCATTGGCACCATACCCGCCACCATCGCAAAGCTGGTCATGAGCACGGGCCGAAGACGCGCTCCTGCGCTTTCCAACGCGGCCCTGCGCGCACATCACGGTACTCCCAGCGGAGCCGCTCTGCATTGGTGACGATCAGGATCGCATTGGCTACTGAAATCCCCGTTGACATAATGATACCCATGTAAGATTGCAGGTTCAGCGTGCTGCCTGTCAACAGCAAAAAAGCTATTGATCCCACGATCACGGCTGGTACTGTTGAAAGGATCACCAGCGACAACTTAAATGATTGGTAGTTAGCAGCCAAAAGCAAAAAGATCACCACGATAGCAATGCCCAGTCCGAGCTGCAGGCTGTCCAGGGTTTCTGTTAAAAGCGATGACATCCCTTTCACTTCTGTTACCAGGCCTTTTGGTCCAGCTCCTAGCCCAGCGATTACTTTTTCGACCGAGCGGGTGGCACTACCCAGATCCTGGTGATGAATATTGGCTGATACCGTGACAAACCGCCGCGGGCCGATCCGCGCATATTCTCCTGGAAGCGTATCAACCGAGAAGGTAGCTACATCAGCAAGCACCGGTCTGGGCTGACCTGCTACAAGGGGAATTTCCTGTAACTGGGCCATGTTTCGCATCGCAAATTCAGGGATCTGGACCTGGACCTGGTAAGTGTATGCAGCCTTTTGATCAAGCCATTGATTCTTTTCAGTATAGCGGCTCGATGATGTTGATGCGGTGATCGAGCGGGCGGTTTGCTGCAAGCTCAGCCCCATTGTTGCCAGTTTCTGGCGGTCGAGCTTAATGTTGATGACCGGGAATTTAAGGGGTTGAATGATACGGACATCCCGCAAATGATCCTGGCCGGACAACCCCTTGACGAGTTTATTAGCATAGCCTTCGATTTCTTTCATATCCCTTCCGGCAACCTGTACTTCGATGGGCGTGAATGCACCACCGCTCATGAGCTTTTCAGTCAGATCAGCGGGTTCGAAAGACAAAGTAATCTCTGGCATCTGCTCGGCTACGACCATGCGGATCCGTTCTTTCAAATCCTGCATATTGGTTTTGTATTCAGGATCAAGGCCTACTTTGATCACCGCGTCATTAGGGCCGCTGGTGCTTACATATAAATTAGTAGTCGCGTAGTTGGTAGGAACAACGCCGACATAAGCCGATGAAATTGCCAGGTGGTCATCAGAAGCCTGATTGACCAATGCTAATAGCTC
>NZ_JBHYGF010000497.1:0-2404 GCF_051859145.1 Dyadobacter sp.
AATCAACCCGCTGCAAGCCAGTGCCTGATCACGTACCTGCTCGGCACTCAGGCGCACACGCGGCCCGCGCGAAATCCAGATATTGTAGGGGTCTTTTTCCAGCTTTTCTTCATTGGCCTTGGAGCTTTGCCGGTAGGTCGACGACATCACGATCGTTTTCAGCAGCTTTTTGATACTCCATTGATCTTCTTCCATAAACTTGACTGCCAGCCAGTCAAGCAGTTCTGGATGAGTGGGCTGTGCGCCCTGGGAGCCAAAGTCTTCCACAGTTTCAACAATTCCTTTTCCAAACAGCTGTTCCCAGAAGCGGTTTACAATCACCCGGGAAGTCAACGCATTGTCACGGCTCACGATCCATTTTGCTAAACCAAGCCGGTCGCGTGGCGCATCCGCGGGAAGAGGTGCCAGGAGTTTTGGTACATTAGGCTGCACCTCCGCACCTTTCACCATCCAGTTCCCGCGTACAAAAACATGGGTTTTTCTCGCAAAATCCCCTTTACCTTCCCAGATCACGGGCATACTTTCCGTCTGGTGCGTCAGTAGTGTTGCATAGTCAGCTACTATCTTCTGGTATTCAGGCTTTCCTATTCCAGGTAATGCTTTTTGAAATGACATCCAGGTAATCTTTACCCACTCTTCCGGAGCTTTGGGACTATTAAGTGTGAGATAAATGTCATGTTTACCGGCTGTTTTTACCAACGGCGCAATGATCACCGAATCTCTCGCTGGTACCTTAATTTCAGATATCACCGGCCCGTCTATCTTATCTAAATGAAGCGAAAGCACTGCATTTTCCGCCTTAGTCGCGATGTTCATCACCACGTTGTCGGCATTTGTCAGGTTAACCTGTGAAATGCGGGCATTTCCATTGTTTTTTACACCATAATAAGAGATAGTCAGTACGGTAGACTGGTCGCCTTTTACAAAGTTGTGGGCATTG
The DNA here is from genome assembly GCF_051859145.1 of Dyadobacter sp. Classification (GTDB taxonomy): domain Bacteria; phylum Bacteroidota; class Bacteroidia; order Cytophagales; family Spirosomataceae; genus Dyadobacter. The sequence continues at coordinate 941 of NZ_JBHYGF010000497.1, forward strand.
ATCTTCGGCTCCATAACTTTCATAAACTGCGTAACCTCAGGCAACTGCTCCGGCTTGTTTTGCCTGATCCAGCTTTTTACGCGCTCCACCCGCATTGAATCTTCACCTTTATAAAACCGTAGCTTGGGCCATTCATCCCACACATCTTCATCGCGTGTATTGTTGAAAAATGCCATGTACTTATAGTAGTCTTCCTGCGGAATGGGATCATAAGGGTGGCTGTGGCATTGAATGCAGGCGAAAGTGGTACCCTGCCACACTTCCCAGGTTGTATTCACGCGGTCAATCTGCGCAGCTGTACGAAACTCTTCATCGTCGGTACCACCCTCATTGTTCGTCATGGTATTCCGGTGATAGCCGGTGGCGATCATATTGGCTTCGAGCGGGAAACCGTCTTTGTCCTTTTGCAGTAAATCTCCTGCGAGCTGCTCAATCGTAAACTGGTCAAAAGGCTTATCCTGATTAAAGGATTTGACCACATAATCGCGGTAGCGCCACATAGAGCGGCCGCCATCGCTCTCGTATCCTTTTGTATCGGCATACCTGGCAAGGTCCATCCACATGGAAGTCCACCGCTCACCATAGGCAGGCGATTTTAGCAGACGGTCAACTACTTTTTCGTAAGCATTTTCGGATTGGTCATTTACAAAATCAGCAACCTGCTTTTCGGTAGGAGGCAGGCCCGTCAGGTCCAGACTTACGCGGCGGATCAATGTGGCACGGTCGGCTTCGGGAGATACTTTCAGACCTTTGTCTTTGAGTTTATCTAAAACAAAATGGTCGATCTCATTTGTTGCCCATTTACTATCACCTGTTTTTATCAATCCAAAAAGGTTACTGAAACCGTTGAGCGAGGGCACTTCCGGCTTTTCTATCTTTTTGTAAGACCAATGCGTTTCCCATTTGGCACCTTCATTGATCCATTTTTTAAGAATATCAACTTCCTGCTCATTGAGCGGAGTGCCATTCTTAGGCATTTTTTCGTCCGGATCGTTGCTTAATATCCGCCGGATCATTTCGCTTGCATCCGCATCGCCCCGGACCACCGGGACCTTGCCTGATTTGCCGGGTTCCAACATTTCATGCTCAAAAAGGAAACTCACATCGCCTGCCTTTTTTACGCCGCCGTGACAGCCCATGCAATGCTTATTCAGAATGGGCTTTACATCGTTATTATAATCGACATTAGAATTGCGAGAGCCCGAAAGCCATAAAAAGGAAGATATAACAACGATCAGAGCTCCCGCGCCAATAAATATTTTGCTATTCAGCATCCCTTACCTATTCGGTTTGTTATAAACATCAATATAGCGAATTAACCTTTAAAAGTATTTATGGTCAGGGGTTTACTTAAAACTGCATTCGCGTGAGTTTAAAGCGTGTATTGTATCCGATTTTGAATGCAGGTGTTTCGCAGTGATGTATTCAGTTCATATTGTGTTTGATTAGGATCGGATACTTTCC
>NZ_JBHYGF010000498.1:0-2401 GCF_051859145.1 Dyadobacter sp.
TTATCCTGATCCTGCTGGATATTTTAATTACCATAGGAACCTTCCGACTGTAAAGATCAATTTCTATTTTTGCACTTCAATAGCACGATCGATATGACCGCTCTTGTTCTTTATGTCCTGCTCTGGCTTTGGGATAACCGGACGTTCGATTCCATCACGAAAGCGAATCAGCGCAAAATTGACGCTGAGCAAGCCTACCAAAGCAAAGAATTTGCACGTTCCGCCGACCTTTACAGCCAGATTACCTACGGCTCCATTTTTTCAGATCCGGCAGCGCGGCTTAACCTGGCCCATTCCTATTACAGCATGCGGAAATACAATGCCGCATTAAAGCATTATCTACTGCTGAGCGACATTGAAAATCAGTCCATTGCTTCCATTGCCAATACCCAGATTGCATTGATCAGAGTGGAACGGAAAGACACAGCCAACGCTTTGGCCAGTCTTAAAACCGCATTGCGGCTTGAACCCGGGAATGACCTCGCGCGGCAGAATTATATTATCCTTAAAAAGAATTTTTCAGGTCAGGAGGCGGATTCAGATCTACTTACCAAAAAACAGAAATCAACCCAACAGAACCAAACGCAGGAAAACCGGCCGGCAGAACCAGGCCCGCCGACAGACGGCCGCGAGCTGACCAACGATGCCAGGAAAGAAGAACTGCTGAAAAGTCTCAAACAAATGAATATGTCTGAGGATCAGGCAAGGGCGATATTGGATGCGATGAAATCGAACGAAAGCCAATATATTTACCAGCTTCGCAGGAAGCAATACAACAGCCAGACCAAGAAGAACGACGAAATAGAGTGGTAATTTTAATATAAAACATGAATAGCATTTCAGGAACCAACTTCCAGTTTCCAGGACAGACAGGATTTTACAAAGGAAAAGTGAGGGACGTTTATTCTTTCGAAAAACGCCTCGTGATGGTTGCTACCGACCGGATCTCCGCATTCGACGTGATACTGCCCCGCGCAATACCGTACAAGGGTCAGGTTTTGAACCAGATCGCAGCGCACTTTCTGAATGCAACTTCCGATATCGTACCTAACTGGCTGCTGGAAGTGCCCGATCCAAATGTGAGCATTGGTCTGAAATGTCAGGCTTACCCGGTGGAAATGGTCGTGAGAGGCTACCTCGCTGGTCACGCCTGGCGTGAGTATTCACTTGGAAAAAGAACAGTCTGCGGCGTGTCGCTTCCTGACGGGCTGAAAGAAAACGACAAGCTGCCAGCTCCTATCATCACGCCTACTACAAAAGCGCACGAAGGACACGATGAAGATATTTCGAAGGAAGAGATACTGGCACAGGGACTTGTAAGCGAAGACGAGTACACACAGCTTGAAAAATACACATTGGCGCTCTTCGCAAAAGGAACCGAAATGGCCGCAGATCAGGGATTGATACTGGTGGATACCAAATATGAATTCGGGCAACTTGACGGAGTGATTTACCTGATCGACGAGATTCATACACCGGATTCTTCCAGGTACTTCTATCAGGACGTTTACGCAGAAAATCAACGTGCGGGACTTCCACAAAAACAGCTTAGCAAGGAATTTGTAAGAGAATGGCTGATTCAAAACGGGTTCCAGGGAAAAGAAGGACAATCGGTGCCGGAAATGACCGACGAGCGCATAGAACTGATCTCTGCGCGCTACATCGAGCTTTTTGAAAAAGTTACCGGTAACAGTTTCCAGAAGAACAACCTGGATAACCCGCTTAAAAGAATCGAGGAAGCAATCCTCAAAACATTATAAATGCTGATTTAGAAATTTCATTCAAACTATTGTTTTGACCAAACAACACCAACAATGAACTTTAAACTGGAAAAGAAAGAACAATACGTCTATATAGAGCTGGAAGAACCTGCTTTTGCGGGCGAAGTACCGGCTTCATTTGAAGAAACTGCGAGGTCGCTTTTCAGGGAGGGATACCACAGCCTGATTGTCAACATGCAAACCGTTAAATCAGTAGATGCGCCGGGTACTGCGATCTTAAAAAAGATAAACTGGTTGTGTGCCAATGATCTTGGCTTACTGGTGATCGTAACGCGGGATGATGATTTTATCGATTTGCTAGAAGCATTGAAGATCCCCGACCTGAATATTCTCCCAACGAAAGAAGAGGCGATCGACGCTGTTTTCATGCATAACCTAGAAAACCAGTTCGGCGCTGGCGACGATGATTACGACGACGAGGACTACGAAGGCGTAAGCGAATCCAAAGAGCCTTAATAATCACAGTCTCAAAAAGAAAGCCACTTCTGCATCAAACCGGAAGTGGCTTTTTTGCTCTCCTCGATCCTCCCTCACATCCCTCCTCCTTCCTCCCTCGTTTAAGACTTTCCCAAGTCGCATTTTGCAATCTTCCAAGTTGGCCAAAACATGGTTTTTGATTT
>NZ_JBHYGF010000499.1:0-2397 GCF_051859145.1 Dyadobacter sp.
TTTTGGCTGGGAAATGCAAGTCGGCGCGAATGTGCAGTGGGGCGCAACTGATCATGAATTGTTTTACAATCAAGTTGATACCAGCACCTGGAAAGCCTACACGGTCCTGCACGATCCGATTCGCAAGACATCCCGGAAATGGGAAGGCGCGACATTCATGGTTACACCCGACGGTAAACAAACAGCGAGCCACAACATGGTTAATTCGGTGAATGCGCAGTCGGGGTACGGGGTGATTTTACCTGAGAATTTCCGTCGCAAAAACTCGGGTATAGTTCATACTGACGGCCTTTTTGTAACGGATGTAAAAACGGGCAAAACCAAAATGATCGCATCCATTAAGCGCATTTTTGACGAGGCAAAACCCAAGGTCGGAATTGACGATCCGGACAACTATGAGATCTACACATTCAAAGCGATGTGGAATGCACAAGGTACCCGGCTGATGACCTGCCTGATCATCAAACCAAAAGCCGGCGGCCCCAGAAAAGTAGCGCTCATCACGATCAAACCAGACGGCAGCGACATCCGCACGGCGGTCACTACCAAACAATATGCAAAAGGCGGCCACCACATGGCGTGGATGCCCGACGGTGAGCACTTTTCAATGAACCTGGAAGTGGACAGCACCAAAAACGGTCTTGAACTGATTACCGCGAAGTACGACGGCACCGAAATGAAAACCGTATTCTCTCCGGGATCGGGCCACCCCAGCTTTCATCCGAAAGGCCTGCCGCTGATCATTACCGACTCTTATAACCACGAAAAAAGCGTCGCCAAAGGAGACGGAGTTGTACCGATCCGACTGATGAACACGAAAACGGGCAAGGAAATACGTCTTGCCAACGTGAGGGTACCCAAAGTGGAAGACAATTCCTTCCGGATGGATGCGCACCCAACCTGGGACCGCACCGGGCGCTATGTGATTTTTAATGGGTACGACGACGATAACAGGGGTGTGTACATCGCGGACCTGCAAGAGACAATTAAAGAACTAAAACCTTAACCACTTGTCCCGGACAAGTTAAAAACCTTAAAAATGGACAGGCGTAAATTTCTGAATCTGACGTTACCCGCCACCGGCGCTGTATTCCTGACCAGCTCGTTGCTCAGCGAGCAGGCGATGGCCGAGATCGGCAGGCAGTTTGACGGCAAGAATGCGGTCGGGCATTATGATATTGTAATCAATGGCGCGGGATTGTCGGGCTATTTCGCTGCGCTCCACGCTGCTTCAAAGGGCAGAAAAGTGCTGGTGGTGGAAAAACGGTCGAGCCCGGGATTTGAAATCGCTGCCAAAAGCCGGCTCTGGCTCAATGCACAGGGATTTGACTCCATTCGTCCCGACTTGCAGGAACTGCTGCTACCCGAGCAGGAATTGATGGAAATCAAGAACACCAAAGGTACCGGCAAAGGAAAAAGTCAGCTGGGCGATCACATTGCGCTTTTCAAAGGCAGCATCCGGAAAGGAATGGTACGCAACCTGCTCGTAGGCAAAGTGGATCTATTGCTGATGACAGATACCTGTGGTTTGTTTGAAAGCAAAGGTCAGGTAAGCGGCGTGCTGCTGGCTACCAAACAGGGCGTTTTTTCAGTTCCGTGCAAAACCTTTATCGATGCTTCGGACCAGTTGATATTCAGCCGCAGACTCTCCGGAAAATCGCTGAAAGTGCAGAAAGCAGGTTTTGTAATGGAACTGAATAAAGTCAGTAAACCGGCATTCAAGGAAATTAAAGCGGATGCAGCTTTTGGCCTGGACGGAAATAAGCTGACATTATACCCCGGAAAACTTTCGGACGACCACGCATTTCTCGCATTCGAATATCCGGTTGATACCGACAAACTCGAAGAGATCGAGCACAAAGGCAGGCAGATTGCCACGCAGCTTGGCTTAAAAATCAAAACACTAGGCGCAGGATTAGCCACTGCCCAGATCCAGCAATACGCATTGGAAGCTTCGCTGATGCTAGCAGATAATGCCGCACCAACCACTTCCTTGAATGGACATTATGTGCTGGATAGTACCACTACTCCCCTTTCCGCGGCGGCACTTTTAGCATTAGAAAAGAATGCACAGGCATTGGTAGACAGAGTAAAAATCCCATCACAAACCGCAGCTCCGCAAAATCTGATCCTACCCGGTAAAAGACTGGATATTAAAAAGGTGAAGTTTGAAGAGGTGGACGAACCTGGGTTCAATGTGCCGTTACAGGCTGTGCACCTTGACTGGATGGACGCAGTTGTTGCCAGAAAACAAACGCAGGTGATTGTAGCGGGCGGTGGTACAGCCGGGGCGTTGGCTGCGGCAGGTTCGGTGGATAAAGGCGCTGATACCATTGTGGTGGATTATTTCAATGACCTTGGCGGCACTAAAACCATGGGCGGCGTGATGGGGTATTA
>NZ_JBHYGF010000500.1:0-2388 GCF_051859145.1 Dyadobacter sp.
TGCATCAGGCAGCTCATATCCGAGCCCGTAATAAATTCAGCATTGTGCCGGATGTGATCCGCAACCCTGTCTTTACCCATTTTCACGGAAACTGCTTCTTCGCTCACACAAAACGTTCCGCCAAAACCGCAGCATTCATCCGTACGGTCCAGGTCGATCAGCTCCAACCCGCGTACCTGCTTTAAAAGAGAAACCGGTTTTGAAAACGGCTCCGCATTCAGCTCCGACATTTGCGAAAGCCGCAGCCCCCGCTGCCCGTGGCAACCCTGGTGAAGTCCGACACGGTACGGAAACTCTGCTTCGATATGGTCTATTTTCAGGATATCAGTAATAAATTCAACCAGTTCATACACCCTCTTTCGTAAAACCTTTGACTCGTCAGCACGGTTATCTGCCTTCAAATGCTCTTTAATATGCAGCACGCAGCTACCCGAAGGCGATACCACGTAGTCGCAGTCCGAAAATTGGTCAAAGAACAGGTTATCACAGGATCTTGAAAGGTGCTCGAAACCCGAGTTCGCCATCGGCTGGCCGCAACAAGTTTGATTGAGCGGAAAAGTAACCCGGCAGCCCAGCTTTTCCAGCAGTTCAAGCGTAGCAATACCTACCTGCGGATAAAACTGATCGACATAACATGGAATAAATAATCCGATTTTGAGGTTTGAGTAATTCATTTTACCAAAATTCAATGGTGGCAAGGATAGGATAGTGATCCGAAACTTCGGGATAGTTCCGCAGGACTTTATAGTTCTTGACGCGTACTCTGTTATTCAGCAATGCAAAAATGTAATCGAGCCTGTCGCCTGGTAATCCTTCATTCCACGTTTGCATTTGCGAGCCTTGTGCTGCATCCTGCCAGTTTTTACGGAATGAAAAGTAAGGCTGTTCGTTGGGACGCGCGCCCATATCCATTCCGATCAGCACCGGCTGAATGCTGTTGACCAGCATCTGGTTAATATAGGCAGCTTGCAAAGCTCGGTCCATTACAGAGGCATACTCAAGCCGCGAGCTGCAAATCCGGAACGTAAGTCCCTTCGCAGGATTGACAAGTCCGCAAAGCAGCACTTTCGGATCTGCTCCCCGCGTGGTTGGCAAAGCAATGGTTTGTGTATTTTCAAAAGTCCACCTCGACAATATCCCCACACCCTGCGACCCATTTTCCGACCGGTCGGCCACCCCGTACAAGTAATGCATTCCGGTTTGTACGGCAATCTGCCGGAGCTGAAACTGCGTTTTTCCTTTGTCTACCAAACTGTCCACCGCCTGCAAAGCAATCAGGTCTGGCTTGTGGTCAGAGATAATTTTAAGGATATCCCTGAGGTTCGACTCCTCTTTCAGGTTCAGTCCGTGCCGGATATTGAAGCTCATTACTTTCACCTCCGTTGCGCGGCGCGGCTGCGATGCCGATAAGCTGCATGAAATTATTGTAATCAGTAAAATATAGCCTAATCTGCTCAAACTGTTCGAATCTGGTTCACAAAATTGCTATGGTTCGAGGGCAAAAATCCTGTCCATCAAAACCCACTTTTCACCAGGTTTGGCCTGGGGCAGCGCCTTTTGGTATTTCCACATCAACTGTTCCCATTCCTGCACTTTGGCATTCGCCGCATCCATTTGGGCTTTATTTTCAAAACTAAAATCATCTTCCGTTTCCATGATCATGAACATTCGCTCGCCCAGCCGGAAAATTTCCATTTGCGTAATGCCCGCGTCCCTGATACTCTTCTCGATTTCCGGCCTGATCTGCTTATGATAAGCTTCATATTCACTGATCATCACAGGATCGTCAACCAGGTCGACAGCAAGACAGTACCTTTTCATTTTGTTCTATATTAGATATCAAGCTTATAAAAATCGATCGCATTCTTACCCATTACCTGCCGCACTTCCGAATCAGAAAACATACTCAGATAGTCGGTCAGGATACCTTTGGCACCTTCGTATTCCGCCGCTACCAGGCACACCGGCCAGTCGGATCCGAACATCACTCTTTCGGTACCAAAAGCTTCAAAAACGGTATCGAGGTAGGGCCTGAAATCAGCTTTTTCCCAGTTCGACCAATCGGCTTCTGTAACCATGCCTGACACTTTACAACTTACATTCGGAAGCTCTGCAAGTGCCCGGATATCGTCTGCCCAGGGTTTAAGCTCACCATTTTTAATTTTCGGCTTGGCAATATGATCAAGTACAAAATTTACATTGGGTAGCTTCACTGCGAAGTTGAAAGCTTCTTTCAGCTGATTTTCATAGATCAGGATATCATACGTAAAGTCAAATGCAACAAGCTCACCTACGCCTTTGATAAAATCCGTTTGCAGCAAAAAACATTCTGGTTGTCCCTGCGCCACTTGCAGGAAGCCTCTCAGCTTTTAATAATTTGAATAAATT
>NZ_JBHYGF010000501.1:0-22033 GCF_051859145.1 Dyadobacter sp.
ACGTACACAAGTCCTTTGTCTCCATTCAGCTTTTTCGCCAATGCAGCGCCGATTGCTACCGACATTCCCTGTCCCAGTGAACCGGATGCAATGCGGATACCTTCCAGATGCTCGTGCGTGGTTGGGTGACCTTGTAATCTTGAATCCAGCTTGCGGAAAGTAGCCATTTCCTCAACCGGGAAATAGCCGCGACGGGCCAGCGTGCTGTACCATACCGGAGAAATGTGACCGTTTGAAAGGAAAAACAGATCTTCGTCTGTTCCATTCATATCAAAAACAGGCTTGCCGTCTGCCTCTTTCAGTTTCATCCGCTCGAAATACAGCGCTACTAACAATTCGGTACAGCCGAGAGAGCCGCCCGGGTGACCCGACTGGCAGCCGTGCACCATGCGTACAATGTCCCTGCGAACTTGTGAAGCTACTTTTTCTAGTTGTTCAATTTCCATTTTTATCGATTTTCTATTGGATTATGTTAAATCCGGCTGTCCTCGCGATGAGAGACTTAGCCAGGCAAATGTCAGCTTAATCAGACTGGCAAAATGACTTATATTTATTCAGTTTTACCAAGAATTTGACCTGCGTGATTTTTGGCTTCCACCTTCTGGATCACTTCCTCCACTACACCTTCTTCATTAATGACGAAAGTTGTGCGGATTATACCCATATAGGTTTTACCAAAATTTGTCTTTTCACCCCAAACCTGGTAGGCTTCCACCATCTTGTGATCGGTATCGGAAAGAAGTGAGAAAGGCAGGTTATGCTTTTTGATAAACTTCAAATGTGATTTCTGATCATCCACACTGACACCGAGCACACTGTAACCTTTTTTGATCAACACATCGTAGTTGTCACGAAGGTTACAAGCCTGCGTGGTGCAAGTTGGGGTATCGTCTTTTGGATAAAAGTACAAAACCAGTTTTTTTCCCTTAAAATCAGAAAGTTTTACTTCGTTGCCGTCCTGATCTTTCGCTGAAAATGCGGGTGCGGGCTCTCCTGCCTCAATTGCCATAGTTTACTTTTTACGTTTATTTACCTTCTTACGGCTAACAACCGGTTCGGTGATTTCTGTTCGCAAGATAGTACTATTTCCTGCCCTGTCCTTTACTTCCAGCACAAGCTCGCCTTCGAAAAGCTTGCTCTTGTCCAGTTTTTCAGACCATATATAAGCTTTTTTATAATCGTAGTTCAAGAGCACCCATTCTCCGTTTACAAAAGCATTGAAGCTTGCTATACCCGAGGTTGGGTCGCTGATAAAGCCGGTAATGCGCGTTTTACTATGTTCGGTCAGGCGCACTTTCGGCGGCAGCGTATCTGCCATGATCACGAAAGTACCCAGCTCCCGGGTATCAAACTCGATCTGATCTTCATTCCAGGTTCCGCCTAAAAACCGGTAGTATCCATCGAGATATCGGTAAACGCGGGTTTTCTCCTTGTTTTCCGGGACCTTTTCGGGCGTGAATGAAACCGAGATATAATCATTCAATGCGACCCCGCGTTTGTTGATTGTCAATGCATTGAAATTCTGCTGACCGGTCAGGAACAGGGTGTCGAACAAACTGGTGTTTTTGAAGTTCACACTCCATTTTTCAGCTTTATAAGAAGAAGCTACGGCAGGAAAGATCTGGCTTCTCAGGTAAGTTTTCACAGTAGTATTGGCTACTTTGACAGAATCAGGCCGGTATTCTCTTAAATCTGTGAGGAAAACTGCTGCGTCATTTGCATATAAATCCGGCTCCTTTTTTACTTCTTTTCCATCCACAAAATAGGTCGCAAACGGGAGCGCGCTCCGGTAATACTTTGCTTTTACAACCAATGTATTTTCCTGAACATCCGTTTGAACCCATTCCGGGCGTACCTCGGTGGTGTCTACCCGCAAAGGCGGATTTCTGGGTTCACCTTTGATAGTAAACAGCAGCTCGGAAGCATTCTCGTAAGAATCCGAAATCCTGATGCTCACCTCGTGGCTCAGCGTATCGGTTATGTTCAGCTTACCCTGAAATGCATTGGTTTTATAAAGATTAAAAGTATTCCCGTCAGGAACATAACATTTCAAAAACCGCTGCCCGGTCGCTTGCTCGGTTTCATAATCGATCAGGTTATTATAATCTCTGGTGGAGGTACTTGGGAATATTTCAATGTTATAGGAAAAAACCTCCTGTCCGTCCATTTTGATCTCAATGCATTGCAATCCGTACCTGAAACCGGTTCCTGTCATCTGATCGTGTGCGACCAAATCAAAACCGATCATTCCTGTCGCACTTACGGGATCTTTCAGTCGATAAGATCCGTCTGCAAGTTTTACCGGCGCATATACCTTCCTGTCGAATTGCCCATTTACTCTTCCATTGATATCAAGCGGACGAATAGCGAGATTGACGAATTTGGGAGGAGTTACGTCGCGGATTTCTTTAAATCCAAAATACAATGGATTAAGGTAATTGTTCTTGGAGTCGCGGATCTCAAAATGTAAATGCGGCCCGGCTGATCCGCCTGTGTTACCAGATAGCCCAATCACATCACCTTTTTTTACAGCAAATTTTCCTTCCTCGGGCAAGAGCTCGATTTCAAAAGTCTGCTTCTTGTATTGCTCTTCGCGGACATAGCTTGCCAGCGGCTCACTGAATTTCAACAAGTGTCCGTAAACGGTTGTTTGTCCATTCGGGTGCCGCAGGTAGATCACATTCCCGTACCCGCTCCGCTGAATACCTACTTTATACACATAACCTTCTGCCGCGGCGTAAACCGGCAATCCTTCCCGCTGCTCGGTGCGGATATCCAGTCCCGCGTGAAAATGGTTGCTCCGGAGATCGCCTAGTCCGCCGGCAAGCGAGTTAGGCTGCCCCGGTCTGATCGGAAATTGGTAGTAATCTTTCTGGTAAGACAACTTTTGGGCAAAGCTGGCCCCGCCAGACAAGGCAAAACCAAAAGCAAAAAAGCTGAGGCGGACGATTGTCCGGAAACAATAATGCATGAAAGAAGGTGATTGCGGCGCAGGTGGCCGATAAACTTGAAGAATACGGTTTACTTAACGAATAGTTCAAGCATCTTCTTGCCCTCGATGAATGCGGTAAGCTTATCCCCGATCTGCACGGCGGACACACCTTTGGGGGTACCTGTAAAAATCAGGTCGCCTTTTTTCAATGTAAAATAACGGGAAACAAATGAGATCAGGTAGTTAATGCGGTAGAGCATCATAGAAGAGTTACCCTGCTGCTTTACTTCCCCATTGATATCGAGGCTGAAATTGATGTTCTGAATATCCTCAAAATCGGACACAGGCACAAACTCCGAAACAGGCGCGGATCCATTGAATGCTTTTGCCAGTTCCCAGGGTAGCCCCTTGCTTTTCAATTCTGACTGTAAGTCTCTCGCGGTGAAATCAATACCAACACCAATCTCGTCATAATACTTATGTGCAAAACGCTCTTCGATATTTTTACCAACGCGGTTGATCTTCACGACCAGCTCCACTTCGTGGTGCACATCTTTTGAAAAAGAAGGATAGAAAAACGGCTCTCCGATACGCAGCTGGGCAGTTTCAGGTTTTAGAAAAATAACCGGCGCATCTGGTTTTGCATTGTTCAGCTCGGCAATATGATCTGCATAATTCCGCCCTACACAAATTATTTTCATTCGAGGTAAATCTGGTTTAAATGTGTATTTCTGTCAATAACAAAACTACTTACAAAGCAGCCAGTGACATAACGTTTGCCACAATTTTTCGCTTGGGAAACAGTTGTTACATATAGATGTTCCCCGCCGGCAAGTGTGGCTTTGGCTGCTCAAAAGAATATTTTCTTGCTATTTTTGGTTAAACATTGTTTCCATTCAAAGCTTACGCATGAAGAAGCAAATTACGCTGTCCATTCTCTTTTCCTTTTTACTTCTGAACCTCCTGACCTCCTGTGATACCCTCCGCAAAACACCTGAAAAGCCCAGTTATGCCAAGACAAGCGGAAGGCGCACACTGACTTCCCGCAAGCCTGCACCAAAAGCACCTGCCAGAAAGCCAGCCCCGAGAACTGCTGCGCGACCTGCTGCAAAACCTGCTTATTCAACGCCAGGCAGCTTGTCTACGGCGGAAATCCCGCAGGTAGTGCAGGTAGCCAGAACTTACACAGGTACCCCCTACCGTTCGGGAGGAAATGACAAGAATGGAATCGATTGTTCAGGTCTGATTTGTTCGGTATACTCCGAAATTGGCGTGAAAGTACCACGTATCTCCTGGCAGCAATCCGAGTTTGGGCAGGAGGTAAGTCAGTTAAAAGATCTGAAAGCGGGCGACTGGCTGTTTTTTGTACCCGAAGCCGGAAAGGAAGGATACGTATCCCACGCCGGCATTGTCACCGACGTGAGAAGTCCGCAGGAAATCATATTCATTCACGCATCCACATCGCGCGGAGTGAGAGAAGACAATCTGTTTTCTACCTATTTCAAAGGCCGCTTCGTAAAAGCAATGCGACCGTTCTGATTTCAGGCAAACAGCGCCTTTACTTTTGCAAAAGACATTTCACGATAATCTGAAATATACAGATTACACGGCGGCAGCTCTTCCCTGGTATGCGAGCTCAATACGCCGACTACCCGCATTCCCGCATTGATTGCTGCGGATACTCCGGAGAACGAATCTTCAAAAACCACGCATTGCTCCGGACTCACACCCAGGTTTCTGGCGGAAGCGAGATATACTTCCGGATCAGGTTTATGCCTTGTCACATTCTCGCTTGCCAGTACAGAGCCCAGGTAATCCATCACCTGTACTTTGCCCAGAATCAAATCCAGGTTGGCGCGTGGAGCAGATGTAGCGACGCCCAGTCTGACCTGATTGTTTTTCAGATCTTCAATAAATGAAACAAAGCCGCTGATCGGCTCTACAAAAGGCTCATAGATTTTCCGGAACAAACTTTCCTTTTCATCTTCAAGCTGCAAAAGCTCTTCGCCTTCCACTACCCTTTCGAGAAAATGGTTGAGAATGTAGCTGTTACTTTTACCATACATATGCGCAGCAAAGTCCGCATCGGTCGGACTGAGATTACGCTTTGAAAAAAATTCTCGAAAAGCTTTGGAGTGGTATGGATTGGTGTGGCATATTACACCATCCATATCAAAAATTACTGCAATTTGATTTGTCATAATACAAAGGTATGTAACGAAAAGCTGATCAGCCAATTTGAGGTAAGTACCTGCAAGCCGCAAATGCGGCCAGAACTTTTAACTTAAATGGGAGATATTGATGTTATTCTATTACATTTACCTTAACTTATTATATTATTACAAGTTAATTGCACCTTCATAATTCTTCACTACGGCTGTTTTACAGTCAGGATTGGAGACTTTTCGTTTAATTATTGTAGCGTATGAATGAATTAGAAAGGATAGGCAATGCAGCGGGGCCGCAACCTGTTTTAAAGCCTGAAAGAAACCTGAGCTCGCTTGAAGTTTACGATCAGTTTGGTGCGATGGCTTATGGCATTGTCTTACAAATCATTCCACAACCGCATTTGGCGCAGGAAGTGTTGGTGAGTGTATTTGCCTCCCCACTGCTTCAATCCTGCAACAGCTATCCGTTTTCCTACGCGGCCTGCATTATCAAGCTGGCTCGTGCAAAGGCAGTGGAAGCAAAGAAGAAATTGACGACACTCACGGCACTAGAGGAGGACAATGCCCCATTCTCAGGCACACCAACTCCGCAAGTAATATTCGATCTGGCTTTTCGTCGTGGTCTTACGCCGGATGAGGTGGCAGTTAAATTAAACATCACGAAATCGGAAGTGCTTCGCAGCTTCCACGAGTTTTTCAAAACAAACGGTAACGCTTAGCGCATTGAAAACACAAGAATTTATAGAAAGCGGAATACTGGAAGCGCATCTTCTCGGACTTACAAACCAGGATGAGCAAACGCAGGTCAGGCAAATGGTGGAAGCAGACCAAATGCTGGAAGAATATGTCGTTGAGCTGGAAGCTGGTATCAATCAGTTTTTTGAAAAAGAATCTGTAAACCCGCCAGAGGCAATTCGGGAAGTTGTGAGGCTGAGGAGCACGCGCGACAAAAAAGCACGACAGGAATTTTCGAATGCGGAGAAAGCAGACAGGCAGTACCTGGAAGTTGAAGTAAATGATACGCACATTAAAGTTCACAAATTCTGGCGGCCCGCATTCATCGCGGTGTTCATACTCTCAAAAATCTTCCTGATCGCCGGGCTTTATTACTACTTTAAAACAGTTAGCCAGGAGGAGGAACTGGAAAGATTGAAAATACAGGTTGAACAAACCAGATAGAAAAAGATATCTTTTTTTTGATCAGAGCCGGAGCCTGTACTCCGGCTTTTTTGTGTGCATTTATTTTTGATGCCTCACTGTATTTATGTTTTTCTGAAAAATTCAGAGCTGACCTCCGTTACCAACTCCGACCTTTCCCGTATAGGATAGTAAAGAATTGTTATATTTGTTTAAAGCACATTACTATGAAAGACAGAGACAGGATCAGTAATCTGGAAGAATTAATGGCGGACCTGTTAATCCGCATGGATAGGCTTGAAGACGGTCAAAGCAGACTCGAATTAGGGCAAGCAAAGCTCGAAGCAGGGCAAGCAAAGCTCGAATCAGGGCAAGCAAAGCTCGAAGCAGGGCAAGCAAAGCTCGAATCAGGGCAAGCAATGCTTGAAAGAGGACATGGACAAACAATATCGAGGCTGGACAAGATGGAAGGTATTTTAGGCAAGCTTATTGAAAACCAGATGGAGCTAAGCGACAAGCAAGGCAGCTTCCAGGATGCATTGCTTGATTTGATAAAAGTGGTCAGAAAAAATTCGATTGACATTGAGATGATTAAAGATACCATGGTAACCAAAGAAACTTTGGCGCAATGTATCGAAGCTATGATGAGCCGATTTGATAAAATTGACCTCCGCTTTGAACGGATCGAACAAGACATAGAAGTTTTGAAGCTCAAATAGTTTGTTGTTACCAAAGAATATATTCCATTTACATTAAATAATATGTTTCCATTTCGCGTAGGTCAGGGCTACGATGTGCATCAATTAGAAGAAGGCAGGCCGTTTTGGCTCGGTGGTATTCAAATCCCGCATTCACATGGTGCAAAGGGGCATTCCGATGCAGATATAATTTGTCACGTGATCTGTGACGCACTACTTGGAGCGGCTAATATGCGCAACATAGGCTATCATTTTTCTGACAAAGACCCGCAATGGAAAGGAGTTGACAGCAAAATCCTGTTGTCGAAAGTGCTGGAAATGATCCGGGAAAAAGGATTTGAGGTAGGGAATATAGACGTAACCGTTGTTTTGCAGAACCCTAAGCTGAACCCACATATCCCTGCCATGAAAGCTTGCCTGAAAGAGGTAATTGCGATTTCAGAAGAAGATATTTCGATTAAGGCAACTACCTCCGAGCACATCGGCTTTGTGGGACGGGAAGAAGGTATCGCAGCGCATTGCGTCGCATTGATCTATTCGAAAAATAAATTCTCAAACCTAACCCTGACTCCGTCCCTTTAACTTTCTGATGAAAAACCTTTCCCTTACTCTGCTTTCCCTCATTGCATTCATTTTCAGCTGCAAAGCTCAGGAACCTTCACAAGTAACACAGCCACTCGGCTTTGAAGAGTATGATCCTATTTCAACTTTGAAAGTCGAGGAGCATCCTATAAAAAGAGCGAAGTTTCCGTTTATAGACGTACATAATCACCAGTACCAAATGCCAACTCAGGATTTGAAAGCCCTGGTGAAGGAAATGGACGATTTGAATATGGGGATCATGGTCAATCTGAGCGGACGTGGATGGTCACAGGAATGGAGCGAAGGAACTGCTACACTGAAAGGCTCGCTCGAAAATGTCGCCAAAAACCAGCCGAAACGCATTGCTGTCTTCACAAACCTGCAATTCAAAGGTTTCGGTGAAGCAGATTGGAGTGCGAAAGCAGTGAAGCAATTGGAAGAAGATGTAAAAATGGGTGCAAAAGGCTTGAAAATCTACAAAAGTCTGGGATTTAGCGGCATTAAGGATGATAAAGGAAACCGGGTAGCTGTGAGTGACCCAAGGTTGCAGCCTGTTTGGCAAAAGTGCGGAGAGCTGGGTATTCCGGTATTGATCCACACGGCCGACGTACCTTCTTTCTGGGACCCGATGGATCGTTATAACGAACGCTGGCTCGAACTCAAAACACACCCGGGCAGAAGACGCGGCCCGAATGATCCGGTTCCATTTGACTCCTTGATCGCGGAGCAACACCATATTTTCAGAAAAAACCCGAAGACTACATTCATCAATGCGCACATGGGCTGGTACCCCAACAATCTGAAAAAGCTCGACAGTCTGATGGTTGTGTTTCCGAATATGTATGTTGAAATCGGTGCAGTTATCGCGGAGTTAGGCCGGCAGCCGCGTACTGCGAAGAAGTTTTTTGACAAGTACCAGGACAGGGTTTTATTCGGGAAAGACAGCTGGGTACCGTCCGAATATGCGACTTATTTCAGGGTGCTGGAAACGGAAGACGAGTACTTCCCCTATCACAAAAAGTACCACGCATTCTGGCGAATGTACGGAATGGGGCTTTCTGATGAAGTTTTGAAAAAGCTATACTATAAAAACGCTTTGAAAATCATTCCGGGCCTGGACAAAAGTTTGTTCCCGAAATAAGCTATTTAAAAGCCTTCGCCTCTTTGATAACCGACCGGTACTCGGCTTTGTCAAGGCATTTTTTGTAATAATCTTTTGCTTTCGATTTGTTGCCCGCACGGGCTGCGATCCTGGCCAGACCAGCGTATGCAAATGCGTGATATTCTTTGGTATACTGCGCATCGTGCGGGGTTTTCAAGGCAAGCAGGTATTCCTTTTGCGCCGCGGCATCGTTCCGATCCGCTTTTTCGTCTAATAATCCCTGAAATGAATGCGAAGCTACCGGGTAAAATCCTGAATTGTATTTTTTGAGATCCGCAAGATCCTTCCGCGCAGCATCGTACCTGCCTGCCAGTATTTGCGACTCGATATTCTTCATTAAAAACAATGGATTTTTGGGATACAGGCCTACCAGCTTTTCCATATAACCCACCGCCTTTTCAGGCTTCGATTCGTATTTAAGGTAAACGTGTGAAATGTAAAAGCAGGATTCCGCTTTGGTGATCGTACCCATTTTAGTACCCAGATCCATTTGCTTCAATCCCAATGCTTTATCGCCGCTCTTGAAAAATATCAGGACTGGTTTTACAATGGGATGTTCCTCCGGGTATACCTCCACATAATAATTGTACATACCCGAAGTGAAGTAAAATTCAGGGTTTTTGTTGATCAGCTTCAAACCCTCCACGAATGCATTATAAGCCTTTTTACCCTCTCCCGCCGCATTCATCATTTCACCCCGATAATTATACATCATCGCCAGGTAACCTCTCGCGACCATCGTGTAAAAAACCGCTTCGGGGTCAAGACTGTTTTTCCCGTACTTTTTATTGATTGATTGAAGACATAAATCCAGCTTGCGAACGTACTCTTTCGACTTCGTCGGATTGTCTTTAATGGGAAGGTATTTCCAGAATAGGATAAATGAATCGAGAATGTGGGAAACCGGATGATCGGGGTACTTTTTCTCAACCAGATTGATAAAAGTTTCCGCCTCATCAAATTCATAGTTATAGATTTTGTCCAGACTATTCTGAACGTTTTTTAAAGTCGCCGGATCGTTGAGTAATTGTGCTTGTGTATCGAATGAAATGGAACTACATAGGAACAAAAACAGTATGCGTAATAGGTTTTGCATGGTAAGACTATTAACTCAAATGGTTTGGTGGTATCCCAGCTGAACGTTAGCTTTGTTTATAACCCTAATTACAGGTGATGGGTTTCTGGGGCAGGTTAATTTAGCCGTCCATTCCTGGTAAAAAATTTCGTCAGATCGACTATTATGATTCGCTATAAGCAGTTTACGCTGGACAACGGCCTGAAAGTATTTGTGCACGAGGATTTCTCGACGCCGATGGCCGCTGTCAATATTTTGTACAATGTAGGTTCACGTGATGAAGATGAAGAGCGTACCGGCTTTGCGCATTTGTTTGAACATTTGATGTTTGGCGGGTCGCAGCACATTCCCAACTATGATATCCCGGTGCAGAATGTGGGCGGCGAGAACAATGCATTTACTTCGCCTGATATTACCAATTACTACATTACACTTCCAGCTGATAACGTAGAAACTGCATTCTGGCTGGAATCTGACAGGATGTTGAGCTTGTCTTTTGATCCCAATGTGCTGGAAGTGCAGCGGAAAGTTGTAATCGAGGAATTTAAACAACGTTACCTCAACCAGCCTTACGGTGATATGTGGCTGAAATTGCGACCGCTCGCGTACAAAGCGCACCCTTATCGCTGGGCTACGATCGGGAAAGATATTGAGCATATCGAACGCGCAACAATAGACGATGTGAAAGATTTCTTCTTCCGTTTTTACAGGCCGAACAATGCAATTATGGTTGTGGCTGGCGCAGTAACTTTTGAAAAAGTGCAGCAACTGGCTGAAAAGTGGTTTTGCAACATTCCCGCAGGAGCCGCTTACGTGCGGAATATTCCAAAAGAGCCTGTACAAACCGAGGCGCGCTACCTCGAAACTTCGGCCGCAGTTCCCCTTAATTCGCTGATCAAGGTTTTTCACATGCCGGGCAGGTATGAAGACGGATTTTATGCAGCTGATCTGTTGAGCGATGTTTTGGGAAGAGGTAAGTCTTCGAGATTATACCAAAACCTGTTGAAGGAAAAATCGCTTTTTAACAGCATCAATGCGAGTGTAACTTCCTCGCTGGATCCCGGACTTTTGATGATCAAAGGAAATCTGAACCCCGGCGTTAAACTGGAAGATGCGGACAATGCAGTCAATGAAGTTTTACAGGAAATAATTGAAAACGGCGCGAGCGAAGAAGAGGTTACCAAGGTAAAAAACCAGTCAGAAGCTTCTATTGCATTCTCGGAAGTGGAGCTATTGAACCGGGCGATGAACCTGGCATTTGCTGCCAATGCAGGTAATGTGGATTGGGCCAATGCGGACGCAGAAATTATCCGCAACCTCACTCCTTCCGACATTCACACTGCTGCAAAAACAGTCTTAAATCCGGCAAATGCTTCTACCTTATATTATAGAGTTGAAGCGAAGGAACCTGTTTTGGCATAAATAAAAAAAGGAGCCGCTGCATTGCAACGGCTCCGATCTTCTGCATTTGCCAGATATTACTCAGGCAGGAAAGTCAGGTAACTGAAATTTTGTTCGTTGAACATTTCCTGCGCTATATCCTGCAACTGCTGTGAGGTAATCTGCCCGATTTCCGCGAATATCTCCGGAAGTGAATCTACCCGGCCGGTATCCAGCAAGCTCTTCGCCATCATCAGCATAAAACTCATATTACTTTCCTCCGACATTGCCAGCTGGCCCATTAGCTGCACCTTGGTCTGATGGAGCTGCAAAACCGATAGTGGCACTTCGCGGATACGTTTCAGTTCTTTGTGGATCAGCGAAATGCTTTTGTTCAGCTGCTTCTTCTCTGTTCCAAAGAAAATTCCCATGAAACCTGTGTCGAGATAAGGTGTATAATTTCCTTCAATGGAATACACAAAACCATATTTCTCACGCAAGGAAAGGTTAAACCGCGAGTTCATACCCGGCCCGCCCAAAAGATTTACAAGCATAAAAAAGGGCAGTCGCCGGTCGTCGAGCAATGCGTAAGCAGGTTGTCCCATTGCACATTGCGCCTGCGAAATTGCGCGCTCTTTTTGCTGGCTTACAGGCACATAAGCAGCCGGCGGCGTGCGAACCCGGGTAGTTTTCCGGTGCGGCACATCTCCCAGGTATTTTTCAGCTACCTTCACCACTTTCGAAAATGGCAGCCTGCTTACCGAAGACACCACAATGCGCTCGGTATCGATATTATCATTGATAAATTTATAAAGCTCCTCGCGGCCGAAGGAATTAACCGTCTCGGCAGTGCCAAGAATGTTGTTACCCAATGCATGTTCAGGAAAAACGAGCTGGTCGAAATCGTCCTGGATTGCATCTTCGGGCGAATCAACATACATCGACATTTCTTCCAGAATCACATTCCGCTCCCGCTCGATCTGCTTGTCGGGGAATACAGAGTGAAAGGTTATATCCGTCAGCAAATCCATTGCTTTCTCGAAGTGATCATCGAGTACGGACGCATGAAAACAGATTTTTTCCTTGGTAGTATATGCGTTCAGCTCGCCGCCGACATTCTCCAAACGGTTGATAATGTGGTAAGAGCTGCGCTTTTCAGTTCCTTTAAACGCCATATGCTCCCAGAAGTGCGCCAGACCTTGCTGTAAAGGTGTTTCGTCGCGACTGCCGATATCCAGCATAATGCCGCAATGCGCAATCTGCGTGTGCGGAACCTGCTTGTGCGCTATCCTGATTCCGTTGGCAAGCGTATGTATCTGGTATTCTTCGGTAAGTGAAAGGGAGGATGATTCCGGGTTGCCCCGCTTACGAACGTTATTTCTCTTCATTCCTGATTAACACAAAATAGCCGCCAATAATTTTCGGCGGTATAAACAAAATTACAGACTTTTGCCCGGAAACCCTTGCATCCACAATTATGCGTATCGGATTTGACGCCAAGCGCGCCTTCGCCAACAAAACAGGTCTGGGCAATTACAGCAGGTTTATCCTGGAAGCCCTTTTACGTTATGAAAAGGCGAACGAATACCTTGCTTATACCCCCAAAAACAACCAGAACCTTTTTCCCGGTTTTCCCTCAGAATCAATTCATTTTCCTGAAAAATGGCTTGACAAAAAGTTGTCGGCACTGTGGCGTTATTCTGGGATTTCAAGTCAGCTGCACCGTGATCAGGTTGATCTTTTCCACGGATTAAGCAACGAAATTCCGCAGGGTTTGTCAAAGCGCGGGATCAGGTCGGTAGTGACTATTCATGATTTGATTTTCGAAAAACTCCCGGCCCATTTCAAGCCGGTGGACAGGCTGATCTATCGTCACAAATTCCGCTCTGCCTGCATTCGGGCGGACAAAGTTGTTGCGGTAAGTGAGCAGACAAAACGCGATTTGGTTGAACTCTACCAGGTTGATCCGGGCAAAGTTGAAGTCATTTACCAGGATAGCAGCGCCATTTTTAAACAACCTGCCGACGAAAGATCAAAGGCTGAAATCCGGGATAAATACGGGCTGGACAAACCGTATGTTTTATGCGTGGGCACATTGGAAGAGCGCAAAAACCAGCACCGACTGGTAGAGGCATTTGCAGGCTCAAATGCAAAAGATTTCGACTTGGTACTTGTTGGAAAAGCAACCCCTTATCTGACCAAAATCAATGAAAGTATAGCCCATTACAAGCTCCAAAAACGGGTGAAAGTGCTGCACAACATTCCCTCGGCGCATTTACCTGCATTGTACCAGCAAGCTACTGTTTTCGCCTACATTTCCATTTACGAAGGTTTTGGTATCCCGATACTTGAAGCATTGCACAGCCAGGTTCCGGTTTTATCTGCAAAAGGCTTCTGTCTGGAAGAAGCCGGCGGCGGCGGCGGGCTGTATGCTGATCCCCTGAAAACAGAAGAGGTCAGCCAGCAACTGAATCGTTTGCTAACTGACCAATCTTTAAGATCTGAACTTATTGAAGCAGGAAAGCTGCATGTGACGCGTTTCAATGCGCAACTAATTGCCGGTCAGCTTTCGAGGCTTTACACCAGCATTGCAGGTTAACCCTCTTATTTTTCTCTGTATTGTTCGATAATGCGGAACAGCGCTTTTTGTTTTTCAAGATCAGGGAAGAAATCAAAAAGCTGAATGTGGCTGTCATAGTCCAGCGTCAAAGCTGTTTCCAGGTTTACCAAAGCTTCCCGGTACTGTCCTGCGTGAATCTGGTATACCGCCATTCTGTAATATAAATCGGCTTCTTCCGGCATTTCGTCAATCGCGGCTTGCAGCAAATCGCAGGCGCGTGCGTAGTTACCTTGTTCAAAAAGCACATGCGACCATTTCAGCCAGATATCCGGATTGGAAGGTTCAATTTCAGCCGCTTTTTCAAATGCTTCAAATGCAGAAATTACATTACCTACCTTGAATTCAGTCTCAGCCAGAGCAAGCCAGTAATCGGGGTTCAGCTCCGTGATCTGGATTGCTTTACGCAGAAATCCCACAGCTTCGTACCACCTGCCGAGTTCACTGAAACAAATGCCCAGACCATACCAACCATCGTCCCACTGGCTGTCCAGCTTGACGGTCTGGCGGTAGTATCTGATCGCCGTTTCGTACTCGCCCAGCTTTTCGTAGCAGGTACCCAGGCAGCAGCAGGTTTCAGGCTGCTCGCCTTCCAGTTCAATGGCGCGGAGATATTGCTCTTTGGCCTCTTCATACCTTTCCAGGTTCATGTAAGAGTTGCCCAGCTGGAAAAACGCCGAAGCAAAATCGTCTTTGACAAGTGTGGCGTATTCGTATGCATTTACGGCATCTTCATACCGTTCCAGCTTGCTGAATGCAATCCCGAGATTATACCAGGCATGATGAGAAAACGGATCACGGTCGACCAGCTCGTTATAGTAATCCAGGTGGCTTTCCAGCTGTCCTACCAGATCGAGGCAATGTGCCAGTTCGTATAATGCACTTTCGTTATTCAGGTTATTTCGCAGCGACTTTTTATAAAACTTAATTGCATCCTCGTATTTACCCCAGTTCTGGTAAGTTTGCCCCATCTGGAAGTAAATCTCGTCCTTGTCTTCAACTCTGTGCAGCAGGTTTTCCAGCAGTTCGAGGGCTTCTTCGTATTCGCCCATCATATTGGAAATGGCCACCTGCATAAAAGAAATTTCAATGTCGCCCGGATGGAATAGGGAAGCTCTTTCCAATATTTCCTGAGCCAGTTCATGCTCGCCTCTGTTGGCATGTAGCTGAACCATATTCAATAGCAAATCGAGGGAATAAGGGTAATCGGATAATCCCAACTCACAAGCCTTAAACGCTTTATCCCAATCTCCTTTTTCTATATAATGTACGGTAACCTTCTCGTACGTATCCAAATCAAAAAAAACCGGCTCGCTGGTTTTCAGCATTCTTTCAAACCTGAGCAATGTCTCCTTCATGTAATCCTTTCTTTCCCCGAAATTTTTCTCCATCATACGGACCGCTAGATTAGAATTCTGGGCTTACGCACCACTATGTTAATGAAAGAAAGATATAAAATAATTCCCCGCATTTCAAATCCGGGCAAGCAAAGTTTCGCTTACCCTTTTCACCGTTTTTTCAATTGGTTGAAAGTCAAAATTCAGTGCATTTTTAATCTTTTCATTCCTGTAAGTAACCTTCCTTGCTGCCGAACGCGCTGTTTCTTTGGTGATTAGCGGCTTTGTTCCAAGTAACCAGGTACGCACCGCTTCCACCCGCCAGATCACTCCTGCGAGGCCGGCGCCGACCCTGAATGAAGGTCGCTTTTTGTTCATTGCATCGGCAATCATATAGAACAGATTTTTGTAAGAAATGCTCCCCGCATTAAGTAAAAACCTTTCGCCTGATATATCCGAATGCAAAAGCCTGACTACAATTTCAGCCACATCTTCCACATCGACGTAATTGGCAAGCCCGTCTGTATAAAAAGGTTTTTGCTGGTATATGTACCTGAATATCTGCGTACTGCTTTTATTCCAGTCGCCGCCGCCTAGTATCAGGGTCGGGTTGACGATCACGGCATTCAGTCCCTCGGCAATTCCACGCCATACTTCCAGTTCTGCAAAATGCTTGGTTTTTGCGTAGTCCGAATTTTCGGGAGAATCTTCCCAGCGGTGGTTTTCGTCGAGCACAACTTCTGCGTCAGCCGCAGCTTTTCTGGGATCAGGGCGGCCAATTGCGGCGATGCTGCTTACAAAGCAGAGTTTTCGGGTCTGGTATTTCAGGCACACATTTACCACATTCGCAGTCCCTTCGACATTGACCTTGTACATCATTTTCCGATCGGCGGGAACGAAGGATACCACTGCGGCGGTATGTACCACACAGTCGGCCTCTTCAATTGCCTTTTCGAGCGAGCCCAGATCCAGGATATCACCTTCCGCCCAGGTAATCTGATCTTCAATGCCGGCAAGAAGACTTCTGTCCGCACCCGGCCGGACCAATGCAACTACCTTGTGCTTTTCCTGAATGAACCTGCGGGCAACATTACTACCCACCAAACCCGTGGCACCAGTTATGAGAACTTTCATTGATATTGTGTTAATGAAAATGTTGATCCGAAGGTCGGGATTGAAATGGTAAGGACAAAAAAATTCCTTTTGCCTCATTCTAAACCTTTCCTGCAGCGGCTCTTTCCTCCCCGCTTTTTTGCTAATTTAGCGGATCAAAAATGCACCGGAGTACCGGAATACCACCTTATTGAACAACTTATTTCACCTGCAATGCCAATTACAAACCCAGCCAGATATACCGTAACCGCAGCACTCATTTATGCAAATGGACCGATTCATATCGGGCATTTGGCAGGTTGCTACATACCGGCAGATATATACGTTCGTTACCTGCGCTCCACCGGAAAGGAGGTTGCATTTATCAGCGGGACCGATGAACATGGAGTCCCCATTACGATCCGTGCAAAAAAAGAAGGACTTACGCCTCAGCAGGTTGTTGATAAATATTACGAACAAATTGACGCGGCTTTCAAAGAGCTCGGGATTTCATTCGACATTTATTCGCGCACCAGCAAAAAAGTACATCACGAAACTTCGCAGGAAATATTCAAAGATCTGTATGATAAAGGAGTGTTTGTGGAAGAAGTTACAGAACAGTATTTCGATGAGACAGCCCAGCAGTTCCTGGCCGACAGGTACATTGTCGGCACTTGCCCGGTTTGTGCTAACCCGAATGCATACGGAGATCAATGTGAAAGGTGCGGCTCTACCCTGAGCCCGCTGGAATTGAAGGACCCGCGCTCTACCTTGTCCGGCGCCAGCCCGGTTTTGAAAGCAACCAAAAACTGGTACCTGCCGCTCGATACAATGCAGCCGCAAATAGAAGAATACATCAATGCGCATAAAGAATGGAAAACCAATGTATTTGGCCAATGCCAGTCGTGGCTAAAAGACGGGCTTAAACCCCGCGCCATGACGCGCGACCTCGACTGGGGCATTCAGGTTCCGGTTGCTGATACAGAAGGCAAAGTATTGTACGTCTGGTTTGAAGCGCCAATTGGCTATATATCGGCTACGAAAGACTGGCTTATCCAACAAAACGGATCAGACGAAGGCTGGCAGAAATGGTGGCAGCCAGGTGTTGGCGAAAATGACGCAACCAAGCTGGTCCATTTCATCGGGAAAGACAATATCGTTTTCCACTGCATCATTTTCCCCGCTATGTTAATGGCGGAAGGGAACTATATTCTCGCCGACAATGTGCCTGCCAATGAATTCATGAACCTGGAAGGCGACAAAATTTCAACTTCCAGGAACTGGGCAGTGTGGCTGCATGAATACCTGGAAGAATTGCCTGGCAAGCAGGATGTTTTAAGATATGTTCTTACTGCTAATGCGCCCGAAACGAAGGACAGTGAATTTACGTGGAAGGATTTCCAGACCCGCAATAACAGCGAGCTGGTAGGTATTTACGGAAATTTCATCAACCGCGCAGTTGTACTTACCCATAAGTTTTGCGAAGGTAAAGTGCCTGCACGTGGCGAATTGCAGGAAATTGACACAAACACACTAAAAGAGCTCGAAGCATTTCCGGCCCGCATTGCGGAAGCTATGGAAAATTACAGGTTCAGGGAGGCGCTTACATTGATTATGGACCTTGCCCGGCTTGGAAATAAATACCTCGCAGATACCCAGCCCTGGCACGTGATCAAGACGGATCCCGAGCGTGTGAATACAATTCTTAATATCGCATTGCAGATCTCGGCTTCGCTCGCGATCGTATCAGAACCGGTGTTGCCATTTACAGCTGCCAAAATCAGTGAGCAACTGGGACTGAAAGGTACCTGGGCGGATGCAGGCAAAGCCGATCTGCTGGCTGCGGGACAACCAGTACTGGAAGCTAAGTTACTTTTTGAAAAGATTGAAGATCACATCATAGAAAAGCAGGTTCAAAAATTGCACGATGCAAAACGTATGAATGAGCTGGAAAGCAAAACTGTAACGCCTGTGAAGCCGGAGATCCAATTTGATGATTTCGCCAAAATGGACATCCGCATTGCGACTATCCTGGAAGCTGAAAATGTGCCCAAGAGCAAGAAGCTGCTGAAATTACTCGTGGATATCGGACTTGAAAAACGTACCGTCCTGAGTGGGATCGCAGAACACTTTAAAGCGGAAGAGGTAATAGGTAAAAAGGTGCTCTATCTGGCGAACCTTGCCCCGCGTAAAATGATGGGAATGGAAAGTCAGGGAATGATACTGATGGCCGAAGACCGTGATGGAAGCCTGGCTTTTGTTCAGCCCGGTAAAGATGTCTGGAACGGAGGTACCGTTAATTAATTAAAATGGCGGAGTATTATTTGACAGGTACTCCGCCATTCTTTTATTGAAATTCCTTCTTCACCTGAGCGTAGACGGCTGCGATCTTATCAACCAGCGCCTGACATTCTTTTTCGCTCAAATGATCAATGGTGTTGCTCACTGCATTGGAAATTATCTTTCCGTCACCATCAATTTTCGCTCCTTTTTGCCTGATTACATTCAGGATTGATTCCCATTCGCCAATCAGGTCCTCAGAGAAATATCTGGGTTCAATGATATTGAAATAAGCGGACTGGGATTTTAACTTTTGCTTTAGCATTCCGTCTGCCGGCGCTTTAAGCTCTTCCATGAGCTTGGTAAGCTCAATGTACGCGAAGATGTTTGATTTTTTCATAACGCTGAGTTTTGTAGAGGGTAAATTAAAAAGATCGGTGCTAAGATAAAGATAACCAGCTTCCATTTAATAAAATTTTAACTCATCTTTATCATATTGTTATGTTTATTATTGGCAGGATACAATTCAATTGAGAAATCTTCCAAAAAGTGCGTTTCTGAGAAGTTCTACAACATTATACAAGCTGGATTTAGGCATTTCCAGAGGGAAGGGCATAAAAAAACCCGGCAGTGTAACTACCAGGTGACTTTATTTAATACAAATTTCAGTTTCTTACCACCGTTCAATATCTACTTTGCGATGATAATCGCCCTGCTCATTTCCATAGGGTAAAAAGAGGACAAGGTGACGCAGGCTATCATCATATTTTGCTGAGATATGTTCAATATCCACGCCATCCGGAATCACGAATGTATTGATGAAACGAACCGTCTTCCATTGCTCTTCTTCAGGAAGGTTATCCTGTGAAAATATGGGTAACAAGTGAAAAAGTTTTAGGTTATTCGAATTCTTCTTTCCCTTCACTACTTCCAATTGGAGATCTTCAACCTCGATGCCAGGAATTTTCACAACTACTTCAAACCCTTCTGATCCCTTGTCAAGCTTTATAGCAGGCTCGCTCATTCCACCATTGATTGTATTGATAAAATCGATATTCATCAACATCTCCTGTGGTATTTTCGGTTTGCTTTCCATAGCTATCGCGTTTTAGGTTCACAAGTTTTTAACCATTAACGAAAAACTACGTGCCAAAGATTAAGTTTCAGTTAAATTTTGGAGATCTGCCTGTCAGCGAATTACTATAAAAATCTGGCTATTAATCATTTAGCTAAATTTTATAGCTATCTATTCGCTGTGTAAAAAATGGGTAACAAAAGCATAGCCGCCAAAATAGCAGCCATTTTTACCTCACAGCGACAATATGTCCGAAATCCCCCCTTTATCGGTCGTTATGACCTAATCCGCGATCGGGTGCTATGATATCTCTTATCTTCTGTTTCAGCTCTTTGGGTTCCGGAAAATGCCCTTCCCGTTTACGGTCCCACACCAGCGTTTCATCCAGGTGCACGGTATAGCGACCTGCTACTTCCGAGGGGACAAGGGTTACTGCATGCAGATCCTCCATAAAGGTGGTGAGCAGCTCCTGCGCCATCCACGCAGCACGAAGCAGCCAGCCGCATTTGGGACAATATTCTATGATAACAGTAGGTTTCATTTTAATCAGTAATTGAGTTTTTCAAGATAACTAAAAAAGCCGCGAAGGAAATCCCTCGCGGCTTTCAAATGTATTAACCTAACCCTTTAATCTGATGAGAAAGACTTGCGGACAAGCACTTCCTAACGCTTTACAAATGTATCTTAGTAGAAGCTGCTTTTTTAGCGTGAAACACCCTGATTTTCAGGTCAGGTAAGATTACAATGCCGTTTTGGTAATCCTCCCTGATCAACCAGGTAATATTACGTGTTTTCATTTACGATAATCGAAAATCAATTGATTGACAGACACTTAGTTGAACTACCGTTAAATCAATAGGAAATGCGCAGCTTGGTCTTGATAAGGCGGGTGTATACATTTACGAATGTTAAATAATCTTTAATCCTCACTAGTAATTATTCTTATGGATGTCAAAAAATTTACCGGTAAAGAAGGACAACTTATTTCAGCTGAACGCGGGCTTGAACTGACCAAACCTCATTTGAGCAGGGAACGCGATATAGTAGGAAGAGGCGAGAATTTTGTAAAGGCTGAGT
The DNA here is from genome assembly GCF_051859145.1 of Dyadobacter sp. Lineage (GTDB taxonomy): Bacteria > Bacteroidota > Bacteroidia > Cytophagales > Spirosomataceae > Dyadobacter. Next base: position 20,613 of record NZ_JBHYGF010000501.1, read on the forward strand.
TTTTTGGAATACATACATTCAATGAGCTCATCGGTTTGCACGGCGACAATTGCGTGGGATTCAGAGTGTATTACGGAGTGCGGGACGAAGACGATAATGCATTGGACGAACAGTTGGTTGCGAAGGGAAATGTAGCCAAAAAATCAACTGCCAGGCTGGTGATCGTACCGGTAGGCGCTGACGGTCGGGACCTGACCAAAAGCGCGCGTGCGGGTGGTATGAAAGATATGGCAGCAGAAAAAGAAGTGATGGTTGGCGGGCCGATCTGTCCCCGTCAATGTTAATTCTTTAATAGCTGCTCAATGTTAGAGATTTATATCTCCTATTTCAAGAGGCAGCCTCTGGCGAGTATTCCTGTGTTTCTGACATTGTTGCCGATCCTGCTGATCTGGCAGCGAAAAGCTTACCGGGATAATACGTTTTTGATTCTTGGAATTTACCTGATCGTCAAGTTCATGATTGACTTCTTAATGTTTGATTGGGCTTCACATAAAAGGAATACGGTGATGCTGTACAACTTCAATGTTCCGATCAGGTATTTCCTTTCCAGTCTGCTGTTCTATAAAGAGATGGAAACCAGGAGATTTAAACAATGGGTACTATTATCCATCCCATTGTTTACCGCTTTCTCTGTGTGGGATACTTTACGTACAAATCCCTGGCTGAGCGATATGCATAATCACAGGATGGTACTGTACTCGACAACAGTTGAAAGCCTTTTGATGTTATTCTGGGTTTTACTTTATTTCTATAAAACCATACGCGCACTAAAGATCCCGAACTTGCTGATCTATCCTTTTTTTTGGGTATGCTCAGGATTGTTGATTTACTATTCAAGTTTTCTGTTTATTGCGCCAGTACTTCATTACTCTTCAAAATGGGAAGAGTGGCTTGAAATTGGTTTCTTTACTTACGTACCATATATGTTTGAAAGCGTAAGTATCATTCTTTTTAGCATTGGAATAGCACAGTTTCCCAGGCCGCAGCATGCAGAACAATGAAGAATTGAAACTCGCATTACTGATCGCATTAATTGCAATGCTGATGATGGCATTCTTTGTGATCTCATTCGTCATGTACTATCAGAAACGAAGGTTTGAGGAAGAGAAGAAAATCAGTGAAATAGAAAGAAATTACAACCGGCTCCTGCTCGATACCGCGCTCAATTCCGAAGAAACAGAAAGAAGGCGCATTGCCCAGGATCTTCACGACGATATCGGCACCATGCTTTCACTTACCAAGCTCAGCCTCAATCAGCTGAGCAAGCTGGTCAGTAACGCTCACGACGAGAAGCAGGAGCAGATTATGAAAAAGTCGCAGTCGCTTGTGGAAGAGACTATCCTGCACGTGCGCCGAATTACCCGCGACCTCGTACCTACTACCCTGGAACGTTTCGGCTTGCTGGAAGCGATCGAAGAGTT
>NZ_JBHYGF010000502.1:0-2347 GCF_051859145.1 Dyadobacter sp.
AAAGTGGTTGAGTTAATGGTTTTGATCGATCGCCGCTACAATCGTGAGCTGCCGCTGGGCCCAGACTACGCGGGCATGAAAGTAAGTACGGTTGAGAGCCAGCGCGTGCAGGTTGAATGGAAAGAGCAAGGTTTTGAGCAAGACCATATCTGGCTGGTTGACTAGCCAAATCAGCGTGGGCGCGAAGCTTCTTTCAAGCCCACTTTTCCGATTTCCTGCGTATTGTAAGTCAGCTTGTTGACATAAAAAATCTCCCTGCCCTGCCCTATCGACGAAGTACCAATGCGCTGCATTCCGTAGGCAAGGAAATACTGGCCATACCAGGGTGAAAGGTATCCATCTTCATTATTGAGCACCTTATCCTTCTCTGATTTCGGGTTGATTTTGAATTTCTCAGTCTCCACCACCACTTTGTCGCGGTTGATCACCTCTGTGTGAATTTCGCCTTCCTGCGGATAAGCGAGTACGAAATAATCGTCAACCGGTGTTACCTGCACCATTTCCTGCAAATCAAAACTGGTGAGGTCTTTAATGGTGATCGTATTGTCCCACATAAACTTCCCGTTTCTGTCGAACCCGCAAACAATGGCGTGTGTGTAGCGGTAACCTTCCAGCGAGCGTGAAATATACGGACGGGAAATTCCGCCAGATATAATCGGATTGGTTGAACGCTGATTTGGGTAGTAAACTTCCGCTACGAGCACGATTTCTTCGGGAGTTTGTATCAGTTCATGAACCAGCAGCCGGTAGCGAAAGCGATTTTCCTTGCCTAAACTCTTTCTTTTACCAATTTTTTCCAAAACGCGCTGCCTGTGCTTAGGTTTCATGTAATTGAAGAAATTTTGTAGATCAGAAAATTCGATAAACTGCGCCTCTCTGGGTGTATCATCTTCGATGTGTGTAACATACAAACCCTGTGAGTATTGGGTACAACCTACTGAATAGTTACCGATCAGGTAAGAATCATCTGAATTAAGCGGCACAATTTGTCCGGATATAAAGCTGTAACGCGGGTCGCTTAACGTTGTTTTCTTTAAAAACTTCCCGTCGTAATTGTACGTCTTGATCTCGAAAACACAATTTTTCTTCCGGTAAGCGTAGGTAATTACATTGATATAGCCGTCAATCTCATTGATATCTACATTGTTCAGCTCTGTATTCTTTTCAAAAAGGCCGGGTAAAACGCGGGTAGTATGGTCGAAAAAGGAATGGACAATCACCACTGGCCGGGAGCGATAATAGCCGGAAACGAGCGCTTTGCTGCCGATCACTTTAAACTGCTGCACATCTACACCAGATAACAGGTTTCCTTTAAATGTATCAATGGACCCGTCGTTGAAATTAAGCTGCAAAAAAAGGAATTTGTCGGTATCAGGCTCCGCGAAAAGCCAGTAACCCGACTCTTCCCCTTTGTACGCCATCACAGGAATATACCGAAAATCGAGCTTGTAGGCAGTCCGCCAGAGTACTTTTAAAGTTGTATCGTACTTTACAAAATTCCATTTTTCATTGCGACTGCTCGAATACTCATCCCCACGGATCACGGAGAGGATACCTTGTTCACCCAGACTAAATACTTCAAATTGCTCCGAGGTAGAAGAACTGGTAGGGATCTCCAACCGATCCGTCTGGTGGAGCTGCGCCCACGCGCCAGTGAATGGAGCCAGAAGAATAAGCAGCAGTATCTTTGTCCGGAAAAAACGAAGCAGGTAATTGGACATAACTTCTTCCTGGTGGGGTGTAACTCTCTTCAATATTTACCCTAATTTTGCATCAAAAAAGATAACATCACTATTAATATAAGAAATATTTTCATTCAAATAAAAACGACAGGAAATGCGTCCCGGCATTCAGGAGCACACTTCCGCTTACACCATTTTTCATGACAATTGAGGCTATATTAAAAGACGATATCCAAAAAGCGATCCAAAAGCATTTCGATATTGATGTTGAGGAAGTCATTTTGCAACCAACAAAAAAAGAATTTGAAGGCTTTTATACATTTGTAACCTTCCCGCTTACCAAAACAACCCGCAAAGCGCCTGCCGAGATCGGACAGATCATTGGTGCAGCGCTTGTTGAAGCTTCTTCTGTGGTACAGAGCTTCAATGTAGTCCAGGGTTTTCTTAATATCAGCTTAAAGGATCAAACCTGGCTCGACCTGTTTGAAAAGATGAAAAGCGATCCTGACTACGGCAGTTCTCCTGCGAACGGAGCGTCGGTGATGGTTGAATTTTCTTCCCCAAATACCAATAAACCCCTGCACCTGGGGCATTTACGAAACAACTTTCTGGGCGATTCTTTGTCGAGGATCCTGAAAGCGAGTGGCTACAACATTGTCAAAACC
>NZ_JBHYGF010000503.1:0-2313 GCF_051859145.1 Dyadobacter sp.
TACCAGCCTTCAATGGTTTCAATGGGGAAGTTATTGTAAAAAGTGGCATTAAGTTCAATGCTGTTGAACTGCGTAGCGTAGTAACCCAGCTCGTCTTTAACGCCTTTGGGATAAAAGCTTTTCAGGTCCGTTTTATTCCATTTTGCACAGCCAATACGAATATCCGGTTTGCCTTTACCCTTTGTACTGCTCAATATTCTTTCATTTTCAGGTGCATCGGGCGGCAATGTAAAATCGATCAATGCGGGGTTATCAACTTTTCCGAATTTCATATTGTAAAGGGATTAATAGTTGTGCAAATAGTGGTGAAAGTCATTTCATTATCTTCCAAAATCATCCTGAACCCGCACGATATCGTCTTCGTCGGAAGGATTTGCAGGGTCGGTATGCTGCCAGATTTCAGCAACAAACCCCCATTCATCAACACCTACCAACCGGTGGCGTTCGCCTTTTTTAAGGTCTACAACAGTCCCGATCGGCAATTGGCGCAATTCGGTTTCTTCGTCTGTATCACTGATCACAATTCCTGCACTTCCGCCAATCACTTTCCATATCTCGGCGCGACGGTGGTGGTACTGCCACGACAGTCTTTTATTCGGTGCAACTACGAGGATCTTCGGGCTCAACTTTTCGTAGCCGGCAAAATCTTCCAGTGAAAGGTGAGGGAAGAATGTAGAGATAAACTGCGGCGCCTGGCTTTCATCCAGTACAAAAAAACCTCCCCACGGGCGGGAGTGATCCTTGCTGACAACTGTGAAGCCTTGCTCGTCGATAAACTGCTGGACTTTTGCGAATACAGCGTCCTTGTCAGCATCTGCTGTGAATGATTGTATCATAAAAAGGAATTAACCTGATTAAGGTGAGTTTCAAAATTAGGATAAAAAACAAAAAGATGCCCTAAAATATTCAGTACACCTTCTGGGCAATATCTGCTTATTTATACTATTTGTCCCAGCAGAATTTAGTTGTAAATCGGTCAGTCATAACTGTATCCGAATAATAAATAGTTAAAAAAATGCCGGGTTGACTGTAATACATTTTCAACATTAAGTTGATATATTTAAACATTTAACCTGACACTTTATGAATGAAATTTACCGCGAAATCACACCTTTGACCCAGTACGACTGCTTTACTATTTTTTCCCGCAGTAAGACCATTTTTGACTTTCCACTACATACCCACGACGAATATGAGCTCAACCTGATCCTGTCGGGGCGTGGTGTAAAACGGATCGTAGGTGACCACACAGAAACGATCGATGATGCTGAGCTTGTGCTCGTGGGTAATAACCTCCCGCACGGCTGGCTTACCCACACTTACAAGTGGCAGGAGGGAATGCCAGAAGTAAAGGAAATCACCGTTCAGTTTCACCGCGACCTTTTCGATGACAAATTTCTGAAACGCAACCAGCTTTTCTTTGTGCGCTCGCTGCTGGAAAAATCGGCAAAGGGGATTGCATTTTCGCGTGAAACCATCGAACGCATTCTCCCACGCTTTCAAGCGCTCGGTCAAAAAAGCGGGTTTGATTCCATTCTGGAGTTAATGTCCATTCTGCACGACCTATCCGTATCCCGGAACATGCGGACATTATCAAACAGCACATTTACGGGTGAGAGTGTCAATTACAACAGCCGCCGCATTGAAAAGGTATTTGCCTTTATGCAGGATAACTATGACAAGGAAATCACGCTGCCCGGTATATCCAAGCTCGCGGGAATGTCGGAGGTGTCTTTTAGCAGGTTCATCAAAAAAAGAACCGGAAAAACATTTATAGAAAGCCTCAATGAAATCAGGCTGGGCCACGCTTCCCGCTATCTGATTAATACCAGCAACACAATCTCGGAAATCGCGTACAAATGCGGGTTCAACAACCTGTCGTATTTCAACCGCATCTTCAAATCAAAAAACGGCTGCACGCCGAAGGAATTCAGGGAGAATTACTCTGGGACGCGGACGTTTGTTTAGTTTTGGAGTTTATGAGTTTAGAGTTTATGAGTTTAGGGTGTTGAATAGGGTTGTTTTAACAAAATAAAAGAGCTCAAAGCCCAGTAAACCGGAACTTTGAGCCCTTTATTTTCAACTCATCAACTCATCAACTCATCAACTCATCAACTCATCAACTCATCAACTCATCAACTCATCAACTCATCAACTCACTAACTCACAGACTAAACTTTCACCATCCACCCGAAAACGTCTTCTTGTTTTCCGGTACGCAGGTCGGTGAGGTAGTTTTTGACTTTATTTACAAATGAATCTTCTTTGATCTCTGGTAAAGTATAATCCACGCCTTCGAAAGCGATGGCGGCG
>NZ_JBHYGF010000504.1:0-2279 GCF_051859145.1 Dyadobacter sp.
TGAAGGAAATTCTAAGGGTGGCCTGCGATGATTGCCACAGTAATAAAACAGCCTATCCCTGGTATGTTAATGTTCAACCCGTGGCCTGGTTTCTGGATAATCACGTTCAGGAAGGGAAAAGAGAATTGAACTTCTCCACCTTCACCAAACTTCCGGTTGCCGTCCAGAACCATAAATTCGATGAGATCATTGAAATGGTGAGTGAAAAAGAAATGCCGCTGAAATCCTATACATTTTTAGGGCTGCATCAAGAGGCAAATCTGACCGATCAACAGCGCCAGCTGATCATCAACTGGGCAAAGCAGCAAATGACAATGCTGAAAAATGAGTATCCCGCCGATAGTTTGAAGATGAAAAAAAGAACGCCGAAGGCTGGAATCTGATCGCAACAGATGTGATGGTTACCGCCAGAATTGTGATTAAATAGCTATTCAAAAATCAAATTGTTTCCTTCCACATCATGAAAAAGATCTGTGCTACGCTTCTTGTTGTGGTGGTACTTCATTTTACAGCATTTTCGCAAAACGCAGATTCTACCCGCAAGGAGCTGCACTTTTCATTTCCGCAGCTTTATGCACCCTCTGCACTTATACTGGCGGGTTTCATCGCTAATGGTCATTCGCGGGAGTCGATCAAAAATGAAATAGCCGAAGAGCGGAAAGAGCACTTTCCCAGGTTTAAAACAAGGCTGGATGATTATCTTCAGTTCTCTGCTTTGGCAGCTGCTTATGGACTGGATGCGGCGGGGATTAAATCCAAAACGGATTTTGTCAACCGTTCGGTAATTTTGGTGAAGGGAGAGATCCTGGCCATTTCAACGGTTATGGTTTTGAAAAAGGCATTCCATATTCAGCGGCCAGATGGGAGTTCTTATAACTCTTTTCCCTCCGGGCACACCACACAGGCCTTTGCGGCGGCTACATTTCTGAGTGAAGAATATAAAGGTACCTATCAGTGGATGCCTTATGTCTCTTACACGGTCGCTTCCTCGGTAGGTATTCTCAGGGTCGCCAACAACCGACATTTCATTAGTGACGTTTTGGTCGGCGCCGGAGTTGGGTTCTTGTCTATGAAAGTTGCCTACTGGACACACCAATATAAATGGGGGAAAAGACTTAATCGTGAGAATTCATAATAATCTACAATATCTATACCTGTCATATCTATACGATTTAAGTGCCAAAACATTAGCGATTGTGACAATAGGTTTTTGCCAGAAAGAAAATTAACAGCTGTGACTAGTAAGCGGTTATCAGAATTTATCCGCTTGATCGAAGCGGATAAAAACAACGAGTGAAAACATCCTTCTTAGTAGATTTGATCTATGCCTTTGAGCTTTTTTAACCGGTGGTTAAAATTGGAATATTCCCATTCTTCTAGTTGCACCTTTATATATTCTGCACGCACACTTTGGTACAGTCAGGAACATTTGTTACGCGATAGGTTGCACTTTCTATATCCTTAAATACGGGTATACACCCTTAGATTTTCAACAATCTTTGAGCGAGTTGCGTATACATTCTTACAATAGAGATTTAATCAACAACGTCACTATCGCGCATTAAGATGAAACGACTGCTTTGCTTTGTTATTTTTAGTTTGCTAGTTGCTTCATGCAATCAGGTAGAAAAGCCTGAAAAACAGGTTCAAAAGCCAATTAAGTATGGGTCAAATAATGGAAAGTATGTAACCATACACAACAAGAAGATTTATTACGAGGAGTACGGCCAGGGCATTCCGTTGCTGCTCTTGCATCAGGGTCTAGGCTCGATCGAAAACTTAGCCAGCCTCATACCCGAACTTTCAAGACATTTCAGGGTTTTAGCGCCTGATGCTCCGGGACATGGACGCTCGGAGCATGCTGACAGTTTAAGTGGCGATTTGCTGGCCGAATACAATTCTCAACTTATCGACCAACTAGGCTTGGACAGCACCTATGTGATGGGCTGGAGTACGGGGGGCAACACTGCATTGTTGCTCGCAGCAAACAGGCCTGATAAAATAAAGAAAGTGGTGAGTGGTGCGTCAAATTCAAGAGCGAGTGGACTAAGTCAGGAAGCACGCGATTTGTTAAAAGAATATACCGTTGAAGCTGTAAAGGAGGATAAGGATTGGTTAGAAAATTATCAGCGAATGAATCCCGAGCCTGAAAAATGGGTGAAGTTTTGGGAGGACAATCAAAGGACATGGGAAAGGGAGATCAAGATCCCGGATACTAAAATTACCAGTATTAAAGTACCCGTTTTATTGATCCGTGGTGACAGGGATATGATCAGACT
>NZ_JBHYGF010000505.1:0-2273 GCF_051859145.1 Dyadobacter sp.
ACAGCATCCGGACGGAACGCTGGCCTGAAAATCCGAGTGATTCAAAATATTATTCTCAACTATATCCTAAAACTATGAAAGCGTTTTATGACGAACAGGTAGCATTACTGGCAGATCGTAATGCAGAAGTACTGGTTGACAAGCACTATGCAGCAGATGCAGAAATGGTGGTGCTCAGCGGACCAGAGCCCATTGTTGCCAAAGGAGCGGAAGCGATCAAGAACCTTTTCTCAGGTTACCTTGAATATGTATACCGCGGCTTTATTTCAACAGAAAAGTTTGCGACTACCGACGACAGTATCATGTTTGAAGCAACCATCGACACAGTGAATGGGCCAACCAGGATCTATGACGCGATGTTGCTGAAAGACGGAAAGATCATCAGACATTATTCAGGTCTTAAATAGCCCTGGCGGATCCGGATTTTTCCAAATATAAATTTTACGTAACTCCTCTAAACGTGTTTCTCTATGAAACTTGCCGGAAAAAAGATCGGTATCCTGTTCGAAGCCGATTTCTTTGAGAACGAAATCTTCTATTACAAGTTCAGGTTCCCCGAGGAAGGTGCAGAGGTGCATTTCCTGTCAAGGCTCTGGGGCAACGACAAGCTGACATTTCTCGGTCACGAGTACCGTGCGTCGATGGATTGTTGGGAAACTTTCGAGAACATGAGCGATGAAGAGCTCAGGACTTATGACGCCATTATCGTTCCCTCAGGAATGGTTTCCGACAGACTGCGTTACACGGAGGATGTTGAGAAAATCCCGCCTGCTACTGAATTTCTAAAACGTGTATTTGCTGAACCGGGTATCCTGAAAGGTATTATTTGCCACGGTCTCTGGCTGGTAGCGCCTGCGACAGAGCTCGTGAGAGGCAGAAAGCTGGTTTGCCATAACAACCTGATCGGCGATGCCAAAGCCTACGGCGCCATTTATACGAATGATGACGTCGTAGTAGATCGTGACCTGATCACGGGAAGGTCAGGCGGACATGCCCATTTATTTGCCAAAAAGATCATCGAAACGCTTTCTGCAAACTGATATCAATATGGACACAACCTTTTTCCATTTGGCATTGACCGTCAAAAACCTGGCAAAATTTGAAGCGTTTTATGCAAAGCACTTCGGTTTCAAACGTGCCAGGACGATCAGTTTAGGCGATGACGCCGAACTCGTTTTCCTAAAAAATGACCACAACATCTACTTCGAGGTCTTTCCGCCCGAGGAAGAACGCCCGATGGCCATGGCAGAAGCCGACGGACCGCATTATCCCGGCCTGCGCCACATTGCATTCTCGGTTGAAGATATCGACGAAAAGCTGAGGCTAATGGGCGACGATGCTGTGATCACACTCGGCCCGCTTCATTTTGACGAGGTAATCGAAGGCTGGAAAACAGTCTGGCTGAAAGATCCGGAAGGAAACATCATCGAAATCACCCAAGGGTACCGCGACCAGGAAGGCGTGGGCGCCTGACCCTTCGACTTATTTAAGAACACCTTAACTATTTGAGCATGAATATAGATTTCACTTTTTCAGATACCATTGCAGGTTATATCACGGGATATAATGCAGAGGAACGGTGGTTCACATTGGAAACTTCCGACAAAAGACCATTCAAGTTAAATCTGATCCCCTCCACTTATGCGCGCAGTGTTCAGAACCTGACAGAAGGCTGGCAGGATCCGGGCGATATTACTGCATTCCTATCCACAAACGGGCAGTATGTATTCGCTTACGGAACATTCTATCCGAATGCGGGTGAAAACGAAGCTGCATTCGAAGCACAGCAGCTGATTTTTCCTGGTAAGGAACCAAAAGTTTACCGCCACGAAGAGCAGAACTGGTGGATTACACAGATCAGCTCCATTGCTTCCAGCTATTTGAAATGGCAGTTTGATTATCCAAAGGAGGAGATCAACTACAAGAACTACCGCACGATGCTGCATTTGGGAGGTTCTAAAAAAGGAGATTACCTGCAGGAAACGGATACCATTTCAAGGATGGTGTACGGATTTGCGTCCGCTTACCTTTTGACAGGAAAAGACGAATTCCTCGAAGGCGCCGAGCTGGGTACCGAGTACCTGCGCGACCACATGCGCTTCTTTGATCAGGACGACGACCTCGTTTACTGGTACCACGGACTCAAAGTGGAAGGCCAGAAAGAAACGAAGCTGCTTACTTCTGAATTCGGCGACGATCTGGACGCATTGCCTATGTACGAGCAGATTTATGCATTGGCCGGTCCAACACAAACTTACCGCATTACAGGCGAT
>NZ_JBHYGF010000506.1:0-2266 GCF_051859145.1 Dyadobacter sp.
GGCGCATACACTTTGAACCCGATTGAAATACTCTTTTTGTTGTTCCAGGTAGTACCCGATTTCCGTTTGGCGGTAGCCACTACCCTGTTCCCCTCTGTTCCAATCAGGATATCGTAATCTTCAAGCCTGTCTTCGATCTCGTCTTTCGAAAGCTGGTCTTTTCCATTGAAGTTGTTTGGTCTTACAAACATATCCACCTTAAAACCATCACTTTGTCCACCGGTTACTGAAATGGATCCTCCCGAAGTTTCAACAACAAGCTCTTTCAAAGATGCGCTTGTGAACTTCTTGGAAACGTAAGGTTGCTCGTTGTCAGACTGCGCCATCGCGCCGGCAGATAACAGTAATGGAAGTGCGATCAGAAGTAAATGTCTTTTTTTCATGATTATCAGATGTTTGCTCAATGATGCTTAAAACAAGGAAGAAGTTGCGCGGCGCTGGATAAATCACTGGTTTCAGCAAATCTTTGTCTATTTAAAATAATAAACAATAAAATAAAGCCACAAAGTAAGTAATTGTAAAACAACCACTTGCCTTATCAATACTGTTCAAATCCGGACAATTTCGAAGTATAACGCGCACGTGTTTTCAACAACAATAACCGGCAGGAACGATTTTTGAGTTTCTAAGTCCAAACTCAAAATACTTATGAAAACTTACCAAATCCAGGTTAATGATACAGACAATGCATTGGTAACCAAAATCCTGCAAACTCTGGAACAAAGAGGCCTGATTACCCTGCACGTAGACAACCAGATTGAACATCACGAAAAAGCAACACCTGCCACAGAGGAGCAGGTGCAGGAAATTATAGAGGAGGCGGAATTAGGCCCCTACTATTCTGAGAAAGAGGCGAAGAATATCCTGAACCTGTAACTATTTTTTGCGTATTGCAATTACCTTGATTTCGTCGAAAGTACCCGTCTTACCCCAGCCGCATTGAACAGCGGCTTTTTTTCCGGTCTTGCTGTACTTCAATTGAACTGGCGTGAAGCTGTAAGAACCTGTGCTAGCCCCAAGTTCTGCTTCAATTGTCTTGCGTGAAGCTTCGTCCGGCAGCAGCGACCAGGTACTATCCTTGTTTGAAACGCTGAAATGCCACGAACAACCGTCAGACGCCAGCTGATTCGTCCAGGTTGCTTCCACTTCCATTACTTCATCGTCGAGCACGCTTTTATCATCGTGGCAGCCTATCCAGGCAAGCAGGCCGAAAAGTACAATGAGGATTTTCATGTTGTAATGAGTTTACAGGTTTGCTGAATGACTTACAATCCGCATCATTGGTTGCAAATGCAATCGATCGATTTACGCGTTTAAAAAAGATTTGAACCACAAACCCGACTCTTTGATCGTCCGCTGCTGCGTCTTGAAGTCAACAAAAATCAGTCCGAACCTCGCAGCATATCCTTCCGCCCATTCGAAATTGTCCATCAAAGTCCACGCGAGGTATCCATTCACTTTCACGCCTTCATTTTTTGCTATGAGGATTGCAGCCAGATAATCTTCAAAATATTGCCTGCGCTCGGGATCAGCTACTTTTCCGTTTACATAATGATCCTCAAAGGCGGCACCGCTTTCTGACACAATGATTTCCTTAATACCTTCATAAGCAGCGTACTGTTTCAGAATCTTGTACATTCCGTCTGCATCTACTTCCCACCCCATGCTGGTAACCGGTACGTTCCTCAGTTTGGCAGGCACTTCTTTCAGCCAGACTACCGGAGCGAGCCAGGAATGTTTTACGACAACGCTGAAATAGTTTTGTACACCCAGAAAATCAAAGTCAAATCTCAATTTTTCCAAATCTCCTTCACGCATGAAACGATTCAGATTTGACAAAAAAGGAAAATCCTGAACAGGATAACCCAGCCCGAGCGCCGGCTCGACAAAAAGCTTGTTCATCACCGCGTCAGCTCTTTTCGCAGCACGGATATCTGCTGCGCTACCCGACTCCGGATACACATAAGAACAGGAAACAGAAGTACCAATGAATGCACCCGGTACAAGTGCGCGGACTTTCCTTCCGCCTTCGGCCTGGCACAAAGCAAGGTGGTGCACTGCAGGAAGAAAATTCCAGATACCTTTTTTGCCAGGCGCATGCAAACCGGTTGTGTAACCAAGCCCTGCTACCGCCATAGGTTCATTCAGTATGATCCAGTTCTTGACACGGTCTCCGAAAGCTGCGGCGCAAATGGCTGCGTACTCAGAAAACCAGTCTACAACCTGCCGGTTTGTCCAGCCACCAAGATCTTCCAGCGCCTGGGGC
>NZ_JBHYGF010000507.1:0-2263 GCF_051859145.1 Dyadobacter sp.
CCGAACTTGGAAGATCCATCGGCGCGGAATGTACCGGTAAACATATATTTGTCAGCATAAATATAGTTTACCCTTCCAAAGAAAGATTGAAGCTCATTTTTCAAAGCCTCCGCATTGACCGCCGTCGGAAATGCGGTTGTGCTGGTGTGATCTTGATAAATAGGCTCTATATTATTGGTTGCAAAGCCACGGTACGTAGTTATTCTGGTTTCATCCAAGAACTTTTGGAAAGAATGACCCGCCAGAAGCGTAACATTATGGTTCTCACGAACCCAGTTATATGTCAGCGTATTCTCAACAAGTTGGTTCGTATTTCCGCTTATAGCATTGTCGAGCACACCATTGGAAACATCGGACTCATTGATAACTGCAGGAAAGGGCTTATACTGCTGATTCCGGGTTGTCGTAGAATAATCCACACCAAAATTTAACTTGTAGGTAAGGCCGTCAATGATTTCAACTGAGGGTGAAATATTTGCCAGAATACGGTGGTTAATAGCCTTGTCGCTAAACAAATTATACCGGGCAAGCGGATTTAAAGCATTCGTGTTCAACAATGTAGGGACACCGTCTGTTAAAGGAGGGATCGTCGGATTCAAATTCAGCATGTCACTCATGGTAGAAGTGATATCCGGGCGCAAATTTTCCGTGCGGGAAGCTGTTAAATTGTAGTCAATATTTAAGCGGCCGTTGAATGCCTTCTGGTTTAAATTCAATTTTCCCGAATAGCGTTTCAGCCTGCTGTTTTTCAAAATCCCCTCCTGATCCTGATAACCTACGGAAGTGAAATAGGAAAAACTTTCGCTATTGGCTCCGCTCATCGATAAGTTGAGGTTGCTCGATACACCTGTCTGCGAGAGTTCATCCTGCCAGTTCGTATTTGCCCCAAAATCCTGCAACGTCCCACCGGTGGCTACGACCTCCCTGCGGAAAGCGTCGGCATCGAAAACATTTATTTTGTTAGCCATCGACGATATCGCCGTGGACGCAGACAATGTCAGCTGCGGTTTCCCTTTTCCTTTTTTTGTAGTAATTACCACAACCCCGTTGGATGCCCTGGATCCGTAAACAGCGGTCGCACTGGCGTCTTTCAACACATCAATGCTTTCGATGTCATTCGGGTTAATGAAGTTGAGTGGATTGGTGGGAACGCCTGTGTTGGAATTGTCCAGCAAAAATCCGTCGACCACATACAGGGGCTGCGTTCCGGAGCGCAAGCTGCCGATACCCCTGATGATAATGTCCTGCGCAGCACCGGGTTCACCGCTATTGGCGGCAATGGAAACGCCGGCCAGTTTACCTTGCAGCAATTCGCCCGGGTTCGTTACGACGCCCCTGTTAAAACTTTCACTATTAAGCGAAGAAATAGCGCCGGTAATGTCCGACCTTTTCTGTGTACCGTAACCAACCACAACAACCTCATTCAATTGCGCCAGGTCCTGGGTTAATTGGATAATGATTGACGATTGCCCGTTAAGCGGAACTTGTTTTGCAGCATATCCAATAAAAGAAACTTCCAGAACAGCATTGGCATCGGCCTCTATCACAAATTTCCCTTCGGCGTTGGTCGATGTGCCCCTTGTTGTTCCTTTAACGACAACCGTGGCACCCGGCAGCGGCGCCCCGGCTTCATCCGTAACCGAACCCGAAATGGACTGTGCAACAGACCCCGCATCTGAAAAAGACTTCTCTGCCTGAAACGAAAGCTTCGTATTGATACGCGCAGGGAATGCCTGGACCGGGTTAATACTAAGTACAGCCCAAGGCAAACATGCGGAAAGACATGCGAGCTTTGATAGACGTAATTTTGAAAGCATAGATTTGATTTTTTACTTTTGATCAAGGGTCAAAATTACTTTCGGGTGGGTAGAATGGCCGTTAACTCGCGTTACCATTGCGTTAACAAAATGTTACCTGCGTTCCGGCCTTGGATGCAGCTGTTGCTGGTAACAAAAATTTAATACGGCAGTCTTTTCTGCCCGGCTTAACTTTGCCTCATACTAAACCATCACCAATGAAAGCGCTACTAGGTCTGTTGCTTGCCTGCTGTTTTCCCGTTTTTGCACAAACGGATGATCATTTAAAAATCAATAAAACGCAGGTAATCGGTTCTCATAACAGCTATAAACAAGCCATAGACCCGTTGCTGTTTAAGGCATTTACACAAAAAGATTCCGCTGCGGCAAGCTCGCTCGATTATGATCACATTCCGAATACCGCACAACTGGACCTCGGCCTGCGCAACCTTGAAATCGATGTGTAT
>NZ_JBHYGF010000508.1:0-2231 GCF_051859145.1 Dyadobacter sp.
GCAATTGTAAATGGTCCCCGGCAAGTACCAGCTTTTCAGCTTTCAAAATCGGGATCCAGCAAGCCGGTTCAAGCGCCTGTCCAGCTTCGTCGATGACTACGGTGTGATAAGTAAGCCCCCGCACGGTATAATGATTCGCGCCCACCAGCGTGGCGGTCACTACCTGTGCTTTGCTCAGCAGATCGTCAGTAACATACTGTTCAATGCTCGCGACCTCCTTCATGATTTTGTGCGCTTCGTCGAACAACGCTTTTCGCTGGTCGCGTTCTGCTTTTCCAAACTGACGCTTGTATTTCTGCGCCATGTTTTTGTATTCGCCGGCCTGCTTTTTAAGCGTTTTTATATCCTTGATCCGGCTGTGCGCCGCCATTTTGCTATCGAGCGTAAGCGACATCAGCCGCTCCGAAACGCGTACGGGATTCCCCACCCGCAACACTTCCATTCCTTCTTCGCTCAGCTTTTCACTCAGCAGGTCCACTGCGGTATTACTTGGCGCTACTACCAAAATTTGCTTACGATCTTTGAGGTACATTGCTTTGATCGCCTGCACCAATGTGGTCGTTTTACCCGTACCCGGCGGTCCGTGCACGATTGCCAGCTCGTTGGCTGAAAGGATCTTATTTACTGCTTCGTTTTGGGAAGTATTTAGTTTAGGTATTTCAGTGGGAAGTTGATTTTGGTTAAAGGAAGCAGCTTTCTCACCTGTCAAAACCTCTATCAGCCGCACCTCTTTTCCACTTTCCAGCCGCGACGATGCTGCTTTTAATGCATTCTGCATTTCGTCATAACTGTTGTCATCAAACAGCAGATCGATCCCCAGCTTGCCATCGCGTGACCAGTCGGGCAGCTCGTCGGTTTTCAAAGTGATTTTTAAACGGTTACCACTTTGATGGGAAATAACCCCTTCTACCCTGTCCTTTTTAGGTTCGTGGTTACTGAATAATACAGCCGGCATACCGAACCGAAGCTGGTGCGGCAGGTCCTGATGCGTAGTGCGCTCTACTTCCACCGACAAATAATCACCCCGACTCATTTCATTCCCACGGATCGCAATGGGATACCAAGCCAACCCATTCGCACGCCGCTCGGACACCGAAGCCATTTCAGTCTGCCGGATGTAAACCTGCTTATCCTCTTCCCGCTCAACTTTCAGCAAGTCAAGCAATTTTCTAAAATAATCACTCATAGTTTTATAAAATCTCAATCTAGCCTTCCTCCATCCTCCCTTCCTCCTTCCTGCCTTTAAATTCAATGCATCATCCCCGCATCCGCCCCTTCACTTACTTCCACTTTTTCAGTGATAAACCGCTTGCCGATCAGCAGAATAATGAGCGCCGCCGACGCAGAACAAGCCATCGCAGCTACCATCGGGATAATGGAAGGTACCTCAAACATACTGATCGCAACGGAAATCAATGTTCCCATTCCCATCTGGAATGCGCCCATTAAAGCGGAGGCGCTGCCTGCATTTTTGGTAAATGGCGCCAGCGAAAGTGCTGCCGCGTTCGGGAACGTGTAACCCACGCAACAAAGAAAGAAGAAAAGAAAAACGAGTGTGGATGTAAGTGTAAGTAAACCGTTTAATGCAGCCAGCAGGAACGTTATCCCGATAATCACCTGGCAGATCAATGCCGCATTCACCACCTGCTCACTGCTGAACCGACGCAGAAAAAACGTGTTCAGCTGACTGGAACCAATAAAGCCGATGGACAGAAATGCAAAAATCCATCCGTAGACCTTTTCGTCCGTGTGGAAGACTTCCATAAAAACAATGGGCGAACCGGACACATAGGCGAACAATCCCGAGAATGCAACTGCTCCTGTGATCGAGTAAGTGTAAAATTGTGGCTCCCTGATCACAGCAAGAAAATTCCGCAGAATGGGTTTTGGTTTCAGTGAAAGCGTTTTGTCAGGCTGGTAACTATCCGGTAGCCAGATAGCCGTCGCAATCAGGATTGCCACGCCCATTCCTGTTAATATCAAAAATACTGCATGCCAGCCGAAGACAGCTGTAACATAACCGCCCAACGTCGGCGCGATCATCGGCGAAACGCCTACTACCAGCAACAACAGCGAGAATACCTTGGCATTTTCGCTCACCGGAGAAAGGTCGCGTACCATGGCCACGGAGGCTACGGAGGCGGCACAGCTGCCGATTGCCTGCACAACGCGGAACAGGATCAGCCCGTCGATACTCGTTGTAAATGCACAACCAATGGAAGCAAGTACAT
>NZ_JBHYGF010000509.1:0-2224 GCF_051859145.1 Dyadobacter sp.
TAGAAAAATTTTTGATATAAAGCTGGATCATGAATATAAAATCCCGCTTTTCGTAACCTTTTTGGTATGCCTCTCTGATGTTGTCCCTAAGCTGCGAGCTGAGCTCTTCGACTTTGGCAAACAAGACTTCATTTTGCCAGGGCTGCTTTTTCACTTCAATAGGCTCAGCGGTTTCTTCCGGCTGACTTGCCTGTGGCTGGCTTACCGGTGGAGGCTTTTCCGGCCGGTCCCAGAACCGGGATTTTGAATTGAGCAGTGCTTTGATGTCCTGCCTGTAATATCGGATGCCGATGATCACATAGTAGATCGCCACTGCGGCACCCACTGCCAGAAAGTAGCCTGCCCAGGATAAATGCGTTGCCATAACTCGTGTTGTTTTAAGGTTGCTGCTGCATTGATTACCTGACAAAACAACACTCAAAACCAAAGCACTTCAAGTACAAGTTTTTGTTGTACCCTCCCCTAAATGAGTGTACCCAAATGATTGTCAATGGTATACAGAATGAAAATGGCACAAGCTCGCCAAGATTTCTGAAATGCCCGGCAGAGTTTCTTGTATCAATGAGGCCCCAAAGGTAGGCACAGGGCTGCGGGGCGTAGTGGAAATTCCGGCATAAACACCCGGCATAAATGCCTGCCTGCCCTCGACCTTTCCTTTATTCCGTTGCTTCCACTACTTGCTTGACCAGTGCCAGAATGATGCGCCATAATTCATTCAATCACTTCAAAATCAAGGTAATTATGGAAAGCTTCGCGAATGTTTCAAACTTGTATCAGGTCTCAGAAATTGAGCTGATCTACAAATCCAAAGTACAGGCCAGCCAGCGTCCGAAAATAGAATCGTCCAGAGAAGCATACAAGGTGCTGATGCAAAGCTGGAACCCTGACCGTCTGGAATTTATCGAAGAGTTCAAAATACTATTATTGAACAATGCCAGCCGGGTGCTAGGTATTTTTGAAGTTTCCAAAGGCGGGATTTCAGGAGCAAGTGCCGATATAAGGATCGTTTTCGCAGCTGCTTTAAAAGCCAATGCAACAGGGATTATCCTGGCACACAATCATCCTTCCGGGCAACTAGTGCCGAGTGATGCTGATAAGTATATTACTGAGAATATGAGAAAGGCTGGTGAGTTGCTGAACATTCGCGTTCTGGATCATTTGATTGTGACTGCGGAAGGGTTTTGCTCGTTTTCGGATGAGTGTCTTTTGTGAAATTCTGAACATTTGAAATATCCGCCACCTGTGTCCACATAAGGTCTCTGCGAACTGAATTCACAACTTTCAGCGTAGCTCGTGCATGATTGATCCAATAACAACACTAATTCAATAGTCCGACTGGAAGACGCGCGTTTTGATTACTTAATTTAAATATAAAAAGATTCCAGTAGATTTTGATTTTATTAGGAAGGAAAAGCTTATATATTTCGGAATATATTCACATTCATTGTTGTGACTAAACCTGTGCGTAAGAGTTCAGCTAAAAATTTCAATTTCTGTCATGAAAGCTCTAATATATTAAACTGATGTATATAAAAAAAGATGATGCAGATAAGAATATAACAGCTACAAACAAGAGCTTATAGATGAATATAGAAGTAAACTTCACTTTATAACAGATTTACTAAAAGATGACGATTGGAGTTTTGTGATAAAGTCACATTCGCTGATTGAGTCGTTACTAAATGATCTATTGAACGAATTTTTGGGTAAGCCTGAGCTATTACCCTTTTTAGAAAGACTTCCTTTGCACGGAGAGGATATTAGCAAAGTGGGTCTTATAAAAAAAGATGAATCTTTTGGACCCAAAGAAGATTCGATTCATAAAACTATTATCAGAGATAAGAAATAGAATAGTTCACAAATTTGAAAATATCAATTTTACATTTGATTCGTTTATTTTGTCTCTCGATGAAACTAGAATGAAGACATTTAAATCATCTTTGTTCATACGTGATGCTGATAACAAAATTTCCGAAATTATTTTCAAGAAAGATGCAAAACTGGCTTTCTGGGATTCAGTATTCATATTAGTTGTTGAACTGATTGATAGAATAAACAGACAGCGAGGATAAAAAAATATAGATGAAATCTCTAAAATCACATCCGAGCAGATTTTGAGGGAAGTTTTTGATGATTTGCACTGAAATATTTTCGACTCAACGACTAAAATAAAATTTATTGTTAGCGAACGTTATTAACGTAAAAAAATAAGGTAAAATAATAT
>NZ_JBHYGF010000510.1:0-2201 GCF_051859145.1 Dyadobacter sp.
GCGCCAACCGCGACCCACGTTTCCGCGCGACTTTTCTGTGGGACGGAACCACATTCGGCGGGCGCAGGTACGTGGTACACCCCGACTCTGTCAATTCACTTGACCAGCTCACTTATTCCAAGCAGGCAACACGCACGGGATACGGGCTCCGCAAATTTTTTGATGAATCATTCAATGGCAGTCTGACTGCGGACTACGGTGGAAACCTGCCGATCATCCGCTATGCCGAAGTGCTGCTCAGCTACCTGGAAGCCGAACTGGAAGCAGGTACGCCTATTACACAGCCCCTTTTGGATCAAACCATCAATGCAGTACGCGGCAGGGCATCTGTGAATTTATCCAAAATTACTGTTACCAATGCGGCCGCGTTAAGACCAATCCTGCGGAGAGAGCGGCGCATTGAGCTCGCTTTTGAAGGGTTACGACTATGGGATTTGCTCCGATGGGGCACAGCTGATCAGGCTCTGTCCGGTGACTTCTGGGGAGCCGCATTCCCGGATTCCAAGAGATACGCAACTACTTCAAAAAAGACCGACCCGAAATTCCGCTGGTATGTTACTTCCAAAAAATTCAGAAAAGGCACCGACGAATTGTGGCCCATTCCGGAAACAGAAGTAAATGTAAATCCCAAGTTGGCGAAGTGAGTTGCGGAGGAGCAACCAAGCCTTGCCCATTTGAAACAACAAGGTAAAAATGCATAGCAGAACACTTTCTTCAATGCAGGTTGAAGCCGCATTACCTGCATATTCCGC
Source organism: Dyadobacter sp. (assembly GCF_051859145.1). GTDB lineage: Bacteria > Bacteroidota > Bacteroidia > Cytophagales > Spirosomataceae > Dyadobacter. The sequence continues at coordinate 753 of NZ_JBHYGF010000510.1, forward strand.
ATTCAATTTTATATAACATGATAAAAAAAACACCTAACAAAAACATACAGCTAACTATTCTAGGCTTCTCTTTTGCAATTCTGATTACTGCTACCAGCTGGCAATTTGCCGGCAAAGAGCCCGGTGCAGTGAAACCCAATATCATCCTCATTAACCTCGACGACCTGGGGTATGGCGATGTGGGTGCTTATGGGGCTACTGCTTTGAAAACGCCGAATATGGATCGCCTTGCAAAAGGTGGCGTGCGGTTTACAAATGGCTATGCCACATCGTCGACCTGTACTCCGAGCCGCTTTGCATTAGTGACGGGGGTGTATCCGTGGCGCAACAAAGACGCCAAGATCCTGCCGGGTGATGCTCCGTTGCTGATCGATACGGCGCAGGCGACCATTCCGAAGATCCTGAAAAAAGCAGGATATGCCACAGGGATCGTAGGTAAATGGCACCTTGGACTGGGAGATGGAAATACGGATTGGAACAAGGAAATCAAGCCCGGTCCCAACCAGCTCGGCTTCGACTATTCCTATATTCTGGCTGCCACGCAGGACAGAGTACCTACGGTTTACATTGAAAATACGCGTGTAGTCGGTCTGGACCCGAACGATCCTATTCAGGTGAGCTACAAAGAGAATTTTCCGGGCGAGCCGACTGGAAAGGACAATCCTGAGTTGCTGAAAATGAAGTGGCACCACGGTCACGATCAAAGCATTACCAATGGAATTTCACGCATTGGTTATATGAAAGGCGGCACGAAGGCGAAGTGGAATGATGAAGAAATGGCGGACCTGTTCCTGACCAAAGCGCAACAGTTTGTTATTTCTCATAAATCACAACCATTCTTTCTCTATTACGCCATGCAGCAGCCGCACGTGCCGCGCACGCCAAATCCCCGGTTTAAAGGTGTTACCGGAATGGGACCCCGAGGCGATGCAATCGCTGAGGCAGACTGGTGCCTGGGTGAGTTATTGAAAACACTCGAAAAAGAAGGTATTCTCGAAAACACACTTATTATTTTCACCAGCGACAATGGGCCGGTTGTAAACGACGGTTATCACGACGACGCAGTTGAAAAGTTGGGCAACCACAAGCCAGCGGGACCACTGCGGGGCGGCAAATACAGCTTGTTTGAAGCTGGTGCGCGTGTTCCATTTATCACTTACTGGAAAGGCACGATCAAGCCCTCAGTTTCGGACGCAGTAGTTTGTCAGCTCGATTTACTGAGTTCGTTGGCACACCTAACTGGACAGGAAGCGAAGGGCTTGGACAGTCAGAATTACCTCGACGTGTTTTTAGGTAAAAGCAAAAAAGGACGGAATGAGCTGGTGCTGGAAGCGAGTTCGCGTACTGCATTGCGGCAAGGGGATTTTGTGATGATACCGCCCTACAATGGCCCGGCAGTTAACAAGAATGTAAATATTGAAATGGGAAATGCGAAAGAGTACCAGCTAT
>NZ_JBHYGF010000511.1:0-2189 GCF_051859145.1 Dyadobacter sp.
GCACGGCGTCGAGCTGCTTGCGGAGGTAATGTTCAAGTTTACCAAAATCATCATGTACTTCGCACCGATTGGTGTGGGAGCCGCTATTGCTGAAACGGTGGGGCATATGGGCATTGATGTTTTGAAAAACCTGGCACTGCTGCTGGCTACCCTGTATTGCGCATTAATCGTCTTTATCCTGATCATATTTATCCCGGTTGCTTTGATCGCGAGGATCCCCGTGATCAAGTTTGCCAAGAATATCTTTGAACCTGTGTCCATTGCATTTGCTACGACCAGCTCCGAGTCTGCATTGCCCAAAGCAATGGAAAAAATGGAGAAGTTTGGCGTGCCGCGGCAGATCGTATCGTTTGTAATGCCAACAGGTTACAGCTTCAACCTCGACGGATCCACGCTCTACCTCGCGCTTGCGACGGTGTTCGTGGCGCAGGCTACCGGCACCGAAATGTCGGTAGGACAGCAGCTCACAATGGTATTACTGCTAATGCTCACCAGTAAGGGAGTTGCAGGTATTCCGCGCGCTACGCTCGTAATTCTGCTTGGCGCAATTGCCAATTTCGGAATGCCCGAGTGGCCGGTACTGCTGATCATGGGTATTGACGAGTTAATGGATATGGGCCGCACATCGGTAAATGTGATTGGTAACTGTCTGGCTACCGCAGTAGTAGCTCGCTGGGAAGGAGAGCTGGACGATGAAAAAATGCATAACTCCGACCTGATACCTGACGATGCTGCAATCCCGGGCGTTTAATTTGATAGTATAGTTTAATCAAGAAATCATGCTGACCGTTTACGGAATACCGAACTGCGATACCATTAAGAAAACCCGCACCTGGCTGGATAAGAACAATGTAGCTTACACTTTTCACGATTACCGGAAAGACGGAATTACGGAAGAGAAAATCAGCCAGTGGTTTAAGGAATTACCGTGGGACAAGGTTTTAAACAAAAGCTCCACTACCTGGAAAGAGTTGCCGGCTGAACAAAAAGCGGATGTTGCAGGTGGGGAGGCTGCTGCTAAAATCCTGGCAGACAACACTTCTGCAATCAAGCGACCTTTAATTGAGGACAGTACCGGCAAGGCAGTACTCGTTGGTTTTTCAGAAAAGGAATTCACCGAACGGTTCCTGAATTAGGCTTTTCGGGTTACGATAACCGTTTTACTATTATTGGAGAGGGTAGTGGCAAACAGATAAAAGTCACCACCCTCTTTGAGTTTCCACTTTTTACGTAAATCTTCTGTTTTAGCCGGAAAGTTGCGGGTGGTAAGATTGGCTTTGTTTCCGCCAATTACTTTTGAAATTTCCTTTATATCGGGTTTGCATTGCGCAACAATCGAGAATGCGCGTCCAGGGAAATCCTTTACCAAAGTTTCCGAAGTGTACAGCTGACTATTTACCGCCAGCTTTCTTACCCCAAATTTTTCGCAAACCATTTTAAATGCGCCGGCTTTCAAGACTGCTGCATGCGGCTCGTATAAAAAGGCGAGCGGCTGATCGAAGGCTGCTGCTGCGTCCCTTTCTTGTTCCCTGTCAAAATCCAGCGCGTGCAATGCATTTCCTTGTTCGTCCACAATGCGCGCCTTTATGGTAAATGAAGGCCCCTGGTAATTCCTGTCCAGGATAAAGAGCAATTCTTTGCATTCATTTTCATAGCCCACCACGTGCACTTCTTTGAGGTTTGTTAAAGCCCTGGCAGCAAGGTCGATGTCCAGCAGGGGAGAGGTTTTGATCAGGATATTTGGTGCGAGGTTTAGCAGCAGTTCCTGATTTGCGGGAATGTCAGGGGCGCAGTCGGCGAGCTGCACTACTTTCTCCTTATGCTCATTTCTCCGTGCAGGATCGGCGTAGATCCAGTCAGAATTCATGGGGTTCTCTGCCAGCGATTGCAGGGAATCTGCGTGGTGTACAATGACGTTTTTTGCATTCAAATGAAGGAAATTGACGCGTGCTGCCGCTGCAACTTGTTCCTGCATTTCAAAATAATGTACCTCGCCAAATTTGTTGCGCATGTAAAAACAGTCTACCCCCATGCCGCCTGTGATGTCGGTCAGCCGCTCGCCTGAAACGATGGATGCCTTGTACCTGGCAGTTGCCTGTGAAGAAGATTGTTCGACTGACAAAGCCGGAGGGAAGAGGAGCGCAGGGTGGCGCGACCATTCGGGGAGCTTGCGCGCGGCCTTTGTCTGG
>NZ_JBHYGF010000512.1:0-21929 GCF_051859145.1 Dyadobacter sp.
TTTTCAGCGATATTCCCGTTCACACCTTCCATTTGAACTACTTCGTTCTTCTTTCCGGCCGTGATAAAAGTGTTATGTACATCAGGAAGCCGCTCTGTGTGAATGATATTCCTGCGCTGTTCAATGGTAACTTCTTTCAGGTCGAGTACTTTTTCAAAATCCTTTTTCTCCACCTGTCCATTTACACGAAAAGTGAGGGTGGTAAAAAGGAGAATGAGGAGGTAAAAAGCGAATTTCATTAGCAATCAAAAACGGTTTGTAAACAATGGAAGCGCAAGTCAATACCGCGCCGTTTCCGGATGGAAAGTTTTCCAGCTATGCCAGTATTCCTGGTAAGCATTGACGGGTTTGAGATCGTCGCCGGTACCTGCAATGCGATTCCCCAGTAAATTATAGGTTGCATTGTCGCTGTAAAGCGTGTCATTTTGCAGCCGAAGTTTCTCCTTATGTGGATTTTCAAAAGCGAAAAAGCTCTTTTTATCAGCAGCGAGCATGACGACTACCGGGGCCGATCCGACCTGATCCTGGATAAGCCGCTCCTTTTTAAGCCGGTTCCAGTCAAAAGCCTTGCTTCCGTCCCGGGTTTTTACACCTACTACCCACGATTTATCCTTCCACGAAAGCGAATCCGCGCGCGTCAGCATCGATTTGTTTTTCCCGCTTTCATACCGGCTCATCGAATCGTATTTAGCCTGGTAAGCCGGGTCGGGTTGCATGATCTTGCTGTTTGGATGGAGTTTGAGCCACTGCCTGAGGGAAGTTTGCGAACTGGTAATTTCGGGTAGTGTTTTACCTTTTAATGCACCTGCAATCGCCTCTCCATTTGCCTGCCGCCACCAGCTGCCTGTTGATTCATCTTCAAACATCGCATTGAAATGGTCCATTCCTACCAGCCTAAAATGCTCGTTCTTGCCATTTACAATAGGTTCAAAAACCCTCCCCGTGCGGCAAACCGTACAATAAGTAACCATCACCGGTTTCCCACCCAGACTATCGCGCACCTGATGGTGATAGCCGATGAATTGGATGGGATACGCTTTTGCTTCGCCATTCACGACTGCGCCGGTCACCAGCCTGTCTGCACCTACTTTATTGGCCGCCGCATTTTGCATTAACAAAGTACCCGGCTGATAAAACATGGTGTCTGCCGCCATTTCATAGTTGGTAGCATAAGTAATCCCGAGTGCTACCAGCAGCAGCAAGCCAGGAAGCCACTTCATCTTCGTCTTAAACACAGCCCCTGAACCAACCAGGATCATTGCCCAGAATGTAATGCGGAAAACCCAGCGCCAGGTATGCAGAAAATAAGCCAGGTCAATGCTGTTCATGCGCTGGCTGCCCGGCATCGGCATGATAAAATAGACCTTTGCGATTTCATATAGCAGGAAATGTAGCTCGACAATGCACCCTGGCTGATCCCGAAGCAAAATGAAAGCACGGCTGTTTCGAGATAGACGATGTTGGAAAAAGTGTTATTTGTCAAAAACAAAATACAGCACATCACCAGGCAGCCCGTGAACACGGCGGTCAACGTTTTCTTTTTGCCAAAACGATTGAGCAAAACACCCGAGAAAACGCCGCCAAGAATGCCGCCGGCACCGAGCAGGATCATGATCAGCCCGCGTTCCTTTTGGCCGTTTTCTCCGGCTGGAAGCAAAGTTTGCACCCAGGTAGGAAGCCACGAGAATATGCCCCAGAGCCCGATCAGCACCGACCCGAATATGACAGAGCCAGAGATCAGGTTGAGCCGGTTTTCACCTGTGAGCAGCTGCTGAGGCTTCTTTCCCGCAACTTTGAGGTCGCGCCATTTGGCAGATTCAGGCGCAAACATAAAAATGATTACCGCAGTAAGTACGGGAATGACACCAATCCCGAATGCACTCCGCCAATCGGAAAAAATCAGGTTCAGGCTTCCGGTTGTAACAATGCCGACAGGGAAACAAACCGCCAGGATACCCAGCATAACCGCCTTTGTTTTGTCGTCCCAAATCTCGGAAATGTAAACCGTGGAGATCAGCAAAACGCCGCCTACGCCCATTCCTGCAAAGAAACGGAATGCGACCAGTGTGTATAAATTGGGAACGATCGTAACCAGGCAGGTAAAAATTCCGTAAAGCGCGGTGACCAGCGCAAGCAATTTCACACGGCCAATGCGATCACTCACAACACCGAAAAACAAACCGCCGCACATCCAGCCGTACAGATACAATGCATTGATATAAGCACCGATTTCGCCCATTGCGGATTCACTTACCGGGCCGCCGCTCAATTCGGGAACAGCCACCGGCAAGAACACCGACATCAGCGTCGAAACTGTCCCGCTGAATGTATAGCTCACAAAACACAATGCGAATGCAAGCCATTTTCCGGAAACGCTTTCCGATTGAATACCTCTTATTTCGAGAGTTTGCATAGCTCGTGTGGTTATCTGAATAGCTGATCGAAATTCAAACTCACATAGTATAGCCCGCCCACAGCCGGCGATCCATATGCCTGCACGATATACTTGTTGGTGATGTTGGAGCCGCCGATTTTCACGATGGTTTTCAGCGAAGGAATGCGGTAGCTTACCTGTGCGTCGAGCAGGTTATAAGCCTGCACTTTCCCCGGGCGCATTTCGGTGAATGTACCGTACCAGTCAAAGCTGCTTTGCCAGTGCCAGGCTATGTTGAAGCCCAGTTTATCGGTCAGTTTTGGATTACCAAAAACCACGTTAGACTTCCATTCCGGTGTGTTGAATGCGGGAATATTGTTCGCGTCGGCGTCCCCGATATTGAAGTCGATCCAGGTTGCATTGGCGCTCAGCTTGTAGTTTTTAGGCAGAGAATACGTAAGTCCCGCACTCACACCCTGGATAGAAACCTGGTCGGCTGCATTGGTATACAACTGAAAAAGCTGTCTGTCGGCACCGAGCAGTTCAGCCGCCGCAGCAGGATTTACCGTTCCGTCCGGCAGCAGGATATCCGACTTTGCCCGTGCGACTACGGTATTGATCATAAAATCGGTATACTGACTGTAATAATAGTTGATATCAAACAGCAACCTCTTGCTTAACAAACCTTTGTAACCAATCTCGTAGCTTTTTACTTTCTCGGATTTGATGTAAGGCACATTGGATTTTACCAGCTTATCCTTGTTGTTCGCAACTGCCTGGGGGAATGGGATACCCTTTTGCATGTCAGCACCAAATGCATTCGCGAAAGCAGAGAATGACGCAATGGTCACTGAATTTTCATAAGCATTCAACCCTTGCGAGTTCACAGGCGCGCCTCCCAAGATGATGATCGGGCCTACATTCAGCTTGATGAACTGATCACTGACGGTAGGATTCCGGAAGCCGGTCTGGTATGAGGCGCGAAAATGATGGTTTTCTGTCGGAGAAAAAACAGCGGACGCGCGGGGTGTAAAGCGACCGTCGAAATTCTCATTTTTATCATACCTGCCCGACAATGTGAGTTTCAAACGCTCTTTCCACAACGATTTGGAAGCTTGCGCAAAAACGCCATATTCTTCATTCGTCAGGTTCTTGTCTTTATCGTCAAAAAGCGTCCCGCCGGTTTTCAGAAAATACTTCCTGTAATTTCCGCCCACCTGCAAATTGAAGATCTTCAATGCAGAGCTGAAATCGTACATTCCCTCAACGTGGCGCAGGCTGCATTCACTGAGGATACCCGCCCCGGACAAGCCTCTCGTTTTGATCAATGCATCTTTCGCACTGTCAAACTCGGAGCTGCCCGGCAAAATGCGTCCCTGATCTGCAAAGGCGCGGGCAGCATTGTGATCTTTTGAAACGATTCCCCCAAGTGCCCCATTGTAAGCGGCTGCATACCTTTCAAACCAAGCCGCGTCGGCTTTGTCGGGAGAAACAGTCGCGCCAGTCAGGTCTTTTACCCAGGTTCTGTTAATGTGCTGGCCAAGTGCGCGGGTATTGTACGAATTGGTAGAAAGCTCCTGGTTGGTGTAAGCTCTTACATAGAAATTGCTTCCGCGGAGTTCGAGTTTGTGTTGGATAAACTTAAAATCATTGATAACAAAACGGTTACTACCTGTATACTGAGCAGTTCCCTGGTTGAAATTACCCTGGTAAATGGCTTCCAGCTTGTCGGTAATGCGGTAATGCAATGCTGCATTCAGTTTGAGGCTGTAAACTCTGTAGGTAGCCAGGTCTTTTTCTTCGTAGCCTGTACGTGACACCCGCCCGATGTTCGGGAGTGTCTGAGCCACTTCGTCTCCGTAAATGTTCAACTGGTTTTTGCCCGGGTTGTTCGGGCCGCGGTTTGTTTCCGGCGTGTTAGGATCAATGTCGGTATAATTGTTTGCATACCAGTCAGTTCCTTTCAGGTAAGATGCATTGACTTTGAAAGCAAATTTATTGTTAAATGCCTTCGCGTACCGGATTGCCAGATCGTACATCGGCTTGGCACCCAGTCCGGTACCGTCGCCAATGTGGTTGACCCCGATCTTGGTTTGTGCACTTAGCCCCTGGTATTCAAACGGGTTTTTGGTGCGTGTATTCAGCATTCCATTGAATGCGATCGGACCATACAATGCAGACGCAGCACCGGGAATCAGCTCTGCGCTTTCCACATCGATATCGTGCGGCCCAAATAAATTTCCCATTGCAAAGCCAAGCCCGGAAGGTTGGTTATCCACACCGTCGACCAGCTGCAAAAACCGGCTATTTCCAGTAGTATTGAATCCGCGGGTGTTGATCTGCTTGTAAGTAAGGCTGCTCGTCACCATATCCAGCGATTTCATATTGATCAACCCGTCGTAATAATTAGCCGAAGGAGTCTGCTGAATGGCGCGCGCATCCATTTTCTCGATGCTCACCGGCGAGCGCAAAATACTTTCCTCCACCCGCGATGCCGTAACAACCACCTGGTTCAATTCCTCTATGGCAGGTACCAGGCTAATTTCCAGCTTATCGCCTGAAGTTACCTCTGCTTCCCGGCGGGCGTAACCTACCAGCGAAATCGCTAGCTTAGCTGGTAATGAGGTTGTTAATTCAAACAAACCTTCGGAATTGGTAACAGCACCGGTATTCTTTCCCTTCACTGAGATCGAAACGCCGGAAAGTGGCTTTCGCGATTCGCTATCAACTATTTGTCCCCGGATTTTAGTTGATTGCGCTACTGCTATTTGTGAAATGGCGATGCAAAAAAGCAGGGATAACAGGAGTAAATGTTTTTTCATACACAGAATTTTTAATAGTCAGGAAGGTTGATTTTGTTTTTTCAAATGATCGTAACCATTTGGCAATCTGTTGTAACCATGGTCTTTGAGTCGCTGACCAAGGCCCAGGTAAAAATGAGGATCAGTGGGAGCGACAGTCGCCATTCCGTCCACATAGCGGTTGTACAGGCAAAACAGGGCGGCGATCAGTACGGTATCGTGGATTTCCAAATCGGTAGCGCCCGCATTGCGTGCATTGATTACCGCTTCCGGGGTCACCGCTTTTCCACTGACCTGAACCAGGCGGGCGATTTTCAGGAGCGCCTTCATTTTTTCACTTACCGGCGCGGTATCGATATCCTGTTTCACCATTTCACAGGTTTCGTTCTCGCCAAGCAAAATGTCGGCAGCAGCGGTGTGTGCTGCCGTGCAGAATTTGCATTCATTATGGTGCGACACGATGGTTGCGATCAACTCGCGCTCACCTTCGCTCAGGCTGTTTTCTCCCCTTAATAAAAACTGGGTAAGCAAACGGATCGGGTGCGCCGTTTCTTTACTGTATTCCAGCAAGCCGGTAATGCCTGGCAAGTGGTCAGGCAGCGGAATATGTGGCATATCGAAAGTGCTTTTAGTCTTGAAGAACTGGAAACCTGACGTAACCTGTGTGGGCCATACGTTGTCCCATTTCACGATAGGCCTCATGCTCCTGAGGCGCCCAGGTACCCAGTCCGTCCACATAGCGGTTGAACATGCAAAAAGCCGCGGCGATCAGCACGGTATCGTGTATCTCCTGATCTGTTGCCTGCTCTGCTCTTGCATTTGCTACATCTTCCTCCCGCACTTCCTTCCCGCTTTGCTGCACTTTGGCTGCGATACGGAGCAAAGCGCGTAATTTCGGAGACACTTCGATTTGCCTGAAATCATTTTTGATGTCGTCAATCAAAGCCAGGTCACATTCCAGGTGCGCCATAGCGGCAGCGGCGTGGGACGTGTGGCAGAAATGACAATTGTTAAGATGTGAAACGTAAGCTGCGATCAGCTCTCTTTCGCCACTGGTCAGTGAAGAGCTGCTCCTTAGTAAAGTTTCGGCTAATAGCTGCAAAGGTGCTGCCGTTTCCGGCCTGAAATTGAAAAGTCCGACAATGCCCGGAAGTGATTCGTCGGGCAAGGTGATATGTGCCATTTTCGGAATGATCGTTTATAGTAAATAATTACTTGTCCCTTCCGGCAGATCGCAACATGAACAATCCTGCATAAACACAGTGGTTTGTGCAAAATCTTGGCTCAGATCTTCGGAATGGGGTAAATGGATTTACTATGCGCGATCAGGTGGCGGCGCAGGAATGGAAGCATGCCTTTCGGTTGTAAAGGCAGGTGTTGATGAAGAAATAATCAAATGGGAGGGAGTCCATTCAAGCACATAAAAGACGTGCTTTCTATCCTGGCCCATGTATTCTTTGAGGAAATTTTTGAGAATGCTGGAATGCTGGTCTTTGGCATTGTCCGACTGACCGGTAACCTGATCATTGATCTTGGAAACCAGGTCGGTAAACCTGTCACGGGCGGTTTGGTCCAGCTCGCAATGCACGTACATGGTGTCATTGAGCAACTGCTGGCTTTTCATCTGGTAAAACCTGCCTTCATGCCGGATCTGACCTTCCACGGATTCGGGCGTTTCCCAGTTGGTCTGATAAGGAACCGCCACAGGCACTTTGATCACAATATCCGCCGAGCTGGCCGACTGCTGGATCAGATCCGTATTCACTGCACCGATCTCATGCCGCTCCTCCAACAGGTAGACTATCGAATAGCCCACCATATTATAGAGCAAAAGCCCAAGCAGCATTATGGATAAAATCCTGCGCAATGTTTGAATAGGAAGAAAGATTGAACTTAGCAAAGTTAAAAATCCCCTGGAAGTATTTATATATACCAGAAGATTTTTTAAAAAATTCGGATGTAAATGCGTGAGGAATCTAGAATACGCCCTCTATTGATACTTACTTAACCTGATTTGAACTGAGTTATACGCTGCAAAAAAGCCGAATCCACCTTTTACATTAGAATACACCGTGGCAGGTTCGGCAAAAGGGTTGTCGGCATTATTCCTTGCTTCGAGAGACCGATTGTACTTATAGTAATGCTGATCTACATTCAATACCTCTAAAATCACACGCTTGATTTTCGTTTTGGGATATACTTTTATGGTTTTACCGTCGCGTATTTCCTCCTGTATCCTCGGCAAGGTGATTTTTCCTGTCGGCGAGGTAAACAGCGCGCCGTCCTGGTAGCTGTCACTTTGTAGTTTATTTTTCCCTTGCTGCCAATCCCAGTTGAATGGAAACAGGTAAGAGATCCGATTTTCAACGAGCTTCCCGGAACTTTCTTTCACGAGGATGCTATAATCAATATCCATTACTCCATCAACAACGTAGTAGTTTGTATCTCCGGGAATGTCCCGCCAGGTCATTTTCAAGGTAATGGCTGTATCCCTTATTGACCCTTCTTCAAAGACCAAAGTATCAAAAACATACGATGCTCTTTGCGGCGTCTTAGCAGGCACCGTGCACTGGGCCGTCACGTTTCTTTTTCCATCTGAAACTGACAATGTATATGTTTTTGAAGGTTCAATGGGGAACTTCGACTGCTCTAAACTATAAAGATTGTTTTCCGCATTGTAAGGGATCGTTACTTCCTTCACACCGTCAGTAATCCTGACAACTGCATTCTCAATTCTTTTACCCGTTGCTCCCGATTTGGAAAACAGAGGAACAGATTCTGTCACAATTACATTGATGTGTGATAATTGCGGCGCAATAACAGAGCTGATTACCAGCCTGGACTCACTCTTTGGAAGTTTCGCTTCCGGAATATCGTTCACAAAAGATTCACAGGAAGTCAACAGCAACCCTGCCGCCAGTATGAACAAGCAGGAATATAATTTCAGGTTTTTCATGGCTTAAAATTTGAAGTTGTAGCTTACGGAAGGAAGTACCGGAAAAAGGGAATATTTTTTCAGGCTGCGCTCTGTTACACCCGGAGATGTAACATTTTGCGAGAGGTCATAGAAAAAGGGATTTTTGCGATTGTATGCGTTATACACACTAACTTCCCATGTTCGCTCGTAACGTTTCTTTTTCTTGTGGAATTGGACAGAGAAGTCAAGCCGGTGAAAAGCTTCTGCCCGAAAATCATTTTTGCTGTCGAACTGCGAAATGGTCATTCCGCCTATGTTGCGGTTAAGCACTGTTTCAGAAGGATTATACCGACTGAAAAAACTCATTTCCATCGCGTTGTAGGTAGATGTGGGTACACTGAGTGCATTTCCGGTTCCATATACCCAGCTGGCAGACAATGTGACCCGTTTGCTCAGCTCGTAAATTCCGACAACGGATAAATCGTGCCTTCTGTCGTAGCGCGGGTGAAATACTCTTCCATTGTTCAACTCGGGAAACTTCCAGTAGATCCATGACAATGTGTAGCCTACCCAGCCTGAAAAGCGCCCGCTCTTTTTTTGAGCCAGGAATTCCGCGCCGTAAGACCAGCCGCTTCCCGAGGTCACATTATCTTCCCATTTAACGTCACTTGCATTCTCACCAGTGATCCCTATGAACGTCGCTCCTTCTTTATAGCCGAGGATATCATTCATATTTTTGTAAAAACCTTCGAGGGTAAATGTGAGCGCTGGCTTTTCAAGATCTTTTGCGAAGCCAAATGCAAACTGACTGGATTGTTGCGGCTTAATGCGGTCAGTACTTGTTACCCACAGGTCCGTAGGCAAGCCAAGCCCCGTATTCGATAAGAGGTGAACATACTGGTTCATTCGGGCGTAGGATACTTTGGCGGAAAAATCCGGGGCGAGTCTTAAAGCTGCTGAAAAGCGTGGCTCAGGGCGCACATAATCCTTTTCACGCGCCCGAAAGTAGCTTAGTCGAAAGCCTGCATTCATCTTTAAAGCATCAATTACCTGCCAGGTATCTTCGATATAAGCGCCGCCTTCCAATGAATGCACCTGCTCCTTTTTTGGAGCAATTGCCTCCTCGCTGTATGCTCCCTGCACGTTCATTGCTGAGGGTATGGATTTGTGAAAGGTGCCCTGCAAGCCAAATTTAATGGCGTGAGCAGCAACAGGATAGTAGTCAAAATCAGTTTTAAAGCTAAAATCCCGGATGCGCGAGCTGTAAGCAACACCTGACTCGCTCAACGTCCGCTCTTGTCCCGTATACTCCTTGAAATGGCTGCTTGTTTTAAAATAAAAATCGGTAAAGATGAGCGATGTATTCGCAAACAGCTTTCTGTTCAGGATATGGTTCCAGCGCATTGTCGCTGTCGCATTGCCCCAGGACATACCTGCCTGCATTTGAAAGTCCGTCAGTTTTTCCTTGACGATAAAATTATCACGTCCAAGGTACCCGCTCAGGTAAACCTTGTCTTTTGGTCCCAGATCATAATTAATTTTGGCATTCAGGTCATAGAAGTAATAACCTGGCTGAAAGGTGTTCTCAGATTTTTTATTCAAATGTTTAATTACCGGAGCTGACAGAATATCGATATAGGTTCTTCTTGCAGAGATAATGTAAGACGATTTACCTTTCGCCAGCGGCCCTTCCAATGTAACCCGAGAAGCAATCAATCCAATCCCGCCTTCTCCGTGCAGCTTGTCTTTGCTACCCTCTTTCATATTCATCTCCACCACAGAAGAGAGCCGACCGCCGTAGCGTGCAGGAAAACCGCCTTTGGTCATTTCCACATTCTTAATTGCATCACTATTGAATACCGAAAAGAACCCGAAGAGGTGACTTGCATTGTATACAACGGCGTCATCAAGTATGATCAGGTTCTGGTCCGGCCCGCCGCCGCGAACGTACAAGCCTGTTTGTCCCTCGGTACCTTTCTGCACGCCTGGCATTAGTTGGAGTCCTTTTAAAACATCCTTTTCTCCAAACAACGCCGGCATTCTTTTGATTTGGTCGATAGGAATACCAACTGTACTCATCTGCGCCGACCTGCTGACATAATCTTCCTGCCTCCTCGCGGAAATGACTACCTCTTCCAGTTGCCGGGCGGAGGAAAGAAAGACATTAACCTCGATATTTTGATTAGCCTGGATGCGGCGGTCGGATTTCTCATAACCAACAAGTGAATAGGATATGGTTACAGAGTCTGTTGGCGGGACAGTAAGTGAATAAAAACCATAGTTATTGGTAACTGCATTCGTGGAAGTTCCGGGTATATAAACATTTACTCCGGTCAGCAACTCTTCACTTCCCTGCTCCTTAACAAAACCGCTGATTGTTATACGTTCCTGCGCGAGTGCAAAGTGGAAAATAAATGCAGGCATATAATGATAGGTATTTTCATGATTTGAAGTGTGTTTGATGGAAAAGTATTGCCTCTGCCGGGCAACCCAAATACTATGGACATGAGTTGTCCAGCAGGCAATTGGAGATTGGCTGTGTTGATTGAGTATCAAACAGGTTTCATTTCTTGGTATCTACCAGCTTGAAGCGGGTTTCGTCGCGGAGGTAAGTTCCATCTTCAAGTTGAGCGTGTACCTGTAAGAGGAGACTAGAAGTTTTATTGATGTTATAAGTGAATGCAGTGTCAATTGACACGCTGATCTGTTTTTTTTCACACATTACCTTATTATTCAAGATAGATTGCTTGTCATTATCTAGCAGAATAATGTGATAGGAAGTAATTGATCCCGATTTAGGTTCTATTACTGCCTTAATGCGAATACTATCATTGTCTTGAATTAACTGCTCCTTTGTGGGAGAGGTTACAGTTATGTACGGTGAATCTTCCACCCAAACTTCCTTGTCTTTACAACCAATAACTAACAAGAATGCGGTAGAAAATGTGAGCACTAAATTCTTCGTCTTCATGGCACTTTGGTGTTTAATGAACAATAGAAACCCTCAACTTCTATTCAACGGCTTACGTAGCCGAAAGAAACAGACTTGATTTGGTGCTCTATCACACATTTCCATGCCTTTGCGCCACTATTACGAGACTCAGTTTTTTAAAGGTAGGCTGCGTCAAACGATCGGTAAATCACCCATCTTTGTTGACAGTTACATTGCTGAACTAATTACCCGATCAGGTGAAGTTCTGTACATAATGTGTCCAATAACAAAACTATCCAGCTCACAATCATGCCTTTCGTCAATTTCAACACCAAAAAAGTAGTCAAAATATGGGATGGGATTTATGGGACGCTGGCGCACTCGGAACAGCAGACTTTTGGCCATTTCACGATTGACAGCGGGACTGTACTGCCTGAGCACAGCCATTTTCACGAACAGTGGTGCCACGTGCTCGAAGGTGAACTTGAATTTGAAATACTCGGAGAAAAGAAGCTGCTCACAAGCGGCATGACTGCCTACATTCCTTCCAATGCACCACACTCCGCAGTAGCACATACGCAATGCAAAGTCATCGACTGCTTCACTCCCGCCCGCCAGGATTTTATTGAATTGGAAAATAAGACGGAGCCGACTCAGTAAGTAGCACGTCCGCCAGAAAGATCGAAGGTAAAGCCGGTAGTAAAGCTGTTTTCAGGGGAAACAATGAATGCGGCCATGTTCGCTGCTTCTTCCAGCGTGCCGCACCGTTTCATCGGGATTTTTTCTGTCATATACCGCACCTGCGCCTCCGGCATTGCGGCTACCAGGGGCGTTTGAATAACTGCCGGCGCCAGCGCATTGATCGTAATTCCGGTTTCGGCATACTCTTTCCCCTGTACTTTCGTCATGCCGATAATTGCCGCTTTTGAAGCAGAATAGGCCAGCATTCCTGCATTACCTTCCTTTCCGGCAATGGAAGCAACATGCAATATCCGGCCGTAATTGTTAGCCAGCATAAAGGGTAATACTGCCTTCGATGTGTAGAATGCGCTCATAAAATTCACATCCATCACTTTCCTCAGGTTCTCGCTGCTCACTTCGTGACTTTTCACCTGGGTTACGCCCGTGATCCCGACGCAGTTGATCAGGATATCTATTTTGCCGAAGCGCGCTATTACTTTCTCGATGGCCCGCTGCACTTGTAATTCGTCGGTCACATCTACTCCTATTACTTCCTCTTGCCTCTGATTTCCGACGAAATGTTCTAAAAGCCCAGTTTCATTCAGGTCCAGTAACCCCACACTTGCGCCATCATTTAAAAGTTTGTGTGCGATAACCAGCCCCAAACCGGAGGCCGCGCCTGTGATAACAGCTACTTGTGACTTGAATGGCATGTTGAGGGTAAGGTTGAGGTGATTGGGCCTGTTTATAAGTGCAAATAACACTTTTTTTACTTTCCTGCCTTCATGATGTAATCCGGATCAGGCACAAAAAAACCGGCTCCTGTTTTTGGATCCGGTGGGGTATATATGTAATGCGACTTTCCTTAATTACACCAGCTCGCTTTCATATTGCAATCCGATCTGCGCAGAAGGGAAGCTCACTACTTTGTTGAATTCTGAAACCGCCTGATTAACCTGCCGTTGCGAGATACCACTATATTCAAGAAGCAACATTTTTGCCTGCTGGGATGTGGAACGCTTCATTTTCCAGTATTGAGGATGATTTGTTCCGATCGGTGTGCGAAAGAACTTTTCTTTGGGTTCTTTAATTAAAACTTCGTATTCAGTATTGAACTGCGGATTGTCATTCAGGAAGTAACCTTTCACTACTACCTTAACTTCTCTGCCACTTTTAAGGTAAAAAATTTTCTCGTGTATCATAACGGTTGCGTTTAAGAATTTCGGATTGGTTGAATGTTCTGGCGACGGCGTAAAAACCCAAATATTTCATCAAAATATTCGTACCAGCTGATGAATTATATTTAATACAAACATTACCACACGATGTTGCTTTCCATTAAAATGTTTAGCCAGCGGTAGAATATGTTAGCCAGCGGCAAATTTTAAGGGAATTTTGGCCAAAAAACATCTACAACAAATTGACTTATAGGCCCTAAAAAAATTTCATTCAACAATGTGACCTATAAACTGAGCCGTATTGTCGAGAATTTTTCCTCCGCGCCGCAAGCCCAGTCCGCAGGCTTCCCCAACATGAAAAACACCCGCCTGGTAGCTCTTTCCCTCCTGGTCTGTTGGGAATTGCATATACTCCTGGTAGATTTTCTTTTGCTCGCCGTATTCGCCTCCCGCAGTTTCTATCACGTCGCCGCCTTTTTCCAATATCGATACATTCGCGCCCTCTCTTCCAAACAACACCTTACTCACCGACTGTTTGTGCGGGATCGCATACCGTTCAGTCTGCAACAAATGGGGATGGTACGGATACAGATCCCACAGTACCTTTAAAATGTACTTGGACTGAAAAAGCAATGCATATGCCGGATTGAGCACCACCGCCTTCCGGTTCCTGACAATTTCAGTCAGCATCGTAGCCAGCTCGGGCTCGTCGAAACCAATGTACTCCCAGGGAACCAGCTTAAACCAAAAATCGAATCGAATGAAATTGCCTGTTGTAGGATCCTGGAAGAAAATCCCTTCGCCATTTGAAAACTCAACATCATCTATATACGCAAACTCAGTATCAAACCCCGCCTCTTGTGCCGCCGCTGCCAGCACAGCCACATTCGTTTCGTCCTCGGGATAATCCCGCATGGTCGAAAAGAGTATAGAAGGTGTCAGGTCGGGGTTTACTTCTTTAAGGTACCTGAACTGATCTGCCAGGCTTTCGTATAAAGTATTGAATTGCTGCGCCTCATCCAGCCCGTTCATTCTCAGATGCGCCCATTGTACCACGGAAGTTTCAGGAATGCAGGTTGCGGTATCTGCATTGAACTCAATCAGTTTCACCTGATCGTTCCCGAATCCGCCAGCTAAATCAAACCGACCGTATAAATGAATATTCCGCTCATCTTCCCACGAGAGTTTGATCAACTCAATCAGGTTTTCGGGAATGCCGAGGTCTTTGAATAAGTGATTGTCGATCACATATTGACCGGCTTCCACAAACATTTCGTATAAAGTATTGGCCGCTGCGTAGTACTGCGCCGCCTGCTCCTCAGTGACTACCGCTACCGCATTCACCACATAAGGAACTGTGTCGGTACCCAACATCCAATCCCAGCCTGCATTTTGAAACGCCCGTTCGGGTCCGTCCACTAAAGTTCTAATCTCAACCATATTCCAATTTTTACCCGCCGCTTCTGCCTGACGACGATCTTCCAAAAAACCCTTTTCTGCCGCTGCTCGGCCTCGAACTTACTGTGCGTGTGGTACGTGAAGCGTCGACCTGCCTGAATGTACTCTGCGACTTGTCATACGTTGCCGGATTGCTGTAAAATCCCCGTGCCGAAGCCCCGCCCGCGTTGCGGTAACTGTTCATATATCCATTACTGGAATTGCGGCCGAGCAGGTAACCCATTCCGCCGTAAAGCAGCATGGAAGATAACCCGCTGTGATGCCCCACGTAAGACTGATTGGTACGGATTTCCTCATCAATAAGCGCCTTAGCTGCTTCGGGGCTCCATTTATCTGTATGTCCATCGAGGTAAGTCACGATTGCGCCTGAACTGTCGGGTGCCACGTTTTCCTCGTCGGTTATCTTGAACTCACCGGGTTTCACTTCCTTGATGTGCGACCGGATACCTTTGGTGTAACTTGTTTCTTCATAGCTGTAAGCCTCCTCGTCCTCCCGGTTGGAAGAACAGCTGCCCAATGTCATTCCCGAAAGCAACGCGATGGCGAGCGCACTGCCGATACTGATATCTTTCACATGCTTGATGAAAGAGCCTTTTTTGATTTGTGTCATATTAACCTTTGGTTTCTTTACTGACAATTCTTAAAAATACGCCTTTACCCCTCCTGCGCTGTGCATTATCTTGCGAGTGGCATGATTAAGTGTGTGTAAATCCCCTTTTACTTTACGAGCGGTTCTGTTAGTTATTGTTAAAAAACAAAGGCACAACCTGTGACCAGATCGTGCCTCATGTAAGTTACTGTATAAGAACTATGCCTTCTTTGCTATTTTTTCCAATGCGCCTACCAGCCTGTCCAGATCGCTCAGTTTGGTATAAACATGCGGGGTAACCCGTACGCAATGGATATTTTCCCAGTTAATGCCCACTGTGTGGATCTTGTGATCTTTCATCAGCTTGCTGTCCACTTCCTCGGGTTTCATTCCATCCACACTCACGCCGGCGATGGCGCAGGAAAACTCAGGTTTGAGAGAAGTATGGATTTTGACTCCCGGGATCTGCGCCGCTTGTTCGGCCCAGTATTTTTTCAAGTAATGAACCCTTTCCTGCTTGCGTTTTGAGCCGATTCCTTCCTGAAAATTGATCGCCTCGCCAATTGCCTGTTCAATGGGAAAACTTCGGGTACCCAGCGTTTCAAATTTACGGATATCCCCGCTTTTAGGCTGGCTGTTGCAAAGCAGCGGCCATATTTTTTCAATCTTATCCTTTTTGATCCACATCATTCCGCTGCCAACCGGCGCACTTAAAAATTTGTGCAGGCTGGTACCGAAGTAATCGCAGTCGAGATCAGGGATTTTATAGTCAAGCAGCCCGAAAGTATGTGCGCCATCTACTACCACTTCAATGCCTTTTGCATGCGCCATCTGACAAATCTTCTTCACCGGCATAATCTGTCCGACCCAGTTGATAATGTGGGTTACGTGGATGATTTTGGTTTTGGGAGTGACCGCATCCGCGAATGCTTTTACGATCTGATCGTCATTTTCAATGGGAAAATCAAAAGATAGCTGCTTGTAAACCAGCCCGTCACGCATTTGGCGCTGCTTCCAGGCCTGGATCATATTCGGGTAATCCTGAATGGTACCGATAATTTCGTCGCCCTTTTCCAGCGGCAGACCGAAAATAATGGTATTCAATGCCTCTGTCGCATTTCGGTTGATCGCAATCTCTTCGGGATTACAGCCTGCTAATCCTGCAAGTCGCTGGCGCAGCGGCTCGCGGCCTTTATCCATAATGCGCCACATATAGTAAGAAGGACCTTGCGCGGCGGCTTTGTTGTATTTTTCCAAAGCTTCCTGCACTGCGATCGGAGAAGGCGACACGCCGCCATTGTTCAGGATGATGATCTCACTTTTGCTGGCTGTGTAAGCATCCTGGATCACCGACCAGTAATCTTCATTATCGTTGCTGTCGGCTTTCCAAAACTTCTCTGCATCACTGAAATTTTCGGCATGAATTTCATTGAAAAGGCTGTCGATACCGAAGGCGCCCATACCGAGGGCGGCGCTCTTTCTGAAAAAGGACCGGCGATTGTTCATAAAAGTGGTTTAGGAAGTGGTAATTGAGTCAGCTACAATTTATTAATAAAATGCAGCAATCCCAATCATTCCATCTCCGGGTCACTTTTCACGATGGATTGCAGCATCCATTCATAAGTATTGTAAGGCTCCGGCATACCCAGACTATCCAGTTGCAGGTACATCAAATGCACGTGCGTGGGCGACCTTTGTTTGTATGCATTGTAGCCGCTCCTGCCCATTTCGGCTATTTTGTCGCCTGCTTTCACGCTTTGTCCGGGCTGTACTTCTACGATATTGTTGTGGGCGTAATAGAAAAGTCCGTCTAGGCACGGATCGTAAATCCAGATCCAGTTGCCGCCCCGCAGCTCACTATCATACTTCCAGCCGGTTTCTGTGGCCAATACAATGCCTGAGGTAAATGAAAGTACGTCGATAGGTTTCCAGGTGCGGTCGTCGAGGTTATCCTGGTCTTTGTCGCGCACGAAAAGGTCATGGGCGGGGTGACTGCCTGCTACTTCCCTGTCGAAGAGGTCAAAACCATTCGGGCGGTAGCCTCTTCCCCTGGAACCTACCGATTCGCGGGGCAAATATCCTTTGACAGGATACACGAAATAAGCAGAGTCAATTCCGCGGCAGGTATCCGGTCGTACCGACTTCCTGATGTTCATCATCACTTCGGAAAATGCTTTGCGGGCCGAATCTGGCGAAATTGCTCCGTCCCTGATATCAAGCTGGATCTGGTTGAATGCGGCGCAATAGGCTGCCAGATCTTCGGAAGATTCACTTTTTTTGATAAAAGCCGAAACACTGATGATCAACAGCAAGCCTGCCGCTCTTTTTATTGTCATCAAAAATAAAGTTGTCATGAAATTCATTCGCCACTGCCTGCTTCAACCGGGTAGTTGCCTGTTTTTACAAATTATATCTTACAAATGTATTTCTATTTACATTAAAAAGGATTTATGCTTTTCTTTAAACCAGTAACACTAAAACTGAAATCAAATGCAATACCGTCGTTTTGGACGCACTAATTGGCAGGTGAGCGAGATAGGGTATGGAATGTGGGGCCTTGCAGGCTGGACCGGCTCCGACCGCAAGGAAACTGATGATTCACTAGAACTGGCAGTAGCATCGGGCGTTAACTTTTTTGATACCGCCTGGGGTTATGGCGAAGGTTTGAGCGAGCGGATACTAGGTGAGCTGATCAAGAGAAACGCAGGTCGCAAGCTTTATGCTGCTACTAAAATCCCGCCTAAAAACCGCCAGTGGCCTTCCCGGCCCGAGTTCACACTTCGTGAAGTTTTCCCGGCCGATTACATTATAGAATATACCGAAAAGAGCTTGCAGAATCTTGGCACAGAGCAAATCGACTTGCTGCAATTCCACGTCTGGGAAGATTCGTGGGCGCAGGAAGATGAATGGAAAGAGGCAGTTCAGAAGCTCACGCAGGAAGGTAAGGTAGCCAGCTGGGGGATCAGTATCAACCGCTGGGAACCGGATAATGCACTCGAAACCCTGAAAACCGGGCTGATCGACGCTGTGCAGGTGATTTACAATATCTTTGACCAGGCGCCGGAAGACAACCTTTTCCCGCTTTGCCGCGAGCTGGATATTGCCGTGATCGCCCGCGTACCTTTTGACGAAGGTACATTAACAGGTACTTTAACAAAAGATACTGTATTCCCCGCTGACGACTGGCGCGCCACTTACTTCGTCCCCGAAAACCTGAATTCGAGCGTAGACCACGCGGAAGCTTTGAAGGCAGATATTCCGGCTGGAATGACCATGCCGGAACTTGCATTGCGCTTCATCCTCAACAATCCCGACGTACATACGACGATTCCGGGAATGCGGAAGCTGCCGCACGTACGCTCCAACGTAGCAGTGAGCGACGGAAACCTGCTTTCATCAGAGGTAGCAGAAAGAATGAAAAATCACCGCTGGGACCGCAAACCAACAGAATGGTCGCAATAGCATAAAAAAACCGCCTCGGATATCGGGGCGGTTTTTTTATGGGCATTCAAATGGATTAACGATACAATTTGCTGTCAATCGAATACTTGCCCGGGCCTGTGAAGAACAGGGTAAAGTAAGTGATCAGAAAGGAAACTCCATGCTCCTTCTTGTCAAAAGAATCCGGACCATGAACGATGAAGACAACTACCAGCATCGTAAAAATGAGCGGGATCAATGCAGCTCTTGTAAACAGTCCGAGGATCAGGAGAATAGAACACCCGAATTCAGCCAAAATCGTCAGGATGTAAGATAGTTCCTCCCCTATCCCGATCGGGTCGGCAAAAGCATGATCGCCGCCCAGGTAACCTGAAAGTTTGGCATATCCGTGGGTCAGCATCAGGCAAGAAATACCAACACGCAGGATTAACACGCCGAAATCCGCCGACGCAGGCAGCTTAATGGGTTTTAAAAAACTTTTTAGCATGACTCATTTTTAGTGTGAATAACCGACAGCCACAACATCCTATGTGGCCTCAAATTTCTTTTCGCAGCAAAATAAAGGAATTCTCAGATTACTTGGTCTCGAAATAATTTCGTGCTGCCTGTGGAATGAATTTTTACATGTCAAGTTAAAATTTTAGATTTACCTAAAATATAGATCAGGTTTAGTTAAATAGATATTTAGAACACTTTATGAAGCTACGCATACTATTGATTTTCATTGTACTCAGTGTGTCCGCCCGGGCGCAGCATACATTAAGTGGGAACATTTCACTAGAAAATGGAAAGGAAACTGCTTTTGGCGCTTCGGTTTACATTGACCAGCTAAAAACGGGTACAACCGCCGATACGCTGGGAAATTTTCGCATTCCCAAAATTCCTTCCGGCGTATATACCATTCGGGTAAGCTACATTTCAATGCCGACCATCGTCGAAAAGAACGTCCATATAGAACACGATTTGGTGAGAAACTTTGTGATGAAATCAGGCGCAAATTCACTTGATGAAGTGGTAATAAGCGGCACGATGAAGGAAGTTTCCAAACTGGACAGTCCGGTACCGGTGGATATTATCACAGCCAAATTCATTTATAAAAACCCTGTTCCAAGCATATTTGAAGGACTTAGCTATGTTAACGGCGTGCGGCCTCAACTGAACTGCAACGTCTGCAATACCGGCGATATCCACATGAACGGGCTCGAAGGTCCATACACAATGGTACTGATCGACGGAATGCCGATGGTAAGCGGACTTTCTACTGTATACGGATTATCCGGTATTCCGAACAGCCTGATCGACCGGGTAGAAATTGTAAAAGGCCCGGCTTCGACACTCTATGGTTCAGAAGCTGTGGGCGGGCTGATCAATATTATTACCAAAAATCCTTCGAAGGCGCCAGTATTTTCGGCAGATGCATTCAGTACCAGCTGGCTGGATTACAATCTGGACCTCGGTGTTAAACTTTCACCTGCGCAAAATGTGAATGCGATTTTAGGGGTCAATTATTTCAATTATCAAAATCCCCTTGATAAAAATGGGGACGGATTCACTGATCTTACTTTACAAAACAGGATTTCAGTTTTCAACAAATGGTCATTTAACCTCAAAAACAACAAACAAGCCAATGTTGCCGCGAGATACTACTATGAAGATCGCTGGGGTGGACAGATGAACTGGAACAAATCGTACCGCGGGGGCGACGAGGTGTATGGCGAAAGCATTTATACTTCCCGGTTTGAGTTACTTGGCAATTATCAGCTTCCGACGCAGGAGAAAATCACACTTCAATATTCATTCAGCTCGCATCACCAGAACTCGGTTTACGGGAATGTACCCTTTCTTGCAGATCAGAAAATCGCATTCGCGCAGTTGCTTTGGGACAAAGAAATCGGCAAACATAACCTGCTGATCGGCTCTCCTTTCCGATATACTTTTTACAATGATAACACCACCGCAACAAGGTACCTCGACGGGCAGGATCACGCCGACAAGATTTACCTGCCGGGTTTCTTTATCCAGGATGAGATCAAAGCGGGCGCACATGCATTGCTCCTGGGCGCGCGATATGACTATAACAGTCGCCACGGAAGCATTTTTACGCCTCGCGCCGCTTACAAGTTCAAGTTTAACCAGACAGACGTGGTCCGGCTCAATGTGGGCCGCGGCTTCCGGATTGTTAATTTATTTACCGAAGACCACGCTGCATTGACTGGTTCGCGGCAGGTAATTGTGAAAGAGGCGCTCAATCCCGAGCAGAGCTGGAATGCAAACCTGAACCTAGTCAAAAAGATCGTGACGGGCAATTCATTTGTCGGACTCGACGCGTCGCTGTTTTACACACATTTCACCAACCGCATTTTGCCAGACTACGATACCGATCCAAACCAGATCATTTATGACAATCTCGACGGGTACGCCGTGTCAAAAGGTATCAGCCTGAACCTGGACTTTAACTTTTCGTTCCCGCTGAAAATAATCGCGGGTGGGACTTTAATGGACAATTACCAGGTTGAAAACGGATCAAAATTCCGGCCTGTCTTAACCGAAAAATTGACAGCTGTGTGGTCGGTCAATTACGAGATCCAAAAGGCGGGAATTTCATTCGACTACACCGGAAATATGTATGGACCAATGCGTTTGCCAGTATTAAGTGAGACGGATCCGCGGGCGCGGAGATCGCCGGTGTGGTCTTTGCAAAATATTCAGGTCACCAAGAAGTTTGACAATGGCATAGAAATTTACGGGGGTGTCAAAAATCTGCTAAACTTCACGCCACCTGCGAATTCCATTGCCCGATCCAATGATCCGTTTGACAAGAAAGTACAGTTTAACGAGCAGGGACAAGTGATTCCCACACCTGAAAATCCGTATGGACTTACCTTCGATCCCTCTTACGTTTACGCTCCGAATCAGGGGCGCAGGGTCTTTCTTGGAATGCGTTATACCTTGCATTAAACCACCTCGATGGTCGGGTCAAAAAATGGGAAGAAGTGGCTTGTTTATGATTTTTCAAAGAGTAAAAACATATACAGTATTGATATTCATTGATTTGAATATAGATTGATTGTATATTTGTCTCATTAATTATTTAACACTACTTAGTTATGGCATTAACGAAACAGTTTGTAAAGAGTAAATCTGTTTACAAAGTAACATTTACAGTTCCTGCTGAGGCTGCTGCCGAAGCGAAAAAAGTTGCACTTGTCGGAGAGTTTAATGAGTGGAATCCAGAGGCACTTGTACTTAAAAAGCAGAAAGACGGATCATTCAAAACGAGCCTTGAACTAGGTGCAGGCGAACATCAGTTCCGCTATATTCTTGACGACGAGAAGTGGGAAAATGACTGGGAAGCAGACAAATACGTCCCAGCTGGCGTAGACGAAGCTTCGGAGAATTCAGTGGTTGTTTGCAGCTAATTTGGCTGTCGGCTGTCGGCTGTCGGCTGTCGGCTGTCGGCTAAAAAAAGGAACCCGGAGTAATGTATACTTCCGGGTTCCTTTTTTTGTCACCCTGAGCGCAGTCGAAGGGCACGTGCGAGAAGTTACTGCATATGCC
>NZ_JBHYGF010000513.1:0-2175 GCF_051859145.1 Dyadobacter sp.
TCTTATACGGAAGCAAAGCAGTAGCTGTTTCCACCTCGAAGAACTCGGATTTTAACGTTTTACCCAATGCTTCCGGCGTATTGGCATTCCTGATGATCGGGTCGGTTGCCCGCGATTCCATGACGAGCTGGTATATCCGGTTACTTTTGGAAAAATGTCTGTCAAACGATAACTCGTAGCCGATGTAAGCGATAATCAGCATCACGCTGGACAGACCCACCGCCAGCCCGAAAAGATTAATGAAAGAATAAACATGTCCTTTCCGGAAGTTCCGATACCCGATAATGAAATAGTTTCTGATCATGGCTGGTAAAGTTTGTTAGTCCATAAAGCATTGGCATATAATCACCTACTGACCGATCGTTGCAACGAAATTTGATTGCGGTGGGTGAATAAATTTAACTTCGCTTTCATTAGAAACAATGATTGTAACACCTTTGCCTTTTGTAGTCACTGCCGCGCGACGCAGGTAAAAGCGATCCTGCGCCACGGAGAGCATGTGAGCAGCAGCTTGTCCGCGCGGAGGCTGACCGAATTAAACTTGCAGCAAAATGGGCGGAATCGCCGGAATAATACGATTTGACGGTCAGGAGATCAGGACAGCCGAAATAAATGATATAGCCAGGCTACTAGCGCACCGGGGCGGTTTGACAACCAAAAGTATCGAAAGCGGATTGTTAATGACATTTGGCGGGGCTGTTGAAAGTACACCTGACCAGCGGGTTTTAACCGTTGCCGATGCTGATGTTTTTGCCAGCACTTTCCGCGACTCCCCATTTGCCAGTAATTATGCATTGAAAGGTCCCGCCGGATTTGACGAGCCCAATGCAGATTTCGCGCTTGCATTGTGGGACACAGGAGCACAAACCCTCTATTGTGCCCGCGATATACTCGGCGTGAAGCCGCTCTATTATGTACACCAGCCTAATCGTTTTTTTGCCTTTGCATCGGAGATCAAGGCTTTGAATGCGTTGCATGAAGTTCAGGTAACTCCGAATATGCACAAGGTCCGCGAGTACCTTACCTGGCACGTAACCCACCTGGCTTATAGTTCCGAGACTTTCTATGAGCAGGTTTACAGCGTTTTACCCGGACATTACCTGAAAGTCAACGCGCAGCAAACAGAAGAAATACCGTTCTGGCAGCCGGATTTCAAAAAATTCCATCAACTGGGCGGAATTGAGGAATACGGATCTGCATTCCGCGAAGTCTTCACCGGCGCCGTAGCAAGCAGGATCAGGAACCGACAAAATGTAGGATCGCATCTGAGCGGTGGCTTGGACTCTTCCTCAGTGACTTGCGTGGCACAATCGACACTGATACAACAAGGCAAGCCGGCATTAAATACTTTCAAGATTGACACCGGTCAGCCGCTGGCGGAAGAAGAGCGCTTTGTTCAGGATGTGGTAAATCAGTGGCACACAAACCACCATCGGGTAGCTCCTCTGGAAGATGTACTGGGATCGATTGTAAAAATCAACACCATTTCCGACCGTCCTGAGCAGTTTATCATGCCTTCCAGTTTCCATTTAAGTATTTCAAATGAGCTTGAAAGGCTGGGATGTGACTTGATCCTGACGGGCCACGGCGGAGATAATGTGGCAACAACCGGCTTTGACAATCTCGACGAGCTAATGCAGGCTGGCGACCTGAATGCATTGAGGATTGCATGTGAACAATGCTACGATCACAACACGAAGCAGCCTTTTACCCGGGGAAAAAGTCGAAAAGCGGGTTATGATAAATACATGCTCTCGCTTCTAACACCCGATATCAGGAGCAGCTACCGCAAAGAGCCGCTATTTTCATTTTTGTCCAAAATGCGGGAGTATAAGCATGGTCTGAATATTTCGGAAAGAGCTATTATAAACTTCATTTTCAACAAAATAGCCCATAAATCCGCTGCTCCTTCCCTGCTGACCGACGCGCTGACGGGGGAATTCAAGCAACAGACCCAGCCACGAAAGCAGCGAACCACAAATGCGCTCGTCAAGTCAATTAAGGAAAGTCAGGGGATAGCGCTGGAAGGTGTGCTGAATCACACCAATGTAATCTGCAATGAACAGGCCAATCACATCGGCGCCTATTATGGGCACCAATATGCATTTCCATTTTACGATAAGCATGTGATCGAACTTTGCCTTGCTACGCCGGCTGAGGTGAGCTTCTACAATG
>NZ_JBHYGF010000514.1:0-2172 GCF_051859145.1 Dyadobacter sp.
CGCAGGAAGCAGTTGCAATTATGCGTCTGCAAGGTTTGGGTGGAGATATTATCAATATTGCAAGCAAAAACGGTATCGTTTCAGGTCCGAATAATGTGGCTTACGGGACTGCGAAAGCGGCTCAGCAACATATGTCGCGCCTGCTGGCAGCGGAGCTGGGTCCTGATAAAATCCGTGTGAACGTAGTTAACCCTGACGCGGTAATTGCAGGTAGCAAAATTTGGGAAAGTGGCTGGGCGGCGGGCCGTGCAAAAGCTTATGGTATTAAAGTGGAAGAGTTGCCGGCTTACTACGCGAAACGCACCGTTTTGAATGCAGAAATCCATACCGAAGATATCGCAAATGGCGTTTACATTTTCGTGAGTGGCTTGTTGAGCAAGAGTACCGGAAACGTGATCAATGTCGACGGTGGAGTGCCTGCTGCATTCCTGAGATAATTTGCATGATACATGAAGCCGGGGCGAGAGTCCCGGTTTTTTTTATTCCATAAAACGCCTTTTCACATGAAAATCGAACAATATCAAATTGACCAGCATAACGATGATATATTGTCGCGCCACAATCGCCAGCTGGACTTTACCAACGAACAATTGGGTGAGCAGGGCATTCACGCCGGTGAGGTTATCAATGCACTGTCAGACTTCCAGGTGGCGATTCCAAGCTGGGCGCTGGGTACGGGCGGTACGCGTTTTGGCAGGTTTTCTGGTGTAGGCGAACCACGATCTTTGGAAGAAAAAATCGAAGATGTAGGCTTGCTGCATGCATTAAACCGTTCCAGCGGCTCCATTTCACTGCATATTCCCTGGGATATCCCGGAGCAAGCAAAGTCTATTATGGACCTGGCAAATTCGGTTAACCTGAAATTCGACGCGGTAAACTCCAATACTTTCCAGGACCAGAAAAATCAGGAGCATTCCTATAAATTCGGCTCACTTTCTCACGTTGATGCGAAGGTCAGGAAACAAGCTGTTGAACATAATATTGAGGTAATTAAATACGGAAAGGAGCTGGGCTCCAAAGCACTTTCGATCTGGCTTTCCGATGGTTCAACCTTCCCCGGGCAATCCAACTTTGTAAAAGCTTTCCAGCATACGCTCGAATCTTTGCAGGAAATATATGCTGCATTGCCCGACGACTGGAAGGTATATGTGGAATACAAAGCTTACGAGCCTAATTTCTATTCAACCGTAATCCAGGATTGGGGCAGTTCATTACTCTTCTGTCAAAAGCTAGGCCCGAAAGCTGATGTACTGGTAGATCTGGGGCACCACTTACCCAATGCAAATATCGAACAGATCGTCGCTACATTGATGATGGAAGGTCGGTTAGCCGGTTTTCATTTCAATGATTCCAAATATGGCGACGATGATTTGACAGTCGGCAGCATTCGTCCGTACCAGCTTTTCCTGATTTTCGTAGAGCTCGTAGCCGGAATGCAGCGCGCCAACCGGCCTGCGGATACTTACGCGTGGATGATCGACGCGAGCCACAATGTAAAAGACCCGCTCGAAGACCTGCTGCAATCCGTAGAAGCAATCCTGATCGCACAGGCGCAAGCTCTGCTCGTCGATCGCAGCAAACTGGAACAGGCAAGAATAGAAAACGACGTAGTACTCGCCCAGCAGATCCTGCAAAACGCATTCAGAACGGACGTAAGGCCACTCGTTCGCGAGTCAATGCGCCAGAACGGTGGCGCACTCGACCCCATCGGCTTGTTCAGGAGTTTGAGTGTAAGGAATGAGTTGATGAATGAAAGAGGGAGGTTGACTGTGGCGACAGGATTGTAGCGAAGGTGGAAGTTAGCGCCTGCCCTTCGACTGCCCGGCGGCCCGGTCCGCTCAGGGTGACAAGGCGATTTACCTTTGTCACCCTGAGCGCAGTCGAAGGGCAGGCACAAAGCTGTTAGAAGGGCAGGCACAAAGCTGTTAGAAGGGCTAAGCACAACCCCACTCAAAGCGACTTCCTCTTAATCAACGTAAACGGATTTTTAATAACTGCCCTTTTATTCTCATTAATCAACTCAGCCGCAGTTCTTCCCATTTGCTCATGATCGGTTGAAATGGTCGTAATTCCGTCCAGCAGGATTTCTTTTAGCGGCGTTTCGTTGTAGGATATAATCCCGATATCTTTCCCAACCGTCAACTGCTGCTCGCGCGATTTTTTGATCAGGTT
>NZ_JBHYGF010000515.1:0-2134 GCF_051859145.1 Dyadobacter sp.
AAGTGCAGTGATGCCGATCTGCCCATTCTGTGAAAGGCGGTGCAGTAAATGCATCCCTACATTCTGTTCCGGAAGGATATTATGTTTTTCGATCTCGCTGCTGGTGCGATGGTAACCGTTAATGGGCAGCGAAGTCACCAGTTTTCCTGCGTTGCTTTCATCGACTGTCGCGTCTCTTTTGGTTTTTGAGTAAAATAGGGAGATCGTGGTGTACCTGTCAACAGCATAGGTAGCTGCTGCTCCGCGAAAAAAGTTGACTTCGCCGGAGGAAGTATAAGGCTTGAATCCGAGCGTACTCCGGTATCCGGTTTTGATCACCTCTGCTCCTTTCCCCAAAGAAAACCCGGCGCCGAGTACCATTCCTTGTCCGGCTTGCACCTGATAGTCGCCGAGCACCAGGTTCTTCCATCTTCCCCTGTTCAGAATTTGCGCGTGAAAAGATGTGAAATCTGCGCCGAAAATATGGCGGCCGGCATTCCATTGCCAAAGTGCCTCACCCGCATCCTTGTCCATTGTAAATCCAAAACTGTAAGAACCGCTTCGTGCATTGCGATATCGGAGGTATGCATTGTAGGGGCTGCCTGTATATCGCGCGGTAGAATTCGAAGATGAATCCTGTGTCAGAAACCCTTTTTGCTTTTCAAGTATCCTGCCGGTGCGGAACATCAGGAAGTGCTGACCAGGATTTTGCAAAGCTTCCCGAATAGAGCGTGCTTTTGGATTTAATGTAATAAATGGAAGTAACCGGTTGATGGTAACCAGATCATAACCAGGTACCGCTTGCAGTTCGTAGAGCGACAGGAATGGACCTGCTTGCTCGCGGTAGCTGAGCAATGCTTTTACCTGCACATCAGTGAGAATCAATGTGCCTGAAAGCTCGTCGGCAGTAACAGCATTGATATCGAGCGGATTGGTATACAGATGCAAAAGTGATTCAAACAGTTCCGAATAATCCGTGTCTTCCGTTGGAACAGGAAAAAGCGCAGCTACAAACTGATTGATATCGATGTCCTTCTTTGGAGGCTCCTGGCTGCGCGCCGCGTTCGAAGAGAGGAGAATAGTAGCAAAATACAGGAACAACAGACCTGTGCGGCCTTTTTTGTAATAAGCGTATGCGATAAGTCCTGTATACTGCATACGCTGTTGGTATGTTGATAGAGGTTAAAAGGCTTTTAAACTTAAATCCAGACTTCGCGCCTGGTGCGTTAATGCGCCGCTTGATATGCCGTCCACTCCTGTTTCGGCAACTGCGCAGAGGGTTTTTTCGGTAATATTTCCCGAAGCTTCTGTTTCAAACCGGCCCGCGATCTTCTTCACCGCGGCGCGTAAGTCGTCGAGTGAAAAGTTGTCGAGCATAATGATATCAACCTGTCCAACCCGCAAAACTTCATCTACCTCAGCCAGGCTGCGTGTCTCAATTTCTATTTTCAGGTTTTTGCCCGTTTGCGCCAGGTACTTGCGTGCCCCGGTAATGGCCGCTTCAATGCCGCCCGCGTAATCAACATGATTATCTTTCAGCATAATCATATCGTAAAGTCCCATCCGGTGATTTACCGCGCCGCCTATCTTTACTGCCAGCTTCTCGAACAGGCGGAAGTTGGGCGTGGTTTTGCGGGTATCCAGCAATTTCACCGGCAGATCTGCAATGAGCGACGACATTTGTCTTGAGTAGGTCGCAATCCCGCTCATTCGCTGCATGGTATTTAGTACCAGCCGTTCCGCTTTCAGGATCAGCCGCGCACTACCTTCGACTATAAAAACAATGTCACCTGTTTTGACGTCGGTTCCGTCAAAAAGTAACACATCAATTTTCAATGGGGGATCATTATAAAACGTAGCGGTTTCTTCAAAGATGATCTGCGCCACTTCCACACCTGCCAGAATGCCGTCTTGCTTGACGAGCAACTTGGCACGTTTCACGGCATTTTCGGGTACGCTGGACAGAGAGGAATGATCACCGTCGCCAATATCTTCCAGTAATGCGAGCCGGATCAGGCTACGAATTTCATGTGGGTCAGTTTCCATAAGGGTTGTATTTCAATAGGTTTGCTGGCGATATGCCATATTGTAGCGTAGTGCGATGGTCCAGGTGCCGGACTTGGCCGCCACTTTCGCATCCGTAGAATTGACGTTC
>NZ_JBHYGF010000516.1:0-2120 GCF_051859145.1 Dyadobacter sp.
CGTAACGTCTTCAAACTTGAAGTCTCCCTTATTCAGATAAAGTTTGTTCTGAGCGGTGTTCCCGGTGAAGTAAACATCCGGCAGGCTGTCATTGTTAAAATCCCCGAGTGCAACGCCGCCGCCATTGTACACATACTCGAATGCGAGGATGTTCATGGTATCGTTTTCGGTGATCCGGTTTGAAAAGTTAATCCCTGTTTCGTCGGTATCCAGTTCGGTAAAAGTTTTAAGGTCCTTTTTACAGGAAATCAGGAACACAGCTAATAAAACAGACAGGATGGAATACTTGGCCGTCATTAATTTCAATGTGGTAAAATGAAGAAGGATTGTCCTAAATTAATAAAGGAGATGGCAAATGAATACCATCTCCTTTTGTTTGTTTGTAAAAAACTGTTAGTAGCCTGGATTCTGGATAAGTACGTCTTTTCCTACAAGGTCAATCTGCTCTTGTGGTACCGGGAGATACTCATTCTTGTTAGGCGTAAACTTCGCTCCACCCAATGCACCGCTCAGTTTTTTGCTTTCGTAAGTCAGGTAAGCATTAATTTCGGTAGCGGCTGTTCCCCAGCGAACCAGGTCGTAGAAGCGGTGACCTTCTCCTGACAATTCAAGTTTGCGCTCAAAACGTACTGCTTTGCGGGCGTCATCCTTGGAAGCCCAGGGAGTTGTATAAAGTCCGATTACGTAGTTCGCTGCATTAGCACCTGCCTTGTTCTTCACAAAGCTTGAAGGAAGCGAAGCTCTTTCGCGTACCATATTGGTGTATTCACGTGCTTTTTCAAGTGAACCAACTTCGATTTCAGCTTCCGCGGCCATTAAAAGTACATCTGCAAAACGGATGATGTTCACGTTGATCGCAGTGTAACCTGGTGTCCAGGAGCTGTTATCTTGCAATGAACCTACATCGGATTTGTAGTAAGCATACTTTTTAGGTGAATATGGTCCTGCATTTGCCTGATTACGGATCCAGTCTGCACCAGGGTGATCGATCCAGTCCAGGTAGGGAATTCCACGACGACCAACCGAGTGATCCAAACGTGGATCCAATGGCCCTGCATCCGGTGTGAATGCTGCATTACTTTTCAAGCCCATATCTGATTTTACTTCATTTGCACCTACGTTGTAGGATCCGTCCAGCAATGGAAGTCCGTTTGCGTTGGTACGGAAAGAGTTAACCAGCTCAAAGCTCGGCGAGAAAAACCCGCAGCAGTTACCTGGACCGTTTGGACCTGTGTTATAAGGCCAGTTAAGGTCGAAGTCAGGGTTTGCATTGTTTACGCTACCTGTATTTGCTGCCGCCTGGATCGCGAATACCGACTCCGAATTGTTATCGTTTGCAGCCTTGAATGCATCCTGGAAGCGTGGTACCAGCGCGTACTTCTTACCATTTGTGGTTTTTCCGTTAGCGATAATCAGATCGTACAAAGCTTTTGCCTCAGCAAACTTCTTCTGATACATATACACTTTTGCAAGATAAGCAGCCGCGCCCCATTTGTTAATCCGGCCTGCTGCTGTTTGCGTTTCAGGCAGGTTTTCATAAGCGAATTTCAGGTCAGCCTCAATCTTTGGATACAGATCAGCTGTATTGGGGACTTTCTCGATACCTGTACCGTAATCTACCGTTTCGTCTACATAAGGTGTATTGTTAAAACCTCTTTTT
Organism: Dyadobacter sp.; assembly: GCF_051859145.1. Lineage (GTDB taxonomy): Bacteria > Bacteroidota > Bacteroidia > Cytophagales > Spirosomataceae > Dyadobacter. The sequence goes on from NZ_JBHYGF010000516.1 coordinate 1,661, forward strand.
AGCTCGAAGTAGTAGTGGGCACGCAGGAATCTTGCTTCGCCGCCAATTCTCTTCTTATCCTCATCGGTAACATCTGCCTGCGCGATTCCCAATAATTTCATTACCAGGTTCGCCCGCGCAACTCCTTCGTAGTTACCTTTCCATTTATCAACAATTACACCTTGCGTCGACAAATATTCAAAACGCTGGATCGGGTTGATATCACTGAAATCGCCCGGGTCAGTTCCTTTGTTGGCATCGCCACCGCGGATACTTCCCCAAACCCAGTTACTCGCACTCGCCATCCTGTTCGCACGGCCATTCAATTGTCCGTAAACAGAAACCAGCACACCTTCTATTCCTTTTTTGGTAGAAAGCTGGCCCTCATCAAGCTGGCCGGTTGCCGGGATTTCCAAAAAGCTTTCTTTACACGAGTAGCCGATCAGCATTAGCATGATTAAAACCAGAAGGCCACTCTTTG
>NZ_JBHYGF010000517.1:0-2117 GCF_051859145.1 Dyadobacter sp.
GGGTTGATGTAGTCGATCGCCTGGCTCTGCTGGTTTTGGTTACCCTGTGGCAGCATTACTCCATCCACCACATACAATGGGTTGTTGGAAGAGTTGATCGAGCTGAAACCACGGATACGTACGTTGGAGCGACCACCCGGACGTCCGGAGTTCACGTTCACCTGTACACCTGAGATTTTACCCTGCAATGCCTGGTTCAACGAAGGAGTTGGTCTTTCTTTCAGCTGCTCTTCTTTCACCGAGCCAACTGAACCTGTTAAATCAGATTTTTTAGCAGTACCGTAACCAATTACAACTACCTCGCTAAGTGCCTTGGAATCCGATTCCATTGCCAGATCGATTGTAGTTCTGTTGCCTACTTCTGCTTCCTGACCTACGTAACCAACAAAGCTGAACACAAGTGTTCCGCCATTGTCAGGTACAGTCAGTGTATAGTTTCCTGTGCCGTCTGTTGTTGTTCCGGTGCTGGTACCTTTCAAAACAACGTTCACGCCAGGAAGTCCCTCGCCATTTTCCTTGTCTGTTACTTTTCCTTTGATCGTCTTTTCGATTGCGATCACAGTTGAAGTGCGATTGTTATTAGCTACACCTGCCATCGCCACGACTGAGCATGAAAGTGCGGGCAGGAGTACTAGAGAATTTCGGATGCCCCGCATGCGGAACAACCATTGTTTGGTATTGGTATTTTTCATTTAAAGGTTAGTTAAACGTTTCTCATAAATTAGGTTTTGTAGCTTGGCTCATTTTTTAGTCATAGAAGGATTTTGGGTTAAATTGAGTACAGGACGATGAGAGTGATAATAAATGTGATTTTATTCCTATTTGAGTTCGGCCAGAATAATGCGCTGATTGTTTTTCAAAATTTTCAGATTAATCCGGCAAGTTCTTTCAATTAATCACGGGGTACGGTGATAAAACGCCTTTTCTAACAACAGGTGCGAAGTTTAGCAGGCTGCTAACAGCTCCTTGAGTGTTCTTTAAAATGGATGGTGTCAGCTTGAATTATTATAAAGTATTAAAAAGGAGTTACAATATTATAACATAGTTTTATTATTACGATAGCTAAAACATAATTATTTGTGCAAACGTTTGCATAATTTCAACTTAATAGTCACTTTAAGAAGCTAATAATCAAGAGGTTACTTATGGTGTTAAACCGAAAAAGCCTCTCTGCAATGTTGCAAAGAGGCTTTTTTATGTTGGCAGGTATTTACTGGCTCGCGGCTGATCAGATCAAATCAACAGTGCGTCCTGTACGTACCGATTCGTCACATGCAAATGCAATCTGCAAGCTTCTTACTGCATCTTCCAAATGCTCCGACAGGTCCAGATCTTCGGTAATGGCTTTCAGGAAATACAGCTGCTCGCGGTTGCAGAGCTCCTGGTGATCGGGTTCGTCTTCCAGGTTAATCCAGGTATCTTCCTGTGTAAATTCATCTTTGTCATTCAATGCAGCGTGGTGAATGCGGATCGACTCGGTTTTGGTATGTGCCTCCACAGAAGAAGATTTACCAGCGCCTCCTGCATCCTTGGCAACAATGGAAGCCGAGCCTTTCGGTCCGATTACATCTTTAACAAAAAACGCAGTTTCACTGATCATCGGGCCCCAGCCGGCTTCGTACCAGCCTACTGATCCGTCTTCAAACCAGATTTGTAATTGACCGTAATTGTAATTTCCCGCAGGAATATCTTCTGTCAATCTCGCACCGATCGCATTCACGCGAAGTGGCGTTGAGCGGGTCATTTGGCACATTACGTCAATATAATGTACACCGCAATCCACGATCGGGCTCAGACTTTTCATCAGGTTCCGGTGAACTCCCCACATATATCCGTGGCTTTGCTGGTTCAGGTTCATGCGCATTACAAGCGGTTTGCCCAGGTTTTGTGCTTCTGTCACAAACCTAGCCCACGACGGATGTACCCGCAGGATGTACCCCACCACTACCTTCTTGCCAGCTTCAATCGCTTCAGATACTACTCGTTTTGCACCTTCAACACTATCGGCAAGCGGTTTTTCGATGAATACGTGCGCTCCGGCTTTCAATGCTTTGATCGCGAAATCCTCGTGGGTGTCGGGGTAAGTGGAGATACAAACAGCGTCGGGCTTTGTTTCC
>NZ_JBHYGF010000518.1:0-1831 GCF_051859145.1 Dyadobacter sp.
ATGGATTCTACTACATCCGTAGTTTGACGTATTCCGGCGGTGTCGATGAAGCGGAATTTCAGACCTTCCAGCACCATGGTATCCTCGATCACGTCGCGCGTGGTGCCGGCGATGCTGGTGACGATGGCTTTTTCTTCGTTCAAAAGTGCATTGAGGAGCGTGGATTTGCCCACATTCGGCGAGCCGATGATGGCAACCGGGATACCTTCTTTAATTGCATTCCCATAATCGAAAGACCTGATCAGCGGCTCAATGCTTTCTAACAGCCTTAAAATCAATGCACGCAGGTCGTCCCTTTGCGCAAATTCCACATCTTCCTCTCCGAAATCGAGTTCCAGCTCGATCATCGAGGCGAAATGGATCAGCTCGGTGCGTAATGCGGTGAGTTTTTTCGAAAATCCGCCGCGCAGTTGGTTTAATGCGGTTTTATGGCTGGCTTTCGAATCGGCCGCGATCAAGTCTGCGACTGCTTCGGCTTGCACCAGGTCAAATTGTCCGTTCAGAAATGCGCGCTGGGTAAATTCACCCGGCGAAGCAATGCGGGCGCCTTCCATGATAAGCGAACGCAAGATCTGACCGATAATATAGCTTGAACCATGGCAAGAAATCTCCACGGAATCTTCTTTTGTAAACGACTTGGGACTTTTAAAGACTGTCGCAAGTACTTCGTCGACGATCTCTCCGTTTGCGCGGATCGTGCCGAAATGCACGGTATGTGAAGCGACTTCGGTCAGCTTTTTACCTCTAAATATCCGACCCACCATCTCGATGCAGCCTGATCCCGACACTCTTATAACCGCGATCGCCCCTACTCCCGAGGCGGTCGCCAACGCGCAAATAACTTCCTGCTGGTGAATTGGTACAGTATCCATCCTGCAAATATGTGACTAAATCCACGACCGGGCAAAGATCAGGCGGACGAATGCCGCGCCGGGTGATTATGGAAGCCGGCAATTTCGATTTTCGTATCTTTGCGGCATGTTAACCGAAACTTTACCAATCTACACAAAAGCACTTCCGGTGATGGAAGCGTTTTATACTTTACAGGGCGAGGGGCAGCACAGTGGCCGGGCCGCTTATTTCATCCGCCTCGGCGGCTGCGAAGTGGGCTGTCACTGGTGCGACGTGAAAGAATCGTGGGACGCCAATATCCACCCGAAATATTCCATTGATTCAATTGTAGAAGGTGCATTACGATATCCCGGCCGACTGGCAGTGATTACCGGAGGTGAACCTCTGATGTACAACCTGGATGCACTTACCAGCGCTTTGCAGGAAGCAGGATTTAAAACCAACATTGAAACGTCCGGCGTTTATCCGTTTTCCGGACACTGGGACTGGGTTTGTTTTTCACCCAAAAAATTCAAAACCCCGCACCCCGACATTTACCAAAATGCCAATGAGCTCAAAGCGATCATTTACAACAAAAGTGATCTTGATTTTGCAGAACAGCACGCCGCGCTTGTCAACGAAAACTGCACGCTGCTGATGCAGCCGGAATGGAGTAAGCACGATATCATGCTGCCTTTGATGATTGACTATATCAAAGACAATCCCAAATGGAAAATGTCGTTACAAACTCACAAGTTTATGAACATTCCATAATGCGCCGGGCAGTCTTTTTCATCTTAATTCTAAGTCTTTCAGGATTTTTCAAAGTAGTGGCGCAAGAGGCTGCTTTATCCAAAAAAGGAAGGGAAAATTATGAAAAGGCGCAAAAAGCGTGGCAGCAGCGCCAGCTTGGCGAGGCAATTATACTGTTTGAAAAAGTACTTCAGGAAAATCCCCAAAGTTACGATACCCATTTAAGGCTCGCACAGATTTACGAGTT
>NZ_JBHYGF010000518.1:1841-2112 GCF_051859145.1 Dyadobacter sp.
ATGCCGATCTTACCCGCAAGCATTACACGCTTGCTACGCGGCTGAAACCCGACGCTCCACAATCCGGCCCGGGTTTTCAGTGGCTGGGCCGATACCATTTCCAGGCTGAGCGCTACGATTCCGCGCAGTTTTATTTCGAGAAGGCGATCAGGCTTTTTCCACCAAAATCGAGTTTGTTCCGGCTGGCTGAAAAGTCGATTATCTCTTCAAAATTCGCCGCAAAAGCAGCGAAAACGCCGCTTGCTATTCAGAAGAAGTCAATGGGAGATAC
>NZ_JBHYGF010000519.1:0-2109 GCF_051859145.1 Dyadobacter sp.
AGCACAGGAACTTCTTAGCTCAATTCTTCCTTATCCGGTAAGCGCTGGTCTTTCAGGTCCAGGTTTTCTACTTCCACTTTTGTACTACGCACTGTGTCGTTAATAACTTCATCACGCTCAACCACTTGCTTGGTCAGGGAAACATCCTCTGTCACCATAGCAACTTTTGAGACCAATGGAACTTCTGCATGCTCGGTTAGCTCGATAGTCCTTTCCTGAAATGTATCCAGCTCACTTGAAGTTACCGCCCTGTCCACTGGCATACGATCTACATGTACTGTTTCAGTTTTAAGTGCGATGCTTTCCTGAACCGGACGCTCTACAATGCGGCTGGTCAGCCGCACCCCTCCTGTTTGTACCTGCTTTTTACTGATGGAAATATCTTCTTCGATGACAGGGATGCTTTCTACGCCCGATGTAGCCCGCGAACCGTAAAACCGATCATCATTGAAGTGTTCGTGCTCATAAAATCCTTCCGGGTGGCTCTGGTAAGTGGCTGCACCTGGGGCAACCGCAGCTGCAAGGCCGGTAAAGGTGATACGGATCTGCGACTCTGTTGCAGGTGTGATTTTACCTTTTTCGTATCGTGGCAATGCCCCAAGCTTTTGGGCCGTCAATTCTGCCAGGACCACTTCATCCTCTTTCTCATCCAGGGTAGCCAGCCCAATTGGTACCAATACCTCCCCGCCATCCAGTTCCAATTTGTTGTCATCCAGATCAACGATGATATAAAGTACTTTTCGGGTCTGTGTATCAAAAATCAATTCTTCGACTTCCCCAATCTGGTTGCCTGCCGTGTCTTTGACGTCCCAACCTTTAATATCTGGCTGCCCGTCGGCAATCTCAAAGCCACTGCCACCAAGCTCCTGCATGCGGTCTGCGCTATTTGAATGTTCAGTTGTCATAATGATTTGGTTTTGTTTGTGAGAACAGTGTTATCAGGTTATTATTTTGCCTTTACAACAATTTCAACCCTGCGGTTCATGTGCCTTCCCGAAGTCGTCTTATTGGAAGCTACCGGATCACTCTCCCCCTTGGACATTACGGTTATCTTGTCAGCTTGAATGTTTGCATTCTGTATCAGCCACTGTTTTACAGATTCGGCCCGCTGTTTGCCAAGTTCTTTGTTAAGGCCAGCTGATCCGGTTGAATCGGTATTACCATAAACGGCAAGTGCATTTGTTGCAAAACGTTTTTGAAGTGAAGCGCTTATTTGTTTCAACTGGGTCTCGGCATTTTTCCGGACCTGATTTTCACCAGTAGCAAAAAGGATGTTTTCGCCCAGTGCGTAGATTGTATAGTTATCATCGCCGCTGATGGCAATAGATGTATCAGTAATCTCATCAAAGGTGGCCCTGTCAGTATCAAAGTCCACGTTGTCCCACTCCGGCACGGTGACGGCCTGAACATCGGTGGTGCTATCCGTGCTTGCAGCTACGTCTTTAACATCATCAAAGCCTTTATTGCATCCTCTAAGAAGAGCAATGAGTGCAATAATAGCCAGTAAAATCAACAGCCAGAACCACCAGGGGCGGCTGCGTTTGGGTTGAACATCTAGTTCTGCCATAGTAATAAGTAAATAGGTTAATTTTTGAATGGTTAATAAAGTGCGAGCGTGCTCAACGTGTTCTTTTCATTAACTCTATGCCAGTCCCTATCCGTCCATATCGGTTATCTATTTACAAGCAAAGCCCTTATGGATTTGACGATATGGGGACGGACTTTCCATTTCCGGGGCAGAAAGAGTCAGTCAACACATATCATCATTGCCTACTGATTCTTCAAGCGTGCTTTTGTTTGTTCAAGCATCAATATGGTAAAAGCAGCTTTGGGGATATGACTTATGCTAACACGCTTTGCTTATATCTTTTTTTGCGTTCCCAATTTCTCCCTAAATCAATTGGCATAATTTTCATTAGAGAATCTGCGAATATTCTCAACATTTATGACAACACATCAACTATTAACTGCTGAGCTGCAGGAAATGCACTGGTTTGAAAATGCCTGGGTAACCATTCTTGGCCAACTTGGCAGGTCTACATGCCTTCCTGATCTGGGAAGTATATTAAAGAAAGAGCGTGCTTACACCCAGGAGCATGTTAACCGCCT
>NZ_JBHYGF010000520.1:0-2081 GCF_051859145.1 Dyadobacter sp.
TTCCGGAAGCTACTTTTTCAACAGAACCGGCAATGTAAATGATCAGACTACATCGCAGCAATACCTGCTTGCCAAATCGGATAGTAACCAGCTTTACAATGAGGCAAGCCGGACTTCGAGTACCAATGCAAACCACCGTTTGAACATGCGTGTGGAATACAATATCAATCCAAAGAACTCGCTGATCTTTACACCTCGTCTCAGTTTTCAGGATAACAATTCCGGAAGTATGCGGACCGGACTTACAACAGTGCTAGGCAGCCCGGTGAATAGCCAGGACAATAGCCAGACCAACAACAACGCGGGCTATAATTTCTCCAACGATCTGCTGTTCCGTCATAGCTTTGACAAAAAAGGCCGGACTGTGAGCGTGAATGTAAATACGCAGCTGAATGACCGCAATGGAACGCGGTACCTCTATTCACGCAATCTGTATTACGACGGTTTCATGCTGCCCGATATAGCAGTACGCGGCGACACGATTGATCAGGTGAGCTACACCAATTCTGACGGGCTTACATTGGGTGGTAATGTGATTTACACCGAGCCGATCAGCAAGAATGCGCAATTGCAGCTGAATTACGGGCTTACTGTCAGCAACAGCAATTCCAGCCGCGAGACTTATAATATGAGTTTTGACGAAAACACTTACACAGACCTGGATACGCTGCTGACCAATAATTTTGACAACAGATACACCACCAATCGTGCCGGACTGGGCTACCGCTATCGTAAAAACAGCTGGTCGGCGAACTTTGGGGTTGACTTTCAGAATACGGGATTGTACAGCCAGCAGCTCGCGCCCACTAACAACAAGGTAGATCAGTCTTTCACAAACTTTCTTCCCAACTTCATGCTGAGCTACCGGTCGAAATCAGGTACGCAGTTCCGGACGTTTTTCCGTAGCTCTACCAGTCAGCCTTCCATTTCGCAGCTGCAAAATGTGGTAGATAACAGCAACCCGCTATCGCTAACAGCGGGTAATCCGAACCTGAAACAGGAATACCGCAACTCGTTGAATGTGCGCTACTCACTGGCTGGTGCGGAGAGACCTTACAGTTTGAATGCAATGGTATTTGTAACGCAAACGAACAATGCGATCGTGAATTCGACGATTATCGCACAGGAGCCGACTACATTGGCCAACGGTGTTGTGCTCGAACGCGGTGCAAGACTTACCTCGCCGATCAACGTGGACGGAAGCTGGAATGCGCGTACTTTCCTTGCTTACGGAAAGCCGGTGGCGCCTTTGAAACTGAATGTGAACCTGACAACCGGCTTTAATTATGTGAGATCGCCAGGTATGATCAACAATGTGCCCAACTTCTCCAATACTTACGCGATTTCACAAGGTTTAGTACTGAGCAGCAATGTGAGCGAAAAGCTGGATTTCACCGCTTCGTACTCAGGTAATTACAACGTGGTTAGAAATACGATTCAGCCAAATCTGAACAATAACTACTATACGCAAAGCATTACCGGTCGCGTTAACTGGATTTTTGGAAAAGGTTTTGTGGTACAAAGTGATATCAGCAGTCAATCCTACCGTGGGCTCGGCGCAGGTTTTAACCAAAACTTTACATTATGGAATGCGAGTGTCGGCAAGAAATTCCTTAAAAACAATGCAGGCGAGTTGAAACTGACTGTGTTCGATATTTTAAACCAAAACAACAGCATCAGCCGCACTACTACTGAAACCTACATTCAGGACGTGAGTAACAGGGTTCTGACGCAGTATGCAATGCTTACATTCACCTACACATTGAAGAATTTCGGCAAAGCCCCGGCCAGCAACAATTCACGGAGACGGGATTTTGATAATGAAGGCGGCGGGTTCCGCAGAGGTGGCGGCGAGGGCAGAGGTCCCGGCGGATTTTGAGAAATCAATAAATTCTGCTTAACAGACAAAAAAAGAATCCCGGCTCAGATCAATGGGCCGGGATTCGTGTATTTATAAATCTTATTTTTTGCTGGGAAAAGGAATTATCAGCTTTTCACCGCGTTCTGAGAAGTCCCTTGACTTGCCGTTCGCTTTCATGATCGCTTCTTTGCTGACGCCGTATTTGTTGGCAACTACGCGC
>NZ_JBHYGF010000521.1:0-2078 GCF_051859145.1 Dyadobacter sp.
CCAGGCGAGCCAGGGACGTTTGAAGAGAGAGGCGAAGAGTTTCATTATTGTGAGCAGCTATTGTTTGATGCTCTAATTTAGGCTTGTTTCGCCGTTATTTCGGGTTTTATTTATTGCTACTGTGAGTTTTTTAAATCCTAATTGCGTTTAGCGGAATTTGTTGGTCGGTTCATAGATGTACCTCACTGAATCCAGCTCGGGTTTGTAAGAAGTACTTTTCATGACATTACTGAGCTCGATGCGATTGGTTAGGGTTTCTTTGCGCAACTTTACGTCAAGATATACTACGAAGCCAAATTCTTGGTTAATCCGGTACCAGTACTTGCTTCGTTCAAGTTTTCTGTCATACCTGTAATCATATAATTTGGCCTGGATAGAATCTGTTTTTTGTAAACCAGCATTGAAGAAGGAGAAAACATAGTATGGAATTCCTTTCTCGTACAAAGGCTCCTGCAGGCTGTCCTTTTTGGATATAAATTTCTGCGCCTCTAAAAGCAGTTTTGCTTGGGCATTTTTGATATCCAGGGACTTACCATTTTTTTGATAATCTACCAACACCCAATATCCCGGCTTCTCACCATTCGTTACATTGCCATTAGGCTCGATAACATATCGTTTAGGGAAACAACCGCATATGGTTGTCACAACTAGTATGAAGATAAAAGCTTTCATGATTATATGGCTCATGGTTTGACAATGTATGCTCTCATATTTTGGCTATTATATAAAGTACCGTTTCCAACAATCCCGGTGTAAGCAAACCACGTATAATTCTCCGCAACGTCGCCCCATCCCCAGTTCATTTGGTAGTAAATTGAATGATTCTCATAGCAAAAGCCATTTTGATCATTAAAAATCGCATACAAATCCCGGATTCCATCCATCACCCAAATATGCTGATTAGCTGCACAAGCGGCACAGTTAGATCCGAATACGATCACCGGCCTGAGCGCTCGAAGCTCGGAGCTTATCGTCTCAATGTTGGTGAAGAATTCTTTATCAAATGAAGTATATCCCCGATTTGAAAAGAAATTATCAATGTGTCCTGGAATATTCCATGTCTGACAGCCGGAACCTGATTGTGGAATTCCTAATGCTGGAACCAGGGTATTGTATACTGCGTCCAGGTCTTTGCCGGTATCGCGTAAAAGATGTGCTAAGTCAATATGGTTCGGATTAACAGGAGTGCAGTTCTCGGGCGCAGTCATGGGCATTGCATTAAACATGGATGCAGAGTAAGTATGTCCATTGGTAGTGATTTGCTTTCGGTGGTATCTTAGCACCTGCGCTACCGCTATAGGTCCACAGCCGGTTGGCGCCTTCCCACAATTATACTGCCCGCTACAATTCAATGTATTAACTCCAGACGGACAATAGGCATTATATCCAGTACCTTGCCGCCATCGGGATAGCGTATGCGTCAAATGCTCAATTGTCGAATTCGCCGGGAGAGGGTGGGTTACGAACCACTCGCAGCTGGCTTCCGGCGTGTTAACAGGTGCCTCGGTAGTTCGGTTGCCGTTAGGGTTTTGTTTGAGCTGTTCCCACATATTGACAATGTCAATGTGCGCTTCCTTCTGCTTTTGAATACCTTCAAAGTTTTCCCTGACGATATCAAACCAGAGCTGGATGCCCGGATTATCTGTCTTTTCGTTGAAAGTTCCTTTCTCTGAAAAGGCGAGAATCGGCTTCATCCTTTTGTCAGCAGAAAGCAGCGTAAAGCCTTTGTCATCTTCGTACTCTACAATGTAGAACATCGTCTTGCCTGCATTGTCATTAAACCGCCTTATCGCTTTTACATACAGCCTTTCATCGGCACTTATCCGGGCACTGTGTCCAAGGTTTGTAGCTTCTTCACCGGAAAGCAGCCGGGCCGCTTCATTCTGGTCGACGAAAAACTTGTTCGTATCATTCGCATCTCTTTTGTAAGATGGTTCTGATAATTCATTTTGCGAGCACGCATTGAGGAGCAAGATGAAGGTAGCTAATGATAATAGTGAGGGCACCGAAATCGTAACTTTCATGATCATAGCATGTTTGATTCTACCAGCCCAGCGTACTCGGTGTACGACCTCGTG
>NZ_JBHYGF010000522.1:0-1977 GCF_051859145.1 Dyadobacter sp.
TTCTGAAAAGAGAAGCCGATTTTCATCCGCAAATCCCGCAGTTCCTTTTCATTGAGTTGAGATACCTCTCTGCCCAAAACAATGCATTTGCCCCGATCCTGATTGAGTAGTCCGGCTATGATCTTGATCAGTACAGACTTACCAGTTCCGGAGCGGCCGAGTACGACCACGTTTTCACCTTTTTCGACCTTCAAATCCACTCCGCGAAGCACATGCAGACTTCCGAAAGACTTGTGAAGACCTTCAATGTCGATAACCGGCGCTTCTGGCTGAGTTACTTCTTCCATTTTTATATCCTGAAATAATTAGATACCTGAACAATGATTACTTCCTCGATAAAAATGAGGAACATCGAAATTACCACAGCTGAGTTGGCTGCTTTTCCAACGCCTTCCGTTCCTTTACTCGCATTGTACCCCTGGTAACACCCTACAATCCCGATTGTAAAACCGTATGCAATTGCTTTGGCGAGTGAAGTAAAAATATCCAGAAAGGTGATCTGCTCGAATGCACTTTCGAAGAATGCAATAAAACTCGTTCCTTCATTAAGTGTTACATTCAGGAATGCGCCCAGCAAGCTTACAAGCGTACAGTAGAACATCAGAATGGGAATCGCAATGGTGGAAGCGAGCACCCTGGTTACCACAAGGAATTTGAATGGATTTACAGCCGACACTTCCATGGCGTCAATCTGCTCGGTTACGCGCATCGAACCCAGCTCGGCACCGATGCTGGACCCGATTTTACCGGCGCTGATCAATGCAGTTACGAGCGCCGCGAGCGCACGGACGATCGCAATAGCCACCAGCGAAGGCAGCCAGGATACCGCGCCAAACTCAGCCAGAGAAGGCCGCGACTGTTTCGTGAATACCATCCCGGTGATAAAGCCCGTCAAACCGATCAGCAGCAGCGACTTGTTTCCGATCGCATAACACTGTTTCACGATCTCCTGAAATTCCATTCTGCCTTTGAAGACTTCACGGAAAAACCTGATAAAGAATACGTAGCCATTATAAACTGCCAGGAAAGCGGAGTCTAATCCTTTTGTGTAAACGTGTTCCTTTTTCTTAGTGCTCATTCAATTTTTGGCAAAGTGACTTTTGTATTTCGTTGCTTTTGTTCAGATGCTCAATGGAATAGCTGATTTAGCTCCCGGCAGCGATCTTTCTTCAAACCACCTCATTCTGTATGCGTTCATAGCTGTTTTTCCAAGTTTGTCAAGCAGGCGATAATTGACGATCACACCTACTGCCGCGCCAATTCCCGGAATCAGCTGCGCCATTTTCGCGAGATCAATGTAGTCGCGGTATTCCTGCTGAAAGGTTTTCCAGTCGAACTGGTGGATATCGTCTGGTAAGTGCTGACTTTTCATTTGCCAATCCTGCATCTGGCTGAAAACGTGCTGTCTTTGTTTCTGGCTTGAAAAAGCAAGCTGGAAAATGTGCAGGATAAAAAGCCGCTCTTTATAATCATTCACCGGCCTGCCGTACAGCGCTGCGATCTCGAAAAGCAGTTTTAATTTGATCCCGATCAGAATGGGGAATTCGGCTAGTGCCAGCAGGAAGCCGCCTGCGCCGGTAATTCCACCTTCCGCAGCACTGGCTTTTTTATAGAATTCAATACGATTTTTTACCTCGGTTTCGATTTCTTCCAGGCTGTGTCTCTCCCGGGGAATGCCGGTTGTAAACGCTGCGCCGGTAAGTACCGCACGGATCATCTGTTTGATCGTTGCCGTAATCGCCTGATGCACCTTGTCGGGGATAATGTTATTGATTTTGTCCTGAACAGCCTTCGAAGTCCGATCTACAAAGTTCGGCCGCTTCTGCATTTTGTGCTGCCACTTCAACAGTTCAAGTCTGGTATTTTCCTCGTATGTGCTGAAATGCATATCAGTCAAAATCAAGATCGGGAAGGATAGAGTACGTACTAATCCGAATTTGATCTTGTTTAGCAAAAATCATTCCAAATTATCACTCT
>NZ_JBHYGF010000523.1:0-21628 GCF_051859145.1 Dyadobacter sp.
GTCGATCTTGACAATAACACCGAGCTCCCGCTTGATTCTACCAAATCCACCACAGGAGAAATCAACCTCAGAATACCTGCCACGCTCGCCGGCAACAGATATCAGATCAGGGGTACCGTCGCCAAATACGCGCTCACGACAGCTGTTAATGTTTATGTTACTACCCGCGCGGAGCTAAGTATCAGCGGCAACACGACCATTAACAGCGGAGCTTCCACCCAGCTGGCGCTCAAATCGGGCAAAAGCAACGGCTATGTGGAATATACATTATCAGACGGAACGCGCGGCAGCCTTTATGCCTACCCCGGTCAGATCAACTATGTCCGTGTACAACCCCGGCAAACTACTACCTACACGATTTCCTCGGTAAGAAACGAATGCGGCGAAGGGGACCGGTCGGGATCTGCAGTTGTGGAAGTTAACCCGGCTTCGGCAAGAAGTGTAAGTGTAACCAGCTGGTCTTCCCAGAACAGTGCAGGATTTTGTACCGGAGACACTATAGCAGTCTCTTACGTAACAATGGGCACATTTACCTCGGGCAATACGATGACCGTGCAAATCTCAGATACAACGGGAAAGAACTTTCGGCCTATTACGACAATCGGCAACACGAACCCGCTCAAAGCAGTACTTCCGGGCGACCTTTTGCCAAATGGACAATACAGAATGCGTGTTGCGGCCAGTGACCCGGGTACAGCCAGCGGCGCTTATGAATATGCTATGGTTGCGGGTCAAAAAGCCAAAGCGCGCTTTGCTTCCGAGTCGGTTATTTTTGACGGTAAAAACAATCCTAAGATCACGGTGTTACTGGAAGGCGGCGCGCCGTGGACTTACCAATGGGGAACAGACTTGCTGATCAATACGCGGCAGACTTTTAACCCAACGGATGTAATCGAGCTTTTCCAGGCTTCGCCCAACCAGTATTACCGTCTATTCAGGGTTTCGAACAACTGCGGGGCTGGTACGGTAGATAGTCCGGGAACAGTGCGCGTAGAAATGGTGACTGCAACCGAACCTGCACTTACATTTAATGTTACCGTTGCTCCAAACCCTGCACAGGAGCGGCTTAATGTGACATTTGATCATGTGGCCGCATTGAAGCACATCACTTTGTATGATCTCAATGGGCGGATTCTGCGCCAGTTTGAATCCCGGAAGGATGCAGAGGAGATCAACATCGCTGCGCTGCGAAGCGGTATTTATATGCTTGTTGTAGAATCGAAGGGAAGAAAAAGCACATTCAAGATCGCAAAACAGTAAGCTGATCTGCAATTCTGAAAAACAAAAAACCGACGCTGAAAAGCGCCGGTTTTTTATTTTGTAAGCTATCTAAGATTATTTCACCTCTTCATAATCGACATACTCGCCGCCCTGAAATCTTGAAGACTGATTGGCATCGGGTGGTACATTATCTACTCTTACGCCACCTTGTGCTCTTTGTTGCTGTTGCCTTTGTTGCGCCCGGAAAATTTTCTCCTGCTCTTTCACCAACTTCCTTCCCACGAGTAAATGGAAGATGAAATTTCTAAAAAAAGGAACAAATGCCAGTAGCAGCAGGAATATGAGAATTATATTAAATACCAGTTTCATTTTTCGAAAGTTTTCTTCTTTGTATAACGCAAACCTAAGTAAAATAGCACACTAATATAGGGAAAATCCTAATGAATGCGGCTCTACGCCTGTGGAAAGGTCAGCAACTGGTATAAACGGGTTTCTTTTTCCCAATCCTAAATTGCCACTGCCTTGCTGTTTTCCACTACCCTTTCATAGTACGATTCGTAATGCGGCAAAATCTTGGCCACATCAAATTCTTTCGCGCGGGCAAGTGCATTGGTTTTGAATGTCGGCAGGTTATCATCGTTCAGAATGTAGGCTGCGTGTTTGACCATATCATCTACATCGCCCACATTGCTCAAAAATCCGGTTACACCATGCAGGTTTAGTTCCGGCAGGCCACCTGCATTGGAAGTGATCAAAGGTACCTCACATGCCAGCGCTTCAAGTGCAGCCAGACCGAAACTTTCAGATTCGGAAGGCATTAAAAACAGATCTGCCACGGACAGTACCTCTTCAATTGCATCCAGCTTACCCAGAAAACGAATATCCGACAGCATATCCAGGTCTTTACAGAGGCGCTCAATGCGCGCACGATCGGGACCGTCGCCTACGAGCAAAAGTTTGCTTGGAAGCAGTTTCCGCAATTTTTCAAAAATCATAATCACATCGTCAATCCGCTTCACTTTCCTGAAATTGGATGTATGGACGATCAGCTTTTCGTTATTGGGACAAATTGCCAGTTTGAAATGATCTTTCTTTTGTCTGTTAAAACGGTCGAGATCGATGAAGTTTGGAATTACTTCAATGTCTTTGGTGATATTAAAATGACTGTACGTATCGCGTTTCAAAGATTCTGAAACCGCTGTGATACCGTCGGACTGGTTGATGCTGAATGTAACTACGGGCTCGTAAGATTCATCTTTACCTACCAATGTAATATCGGTTCCGTGCAAAGTTGTAATCACGGGAATGTGGATCCCCTGCTGGGCAAGTATCTGTTTGGCGAGGTAAGCGGATGATGCGTGCGGGATTGCGTAATGTACGTGCAGCAGGTCAAGGCCGGCATTCTGCACCACGTGTACCATTTCACTCGAAAGCGCCGACTCGTAAGGCGGGTACTGGAACAACGGGTAGGCAGGTATATTTACTTCGTGATAATAGAGGTTTTCATTAAAGAAATCGAGTCTTTGTGGTTGAGAATAAGTAATAAAATGAACCTGGTGACCAGCTTTCGCCAGTGCTTTACCTAGTTCGGTAGCTACCACACCACTTCCTCCGAAGGTTGGATAGCACACGATACCGATTTTCATAATGTTCGTAGAAAAGTTATTTCCTCCCGGCCCAATTTATTGCCAGGCAGGTTTTCATTTGAGCTAACAACAAATCCCGGAATTTTATCCCACAAATGGATAAAGATGTTAAGAATTGTCGTTAATGCTTTAAAATGATAATTTTATCGCCTAAACCTTCTTTTCAGCGTTAACCTGCATTAATGTGTCGGTCAGGTCCAAAATCAGATTACGGGATTACATCGCAGGAAGTGCGCGGCTGGTTCGCTCCACTAATCTGGTTATCGTTGCGCTTACCCAGTACCTTACAAGGATTCTGCTGATCGGCCCGAGAAGTGAATGGAAGTCTATTATCGCCGATCCGGACCTTTTCCTGCTGTCTCTCTCGACAGTTTGCATTGCCGCTGCGGGTTATATTATCAATGATTATTTCGACATTAAAATAGATATCGTCAACAAACCCGAGCGCGTGGTGGTGGGTCGGTACCTCAAAAGACGGTGGGCAATCGGTGCGCACCAGATACTGAATGTGCTCGGCGCGGTACTCGGATTAGCGGTGAGTCCGTACATTTTCCTGATTAATGTGTTTTCCATTACGCTCCTATGGTTTTATTCAGAGCGGTTCAAGCGGGCGCCATTTATAGGTAACTTCATTGTTTCCCTGTTGACAGCGATGTCACTGCTGATCCTGACGGTACATTTCCCTGCCAACCGGCACCTGGTGCTGATCTACTCCGTTTTTTCATTCTTCATTTCGCTCGTGAGGGAAGTAGCCAAGGATATGGAAGATATAAAGGGAGACGAGGCACACGGTTGCCGCACGCTACCGATCATCTGGGGCATTCCGCGCACCAGGAACTTTCTGTATGTGGTACTGATCCTTTTTGTATTTACCCTTTTTGCAATGGCAAGGGTACTGAACAACAGCCTGCTTGTTCTGCTGTTTATATTATTGCTACTGCCCATTCTCTATCTCGCATTCAAGCTCTCACGCGCCGATACCCGAAAGGATTTCAAAGAAATCAGCAGCTTATGCAAGATCATTATGCTGCTTGGCTTACTCACGATGATCTGGGCATAGTGTCCCTTTTAATCAAATTTCTGTGTGCCTGCATCCAGGCAGCCTGCTTCGGAGTATATTTAGGTATTCGTTGTTAATCAAATCTTTATAACCGAAAACTATGAAAAAGTACTTATTACTTGCATGCTGCTTTATTGCCACATTTCTCCTGCCAGCATCAGCGCAGGACTGTGCCGGGTTTACCTTAAAAGAAGGTTCAGGATTTGAAATGGACAACTTCGATGCGAAAGGCAAATCGGTCGGCAAGATCATTTACAAAGTTGCGAAAGTGAGCAAAGACGGCGCATTCACTGTTTTTAATATCGATATGGAATCTTTCAACAACAAAGGACAATCGCAATTGAAAAACACCTATGAAATGAAATGCGACGGCAATGTCATGGTAATGGACGCAAGTGCGTTGGTGAGCCAGGAGCAGATGAAA
Source organism: Dyadobacter sp. (assembly GCF_051859145.1). Classification (GTDB taxonomy): domain Bacteria; phylum Bacteroidota; class Bacteroidia; order Cytophagales; family Spirosomataceae; genus Dyadobacter. Next base: position 4,352 of record NZ_JBHYGF010000523.1, read on the forward strand.
TCTTTTCAGGGAATGGATATGAAGTTTACTTACGACAACATTGAATATCCTTCCAAATACAATGTGGGGGACAAATGGAAAGATGCCTCAGTTAAAGGCGAAGGGAAATCCACCGCAATGCCGGTAACCTTTAACATGGCGATCAAAAACAGGACGGTTGTGGGGCAGGAAAAATTAACCGTGCCGGCAGGTACCTTTGACGCTTACAAGATCAATGCAGATATGAATGTGCAAATGGTTATGGGCTTTCCGATCAAAGTAGATATGCAAACGATCTCTTATCGGACACCAAGCGTGGTCTGGGACCTGAAAACGGAAACTTACAGGAAAGGAAAGTTAATGGGATACAGCGAATTGACTAAAATATACTGACTTTTTTACAACTGCTCTTTGTAAAGAACGGCTTTCGGAACTTTCGTTAGCCGTTCTTTTTTAGTTTTGTCCCGGCAATCCTGCTTTCCAAACTCATCGATATCCACCATTAACCTAACCCAATGAAAAGAATAGCCATTTTTGCCTCCGGCTCAGGAACAAACGCAGAGAAGATCAGTGAGTACTTTTCCGAAAGGGCAGATGTAGAAGTTTCCCTGATCTTTACCAACAATCCAATGGCCGGGGTAATCAAACGGGCGTGCAGCTTACAGATACCTGTTGTTTTCTTTGACAAAAAAACTTTTTACCAGACCGGAAAAATCCCTCAGATACTTGCAAACGAGCGCATTGACCTTGTGGTACTTGCCGGATTTATGATGCTGGTACCTCCTGCTCTGGTCAATGCATTTCCTGATAAAATCATCAATATTCACCCCGCGCTACTCCCCAAATATGGGGGCAAAGGAATGTACGGCCAGTTTGTGCACGAGGCTGTTGTGAATGCAGGCGAGCGGGAATCGGGCATTACCATTCATTATGTAAATGAACATTACGACGAGGGCAACATTATCTTTCAGGCCACATGCGAAGTGGAGCCGACCGATACCGCAGATGATGTGGCGGCCAAAGTGCATGCGCTTGAATATGAACATTACGCGAGAGTAATCGACGAACTGCTTGCAAAACAATAACATCAGGAATGTTCTACTTCATACTGGCGGTAGTTTTCACTGTCGCGCTTTACCTGATCATGCGCGCATTTCCGAAATATCAGGTGGATTCTTTTCATGCAGTGGTGTTCAATTACTACTCCTGTGTACTCACCGGCCTGCTGCTCACGCCCGACCTCGCGGTTTTCGGACAGGTTGAATGGACCTCCCAGGGAACAATGCTTACGCTCGCATTGGGAACCTTGTTTGTAACTGCATTTATGCTCATCGGGTTAACTGCGCAGAAGGTGAGTGTTACCGCTGCTTCTCTGGCAGGGAATATGTCGCTGGTCATTCCGGTGCTTTTTGGTCTTTTTGTATTTAAAAACAACAACAAGGAATTTACTGCTATCAACTATGGCGGATTGCTGGTTGCACTTGCCGCACTAGCCCTGGGCGCCATTCAGAGAACCAGTGTAAAGGAAAAATCGGGTATAGCAGCGACAAGTACTTCTGGTGTTTCCGCCGGACTGTGGGTGTTGCCGGTGCTTACTTTCCTGGCTTCGGGCACTAATAACACGCTTATTAACTATTTATCTGTACGCTATTACGTGCCCGGGCAAACTACCGTTTTCATGATCATAGCCTGTACAGGCGCAATACTAATTGGCACTTCCATTCTTATTTACCGGTCAGTGGCTTACAAACAGCGGCTACACCTGCGCAGCGTTGTGGGTGGCTTGATCCTGGGTGTACCCAACTTCCTGTCGCTCTATTTTCTTCTGCTTGCATTGGCTTCGTTCGGTAACAGTGCTGCCTTCGTTTTCCCGATCTACAACATTCTCAGTATGCTGGTATCCTCGGCGGCAGCCTGGCTGATTTACAGGGAAAGGCTCAATTCATTAAACAAATGGGGGCTGGTTCTGGCTGTGATAGCTATATTGATGATATCCTATCAGGAATTGAATCTCTGATCTGCACCAATGCAAAGGTCAGCAGACACTACCAAATACCAACGTCGGCCACGTTGAAGAAAACGTATACACGTGTAGATGAATTTCCCCGCTCTTCACGCCATTTTTCCTAATATAATTATACAAATACCATCTTTTGGTAGACTTTGTAGCTATTCAGCTACTTAAAGATCGCTTTCAGCCTCCTGGTACACATTTTTCAGAATACAGCTATATTGCTTTTCAAAACACATTCACATGAAAAATTGTATTATTCTGTTACTGGTTGCATTTGTATGTAGCCAACAGGCACAAGCTCAGGAGAACGTTTCTATCGGACCAATGGCAGGAGTTTCCATTGCCAATCTCCGCGGAGACATTTCAAACACAAACTGGAAGCCCGGACTGACGATTGGTGGTTTTTACAACTACAGTTCTGAAACAGGATTCGGATTCAGCGGACAGCTTCTTTTTACTCAACTGGGTGCTCAGACTGACAGCAAGCGTAACGAGCTCAACCTTAACTACATTCAGGCTCCATTGCTAGCTACATTCTTCTTCGGAAAATATGGTGACGTGGTAAGGCCGAAGATTTTCCTGGGCCCTACCCTCAATTTTATGACTTCTGCCCGTGACAAAAACGGAAACAATGTCAATGGCGATTCCAACAACCGTAATTTCAGCGTCTTTGACCTGGGTGGTACAGTTGGCGCGGGACTTAATATCAGATTGGCACAAAAGATCTGGTTGAACTTTGACGCACGCTACGGATTTGGCCTGCTGGATATTACCAGACTGGACAATTCAAATATCAAGAACAATAACTGGGGTATCAACACCGGCCTGAGCTTCCCGCTGGGAACTTACGACAAGAACACAGGTCGCCTCAGAACCCGGTAAGCACACTAATTTTCGATAGAAGGCACACTATTACTTGACGAAAACACACTATCAGGAAATAACAAGCACACTATCAAAAATTGAGAGAGCACACTAACTTGATAAATAACACACTATCAAAAAACAGATAACACACTATTAAAGATAGAAAGAAGGGCAACTCAGCTGAGTTTGCCCTTTATTTTTTTACCAGCTCTCGCCCACCGAAGTACTGCAACCGGCTTTGCTGTTGTCGTTTGTCATCACAGATTAAGGCGTAACTTTACACTTCAATTTGAATTGCATGATGACTTTTGAAGATTTAAACCTCACCAAGCCGCTATTAAAGGCAGTTGCTGATGCAGGCTATACTACTCCTACAACTATTCAGCATAAGGTATTTCCGGTAATGATGTCGGGGAAAGATGTGTGCGGCATTGCGCAGACAGGAACAGGAAAAACAGTCGCCTATCTGTTACCAACACTTCGCCAGATCGAATATTCCAAAGACAGATTACCACAATTGCTGATTTTAGTACCAACCAGGGAGTTGGTCGTGCAGGTTGTGGAAGAAGTGAAAAAATTAAGTGCTTACCTCACGCTTGAAGTAGTGGGCGTATATGGAGGCGGGAATATAAAGGTGCAAATGGCGGAACTGCACAATGGCGCAGATGTGGTGGTAGCTACCCCCGGGCGCCTGTTTGATCTTGCATTAAACGGCTCTCTTAAGACAAAAAACATCAAAAAGGTGGTTATTGATGAAGTAGACGAAATGCTGAACCTCGGCTTTCGCACACAGCTTAAAAATATCCTCGATCTCCTGCCGCAAAGAAGACAGAACCTGCTTTTCTCTGCGACTCTCTCGCAGGAAGTGGAGCAGTTGATGGAAGCTTATTTCAATAATCCCGTACGCGTGGAAGCAGCTCCGGCTGGTACTCCGCTGGACAATATTGAACAGCAAGCTTATGAAGTCCCCAACTTTTACACGAAAGTAAACCTGCTTGACTTACTGCTAGACGAGCACGAAGAAATGAGCAAAGTGTTGATTTTCGTAGCGACAAAAAAGCTCGCCGATCAGCTCTACGGACAATTGGAACTGGGGTACCTGAATAAAATTGGGGTTATTCACTCGAATAAGGAGCAAAATCACCGTTTCAATACAATGCGTCAGTTTCACGACGGCACTTACCGCATCCTGATTGCAACAGATATTGTGGCACGTGGGATTGATGTGGCCGAAGTATCACACGTTTTCAATTTCGACATTCCCGAATCGCCGGAGAATTACATTCACCGGATTGGAAGAACGGGACGGGCAGATAAAAAAGGGGTTGCCATTTCATTCATCACAGAAAGGGAAAAACCATTTCAGGAAGAGATCGAGGAGTTGATGGAATTCAAGATCCCTATGCTGCCGTTGCCGGAGAAGCTGAAAATTTCAGAGATACTGACTCCCGACGAAGAGCCGAAGATCTTCATGAAGGATATTCTTGTGAAAAACACAAGAAATGAGAATGCAGGGGCGGCGTTTCACGAGAAGTTGGCAAAGAATAAAAAGGTGAACATTCGGCGGGACCATGCGAAAGAGAAAATGCAGAAATATGGTCGCCCGATCAAGCGGTCAGGAAAGAAATAAAAAAGTTTAAATTTTTTTTCTCCTCAATGATCTAAAGAGTAATCCGTGTCGTAAATAGTTATGAATCGATGGAAGCGAGGTTTTGAATGTGGTTTAAAGTTCTGTTGGTTCATTCAAAATTGCTGACAAGGCTGTTCAAAACAGCAGATCAAAGGATACAATTAATTATTGTGGAGGGTAAGGTAATACATAGAGAGGGTGACCATGTCACCCTCTCTTTATTTTTGGCTGATAATAAAAAAGCTCCCGAATCGAAATCCGGGAGCTCTATTTCTTGGTGTAAGAGGATCAATGATCCGACTTAACTTTTTCGAGATTAAAGAGATCATTCAGCACGTCGATCAGCGTTTCGGCTTCGCCTCTTTTACATGCAGCTTTCAGTTGCAGTACCGGCAGTTTAAGGATCTTTTGCATCATACTGGATGTAATCCTTTCTACTTTTTCCAGTTCTGAGTCGCTCAGATTTTTTGTAAAACGCGTCAGCTCTTCTTTCCTGATCTGTTCCAGCGCACCTTTCAGCTTTTGAATAGTGGGCGAAACTACCATCTCACGTGACCAGTCATTAAATTCTATCACTGCCTCGTCGATGATCTCGCGAACATGCGGCACAGCTGACAATCTGCGGTGCAAAGCTTCATCTGCTTTGGAGCGGATTGAATCAATAGTATAAAGCATTACGCCCGGTATCTCTTCTACTTCCGGAGAAACGCTTCTTGGAACTGAAAGATCAATGAAATATTTAAATGACATTCCACGTAAACGAACCATCATTTCTTTTGTAAAAAACGGTTCGTTGCGGGCAATCGAAGAAACGATGATATCTGCTCTCGAAATTTCTGATTCAATATCAGAAAAATCGGCAACCCGGAAACCAAGCTCGCCGCCCAATGCATCAGCTTTGCTTCGGGTACGGTTAATCAATGTAATATCTGCATCCTTATTCTGCGCCAGGTTCCTGCAAACGTCCGTTCCGATTTCGCCTAATCCCACGATCAATATCTTCGGATTTGGCATCAGACCTTCCAGCATTTCTACGGCTGCGTAAGAAACAGAAGCAGCGCCATCGCGGAAAAAAGTCTCCTGCGCTACGCGTTTGTTTGCAAAGAAAATCGTGTGAAGTAATCTGTGTAAAAACGGCCCCGCCATATTCAGGTCGGCAGACCATTGATATGCATGTTTGATCTGGTTCGGGATTTGCATATCCCCTACTACCTGTGATTGCAGACCAGTCGCTACCTGAAATAAATGCTGAACAGCTTGTTCACCGTCAGCAAAACTTTCGAAGTACGATTTAAATATTTCGGTATCGGTAATTCCTTTTTCGATCAGGAGGAGCTTGATAATATCCTCATTCAGATCGGTTTGGGAAGAATAATAAATTTCGGTTCGGTTACAGGTGGAGACAGCCAGGACGTCGGTAACATCGAAGAAATCTTTTAGACGAAGCATAACGCTCTTCGCTTCCGCCTCATTCAATGCCAGCTGTTCTCTAATTGCGAGAGGAGCGTTCCGATGTGATAAACTTATTAATTTGAACTGATTATACATCACTTTGTCTAATTCAATACACAAAAGTACGGTGCAAAACTTCAATTGAAAAACGAAAGGGTGACCGACAGTTTATTTAGAAAGCATTTAAATAAATGTCTGAAATCCTATGCTAGTTACCCTGCTTTGGCAGTAAAAAACATGATTAATATCAGCTTTATAACTGACACAGAGACGCAACAATGCGGTCAGCAAATCCACTAAGCTTAAATATTTTGCGTTATTTGTACACCACAACATAAATATCCGCCTGCGCGTGCCCGATACTGAATGATCAGTCCAACTTCCAAGCGAAAACCCCGTTTCCGGCTGCATCCCGCAGCAATATTGAACAGTCAGCGCCTGAGGCGGTCGCTGATGGATACGTACGATCAGAAAAGCACATATAAATACCTGATCGGCGTCATTTTGCTGGTTTTAAGTATCAGTTCGCTGTTTTACACCGATAAGCTGGTGGAAGAACTCGAACAGCGCGAGGAACGTGAAGTGCAGCTTTACGCAGAAGCATTGAGATATGTCGTGAATAGTCCGCTGGACGAAAATTTCAATGTGGTTTACCAGGTTATCCAGGATGCGGTTAATTTTTATCAGATACCGGCTATTTACCTAGACGAAAATAACCTGACTTCGCCGGATCGTACCATGAATATCGATTTTCCCAAAAACATGAGCTTGCAGGAGCGGGAAAGGATTATTCAGGACAAACTGAGCGTGATGAAACTGGAACATCCTCCCATTCCCGTTGAACTGGGAAAAGGACGCACCGGCTACATTTATTATAGTAATTCATTTTTGCTGACCCAGCTCAGGTATTATCCTTTCCTGCAACTTTCAGTGATGCTGCTGATCGGCTACCTGGCTTATCTCGCATTCAGTTCCGCGCGGAAGGCGGAGCAAAATCGGGTTTGGGTCGGATTGGCCAAAGAAACGGCACACCAGCTCGGCACCCCGCTCTCTTCGCTGATGGCGTGGGTAGAGTATTTCCGCAGCGATCCGTCGATTGACCCTTCCATTGCGGAAGAAATTGAAAAGGATGTGATCCGGCTGGAAATGATCACCACACGCTTTTCAAACATCGGATCTGTCCCGACATTAAAAGACGAGCCGATTGCTGAGATTGTATCCAATTTCATCAACTATCTGGAAAAAAGGGTTTCTTCAAAAGTGAAATTCAGCGTCGACAATCAGCTTGCCGCAGAACAAACGGCGCTTTTGAACAAGAACCTGTTTGAATGGGTGGTAGAGAATATCTGCAAGAATGCAGTGGACGCGATGAGCGGGATAGGAGAAATCAACGTGAGCTTACAGGCTCCGCCCAACAACAATGAGATCTGGATTGATATCGCCGATACGGGCAAAGGGATGAGCAAAGCGAATATGAACAAAATCTTCAATCCCGGTTTCAGTACCAAAAAGCGTGGCTGGGGATTGGGACTGACACTTGCCAAACGGATCATCGAAAATTATCACTCCGGCAAGCTTTTCGTCAAAAACTCGGAAATAGGGAAAGGAACTACATTCCGTATCACATTAAACGCCAGCATCATCGAATGAGCTGGCGTTTTTAAATGTATCGTTTCTTAAAGTCTTAGAGGTAAACCGGCACGGTAACTGCATCTTCCGGCTTAATTTCCAGCTGGTTGCTGATGTGAAAAGCGCGATCAATGATCCTTACTTTAAACCGCACTTTCGTCGGTACTGCGCTTCCAAGGTAACGGAATGGGATTTTGAGGTCCAGCTTGCCTTTAATAGGTCCCGGCTTTCCGTCTGGTTTCAGGAGCGGAAAAAATTTGAAACTATCTCCCTCCATAATGCGCTCCGACCAGCTGCTGTCTTTGTTCTGAACCATAGTAACAAGTTCATAGTTGGCAGGTACTCCCCAGCCAGGCACCTTCTCGTAAGCCGACGTAAATTCAGGCTTTTGTACATCGTCCGAAGATGCACCTAAATCGCCGTCTCCGTCTTCAAAGTCGAGGGTAACTGTAACAACTTCTGTTTTCTGTTCGCGACCTGACACGGTGTCAATCTGAATGTCCTGGGTGATCCCATTGAAATAGATAACCGGAGTATCGCCAAAATCTGGGATGTCCACGCAGCCGGCAGACCAAACAGCAAGAAAGAGGAACAGGGAAACTTTCAGTTTCATATTACTTCAATTTTTAACTTTGTACTTGTATCCTACGAAAGTAACAGTATTGGAAATTCAAAACAATAAAACGGTTACCGAAATCAGACTGGGTTTGAGGCAGCAGGTACTGCATTTAAAACCCTCAGATTTTGAGCAGGTTGCGTTGCAGGTATTCCGTTACCAGGCACTTCACAATCCTGTTTACAGCGAGTATGTCACGCTTCTTAACACGCGTATTGAGGAGGTAAGTAAGCTGACTCAGATTCCGTTCCTGCCCATTCAGTTTTTTAAGACACACATTATCCGCACAGGGTTGGTATCCGAAGCGAATATTACATTCCGCAGCAGCGGTACCACCGGGCAGGAAACAAGTCGCCACGATTTGTACGACGAGCAGCTCTATAAAGCTATTTCAGAACAGATTTTTCAGGAAAATTATGGAGACCTGAACCAGTTCCATATTCTTGCCCTGCTACCATCATATCTTGAACGAAACAACTCTTCGCTCGTGTATATGATGCAACATTTTATTGAAAAAAGCGGCTCACCTTATTCGGGATTTTACCTGAACAATACAGCGGAATTGCTGCAAGTAGTTCATAACCTGATCGATAACCAGGATAAAAAACGCATTCTCCTGCTCGGTGTAACGTTTGCCCTGCTGGATCTTGCGGAGAGCAGTAGCAACCTTCAATTTATCGGAAAAAGCGGTAAAGTAACTGTGATGGATACCGGTGGAATGAAAGGGCGCCGACGTGAAATGCTGAGGGAAGAAGTGCATGATGTACTTAAACGCGGGTTTGGCGTCGACAGCATTCATTCTGAATATGGAATGACCGAACTGCTATCCCAGGGATATTCCAGCGGCGAAGGATCCTTTGTACCTGGTCGCACCATGCGCATTCTGCTCCGGGATATCAATGATCCCTTTGCCATTTATGATCACAACGTCGGTAGTTCCAAGACAGGCGGGATCAATGTGATTGACCTTGCCAACCTGGATACCTGCTCGTTCATTGAAACGCAGGATTTAGGCCGGTTTGAAGAGTCCGCGGGCAGGTTTAATGTTATGGGAAGATTTGACAATTCTGATATCCGGGGCTGCAATTTAATGGTACTGTAAACCGTTTTTATCACGCATTTGACCACTCCGGCTCTTCACCAGGAAGTTTAATTGTTTTTTAATCGCGCTAAAAACAGTGTAAATCAGTATTCTACCAGCCTGTTCTACAATATAGAATTGTTCTAACAAGCTTGATTTTAGAATATTCCTTAAATTAGTCGAATTGTTTAAAATTGCACTAATCGAATGTATTATTACATTTTGGATTGTTAACTCACATTTAAGTAAATCAAATGAATAGACGTGATGCCCTTGGCCGGGTGGCGCTGCTGATGGGTGGAACCCTTTCGGCCCCTACCCTGATCGCTTTTCTAGAAGGATGTAAATCGGCCAACGAAACTTCTTCTGCACTTACGTTCCCGTTTTCTCCCGAAAGGCAGGCACTTGTGTCTGAGGTAGCTGAAATAATCATTCCAAAAACCGATACTCCCGGTGCGAAGGATGCGAAAGTGGGCGAATTCATCGAAAAAATGCTGAAAGATTGCTACGCTGCAAATGATCAGGAAAGTTTCAACAAAGGTCTTGAACAATTGGAAAAGAAAGACTTTATGAAAGCTTCACCGCAGGAGCAAACGGCAATTCTCACCGAAATGGAGAAGTCGGCAAAAGAAGAGCTCGCAGCTGCCGACAAGAAAGCGGACGAAAGAACTCCGGAAGAAAAGAAAAAATACACGGAAGCAGGCAAGGAGTATAGTGACGCAGGTGTACCGTTTTTCCGGCTGATGAAAGAACTTACCCTGCTGGGTTACTTCACATCTGAGCCAGGCGCAACAATGGCGCTGGAATATGTGGCAGTACCGGGAAGATACGACGGCTGCATTGACCTGAAACCGGGACAGAAGAACTGGGCGATGTAATCCCGAAGGAAATCGGATACAGGCACGTGTGCCTTTTTCAAAATTGTTATTGACATATTCACTATGAATCTAAACTTAAAAGCAACAAAGCAGGCCACATACGATGCGATTGTGGTAGGCTCGGGAATAAGCGGCGGATGGGCAGCAAAGGAACTGACAGAAAAAGGATTGAAGGTTTTGATGCTGGAAAGAGGCCGGGATATCAAGCATATTACTGATTATAAAACGGCTACGCTTGCTCCGTGGGAACTGGAACACCGCGGCAGGGTAACTACCGTGGCAAAAGAAGAATACTGGGCCGGAATGCGGACAGGCTACACAGCCAATGAAGAGCACCGGTACCTGTTTGAAAATGACAGTGAGAACCCTTACGAAGAAACACGTAAATTCGACTGGATCCGTGCCTACCACGTTGGAGGCCGCTCCCTGTTGTGGGGACGCCAGAGCTACCGCCTCAATCCGATGGACTTTGAGGCAAATGCAAAAGACGGAATATCGGTCGACTGGCCGATCCGCTATTCAGATATAGCGCCCTGGTACGATTACGTGGAGAAATTTGCGGGTATCAGCGGTTCGCGTGATGGACTGGATGTATTGCCTGATGGTAACTTCCTGCCACCAATGCAAATGAACTGCGTGGAGAAACACGTAAAAGGCGAAGTGGAGAAGAAATTTGCAGGGCGTCACATTATTATGGGCCGCGCCGCACACCTCACGCAGCCTCAGAGTCTCCACACAGAACTCGGTCGGGCTGCCTGCCAGTTTCGGAATATGTGTATGCGCGGCTGTCCTTACGGAGCCTATTTCAGTACACAATCGGCCACTTTACCTGCTGCACAAAAAACAGGTAACCTGACACTGGTACCAGATTCCATCGTTTCAGAAGTGATCTTTGACGACAAGGCGGGCAAAGTAACAGGCGTGAGAGTAATCGATCAGAACACGCTCGAAACAAAAGAATACTTCGCCAAAATCATCTTCCTGAATGCATCTGCAATTGCTTCTGCATCCATTTTGATGAACTCCAAATCCAAGCGTTTCCCGAATGGCCTTGGGAATGAAAGCGACCAGCTTGGCCGGAATATCATGGATCACCACCTTGCTGTTGGAGCGCGCGGCGATATGCCGGGTTTTGAAGACAAATATTACTTTGGTCGCCGTGCAAACGGGATTTACATTCCACGTTACCGGAACTGGGGTGACGACAAACGCGACTACATCAGAGGTTTTGGCTACCAGGGAGGCGCAAGCCGTGAAAGCTGGGGACGTGGGGTAAATACCGACGGATTCGGAGCTGACTTTAAAAAGCAATTGTCGGAGCCGGGCGCGTGGAGTATGAACCTGGGCGGATTTGGTGAAATGATCCCGAACGAGAAAAACAGGTTTACATTACACCCGACCAAAAAGGATAAATGGGGACTTCCTGTCGTGGTATTCGATGCAGCATACGGAGAAAACGAATCCAAAATGCGCAAGGATATGATGAACGACGCAGCCGAAATGCTGGAAGCAGCTGGCTTGAAAAACGTTGTTCCTTATAATGACGAGTCGAAACACCCTGGAATCGGTATTCACGAAATGGGTACTGCCAGAATGGGTAACGATCCGAAAACTTCGGTACTCAACAAGCATAATCAGATCTGGGGTGCAGAAAATGTGTATGTTACCGACGGCGCATTTATGACATCAGCATCTTGCGTGAATCCGTCGCTTACTTATATGGCTATGACCGCGAGAGCTGCCGATCATGCAGTGAAGGAGTTGAAGAAAATGAATGTATAATAAGTAATTTCTTGTTGCGAAAACCCCGCCAGGTAAATCCAGCGGGGTTTTTTCTTTATATACCAACCCTAATTTCTGATCCCTTGAAAGATTCTGCAATTGCACCAGTACAGCGGGTTTCGTCTGTTGACGCCTACCGTGGCTTTGTGATGTTCCTGATGATGGCCGAAGTGCTCCGGCTGGAACAGATCTCGGAAGCATTCCCCGACAGTGGCTTCTGGTCATTCCTCGCATTCCATCAGAGCCACGTTCCCTGGGTGGGCTGTTCATTGCACGATTTGATCCAACCTTCTTTTTCATTCCTGGTGGGTGTGGCACTACCCTACTCTATCGCGAGCCGCGCAAGCAGGGAGCAGAGCACTTCACTTATGTGGTACCATACCATTCGCCGCTCGCTGATCCTGATTCTTTTGGGAATATTTCTGCGTTCCATGCACGCCGGGCAGACCAATTTCACTTTTGAAGATACACTTACGCAGATCGGGCTTGGCTATCCTTTCCTTTTTGCACTTGCGTTCACTACCGAACGCATTCAATGGACTGCGCTGGGTGCGATCCTGTTTTTATACTTTCTCGCCTTTGCATTATATCCTTTACCCGGACCTGGTTTCGACTGGGCTGAAACAGGTACGACAGCAGACTGGGAACACAACCTGAGAGGCTTCGCTGCGCACTGGAACAAGAACACCAATTTTGCCTGGAATTTCGACCGCTGGTTTATGAACCTTTTCCCACGTGAAAAGACATTCCGGTACAATGGAGGCGGATATAGCACGCTGAGCTTTATACCAACACTAGGAACGATGATACTGGGATTGGTAGCAGGAAAGTGGCTGAAATCGGCAGTATCGGCAACCTGGTTCATCAAGCGCTGCATTATTGCTGCCAGCATCCTGTTTGTATTTGCATTGATCCTGAACTTTGCCGGCATTAACCCCATTGTAAAAAGGATCTGGACACCCGCGTGGACTTTATTCAGCGGGGGCTGGTGCTTTCTGCTGCTGGCTGCATTCTATTATATAGTAGATGTGAAAGCCAACAGTTCCAAGTTCCTGTTTTTACTCGTAATCGGCACAAATTCCATTGCAGCTTACATTCTCGCACATACCATAGACAGTTTTATTGACCAGTCTTTCAGGATCCACCTCAGTCCGCATTACGATCTGATTTTTGGCGAAGGATTGAGATCGCTGGTAAGTGGCACTGTAATCCTGTTTTTTGAGTGGTGGATTTTATACTGGATGTACAAGAAGAAGCTGTTCATTAAGATTTAATGTTTGCAATATTTGCATTCATACTAACCTATCATTATGCTTCAATTACAGGGAATACACCATATCGCGATTATCTGCTCGGACTATGAGCGGTCAAAGAAATTTTATACGGAAATTCTGGGATTTAAAATAGATCGCGAAGTGCTGCGGGCGGAGCGGCAATCCTACAAGCTTGACCTTTCTTTGAATGGCTTGTACTGCATTGAGCTTTTTTCATTTCCGGATCCTCCCAAACGCCCATCCCGACCGGAAGCAACGGGGTTAAGGCATATCGCATTTGAAGTAGCTGATGTGGAAGCGGCAATAGGAGAATTGAATGCGAAAGGGATTTTTCCTGAGCCGGTAAGGACGGATGAATTTACCGGCAGGAAGTTTACATTCTTTGCAGATCCGGACGATTTGCCCATAGAACTGTATGAAGCCTGAAATTAGGCAGCTGCTATATAAGATACCGGTTTTCTGCTGGTACCACTTACTTCCAGTTTACACAAAACTTCATAAAACTCGGAAATCCTGCTCAGGTGCTCGTCCAGCACCTGCACAGCTTCTGTATCACGATCCAGGTGTGAGCGGAGCGACTTGTACAACTGCAATGTAGCAGATTCAATCTTTTTTAAACAGCTCGCTACTTCGCAAGGCGCTTTTGCATTTTCCAGTGATTGCAGCGACGCCAGAGAAGCGATCTGATTCGTATCGCCAAGTTCTTTGTCTGTCAGAAAACATTTGAAATAATCATAAATGGCCCGGATTTCCTTCTGAAAGAGTACAGCACTTACGTGACCCTGGCTCAGCAACTTACGGAAATTTCCCATGCTGTCTTTTTTCAAAGCTTCCAGGTAAAGTAGCTCTCTGTTCTTCTGTTCATTCCATAATGCCCTGATAATCGGAACGAAGTTATTATCCCCAACATTCTCCATAGCGCCCTGTAATTTGACCATGCCCGAATTGCACAAAATGTATGCCTGAAAACGTTTGCAAATGGGTTTATGCAGTTATACAAACAACAATTCCAGCGTAAGTGCAAAATGCACGTTAAATAAACTTTTTTAATAATTCAGGTACACTTGTGAAGGAAGTAACCTGGGGTGAATTTGCCATAATACAAAAAGTTGGCTGTGGAAATCAAATGGAACAAATCACATCGGTTGCGGTGATAATTTTGTCAAGAACTGAAAGCGTCTAACTTTGCCGGCTTTACAATATTTGAATACGAATCAGGTTAAATAAAGCAGCAACATCCGCGAGCTTACGAATCGAATACATATGCTTAGAGCAACTTCCTATATTACCATAACGTCCCTTTTTACAATACTTTCCTGTAAAACCTCCACCCCTCGGCAACAAACAACAGTTCAGGAGCAACCGCTACTGAGAATAGGAGAAGAACAGTTTTCACTTGCCGATTACCAGGATGCATACAACAAGAACCTGTACGCTTCCGACTCGACCAAAGAGCTAAGTCCCAAAGAATACCTGGCCGTTTATACGGATGCCAAAATCAAGGTGCTGGAAGCCAAGAAAGAAGGCCGCGATACAATCCAGGACTATAAAGAAGAAATTGCATCCTACCGTGACCAACTTGCAAAGAACCATTTGGTTGACAAAGAACTGGTGGAAAAGCTGACTAACGAAGCTTATACACGTTTGAAACAGGAGCTGCGCGCTTCCCATATTTTGATTGGCGTTTCAGAAGATGCCGCTCCCGCTGATACGCTGGAAGCTTACCGCGCCGCCATTGCATTGAGAGGCCGCCTGGAAGAAGGTACAGACTTCGGGGATATGGCCGCCAGATTTTCTAAAGACCCTTCGGCAAAGAAAAACAAGGGAGATTTGGGATACTTTACGGCATTCCAGACAATTTACCCGATTGAAACTGCTGCCTACAACCTTTCAGTGGGCCGCGTATCCCAGCCTGTGCGCACCAAAGCAGGTTACCACCTGATTAAGCTTACTGACAAACGCGCGAACAGAGGTATGATCCGTATCGCGCATATCATGACGCAGGCAGATACCACAGCCAGCGCGGCGCAAAAGCAGTCGGCTAAAACGCGCATTGAAGAAGCTTATAAGCTTTTGCAGGATGGTGAACAGTGGCAGGATGTAGTGGAAAGTTATTCGGACGATAAACAATCCAGAAAAAACAATGGGTTGCTGCCGATGTTTGGGATCGGCGAAATGGTACCTGAGATCGAAGAAGCTGCATTTGCGCTGAGCAAACCAAACGATTATTCAAAGCCGGTACAAACTATGTACGGCTGGCACATTATCAGATTAATCGAGAAGAGACCGATTGAAACGTTTGCAGTAATGGCGCCTTCGCTGCGTAAAAAAGTGGTTACCGATTCGCGCGCAAAGGTGATTGAAGCTGCAAATGCGAAACGTTTGAGGGAGAAATATGCGATTCAGGAATTTCCGGAGCAATGGAAAGAAGTCTCCACTTTGCAGGACAGCAGTATTCTTACAGGTAAATGGGACTACCTCAGGGCAGTGAGCAAGGATTGGTCGACGACCACTTTGTTTAAAATTGAACAACAGTCCTACGACGCGCTTTCTTTTCTGGATTATATTAAAAAACGCCAGGTGCGTAAAGCCAAAGACGCATCTGTGAGTGTGGTTTTCAGAAAATATTATACCGATTACCTCTCTGAGTGCCTGACCGAATACGAGAAGGCGCATTTGGAAGAGACAAATCCCGAGTTCAGAAGTTTGATGAACGAGATCAGGGAAGGTGTGCTGCTTTCGCAGATGATGGAAGAAAATGTATGGCAGCGGTCGCTTTCGGACTCGGCTGGACAAGTGCGGTTTTACGAACAAAATAAATCCCGCTATAACTACCCTGACCGCGCATTGGCAACTATCATTTCAGCCAAAGACACACAAACTGTGAATGCGATCCGCAGGACGCTGGCTGTAACTCCGTACAAACTCGAAAGAAAATCAGCCGAGATCCTTTTCCAGGCCGGCTCTTCTGTAATAGACAAACAGGAAACAGCTGCATTAGAAGATCTGGCGATTATCATGCAAAAAAACCCGGATTATGTAGTTGAAATCGCGGGCTATCGCTCTTCGGAAGAATCGGAGATGACATCTGCCGCCCGCATCAGGAATGTTATTAAATATCTGAATTCACAAAACATCCCCATTCTGCGTATCATAGAAAAAGACTATGGGTCTTTCAGGCAGGCTGCCGAAGCAGATCGGAACCGCAGGGTTGCTTTTCAGTTTTACAGCCAGTCGGTGAAAGATGTTGAAAAAGTATATAATTCTGACACTCAGGCTATCGTTACCATCGACGAAGGATATTTTGCCCGTGACAACAAGCTTTTAAGCAAGTTCAAATGGGAACCAGGAGAGCAAACGAGGCAGGAGACAAATGCAGTTACCTGGATCAACATCCGGAAAATTGAACCGGCGAGGCCTAAAACATTTGCAGAAGCGCGCGGAAGTGTGATCAATGATTACCAGAAAGAGCTGGAAAAGCAATGGGTTTCAAGACTTCAGCAGGAGTTTCCGGTGAAAGTCAATGCAGAAGAATTAGATAAAATTAAGCGTTAAGCGTATTTTAGCATTTACAAAAACATATTACATTAAAAAACCCGCACGTATCCGACAGGAACAAGTAAGCATATGAAAATAAATAGATTGATTGCCACTCAGCTGCTCATGGTTCTCGCGCTGTTTGTTAGTTTAAAAAGCAATGGACAAGGTCAGCAGGGAGTGAGCCTCGATAAAATAATTGCGAGAGTGGACAATCACTACATTCTCAATTCAGAGCTGGAAGATATGTACACCCAGTACAAAGCCGAAGGCCGCACCGCCCCGGAAAAATGCCAGCTGCTCGAATCATTGATTATCAACAAAATGCTTCTTGCCAAAGCCGAAATTGACTCTGTTTTGGTTGACGATAAAGAAGTAGACGGTGAGCTGGATGCGAAAATGGGTTATATGATCCAGCGTTTCGGTTCGGAAAAAAATATCGTTGAAGCTTATGGAAAAAGCATTGACAACCTTAAAAACGAACTTCGCCAGCAGGTGAAGGAACAAAAGGTAGTTGAGAAAATGCAGCGTACAATTT
>NZ_JBHYGF010000524.1:0-1957 GCF_051859145.1 Dyadobacter sp.
TTAAAATATTCTCCAAGCTATTTGGCACGAAATCCGAACGGGATCTTAAGGAACTGACCCCGTATGTGGAGAAGGTAAATGCCGAATACGCCCTGCTGGCTTCTTTGACAAATGATGAGCTCAGGTTAAAATCCGAAAACCTGAAACAACATATATCCGATCAGCTCAAATCGATCGACGAGCAGATCGCCGGATTGAGACAGCAGGCAAGCGACGAGCCCAATGTAGATAGTAAAGAAGCGATCTTTAAAAGAATAGATGCGCTTGAACTGGACAGGAATAAAGAACTTGAAAAAGTCCTCCTCGATATCCTCCCGAAAGCATTCGCGATTGTAAAGGAAACTGCGCGCCGGTTCAAGGAAAATGATAAGCTGGAAGTTACAGCTAACTTTTTTGACCGTGACGTTGCTGCGCGCAAGTCGCACGTGTCCATTCAGGGTGATAAAGCATATTGGAATACAACCTGGGATGTGATCGGCCAGCCTATCAAATGGAACATGCTGCATTATGATGTTCAGCTGATTGGTGGCGTGGTTTTGCACCAGGGTAAAATCTCTGAAATGGCGACGGGCGAAGGTAAAACTTTGGTAGCAACTCTCCCCGCTTTCCTGAATGCACTTGCCGGACAAGGCGTGCACATTGTAACCGTCAACGATTACCTCGCAAAACGCGACGCGGAATGGAATGCGCCGCTTTTTGAATTCCACGGAATGCGCGTGGATTGCATTGACCGCCACCAGCCCAATACCGAAGCAAGAAGAAATGCCTACAAAGCCGACCTTACATACGGTACCAACAACGAATTCGGCTTTGACTACCTACGTGACAATATGTCACGCACACCGGAAGAACTGGTTCAGCGCAAGCACCACTTCGCTATGGTCGATGAGGTTGACTCTGTATTGATTGATGATGCACGTACACCATTGATTATCAGCGGACCTGTTCCACGCGGTGATGAGCAGGAATATTTGGAACTGAAACCACGCGTTTCCAGGATCGTTGAAGCCCAGAAGAGGCTGGCAATGGAATTCCTGAACGATGCGAAAAAGAAAATTGCCGCAGGCGATAAAAAAGAAGGTGGACTCGCTTTGTTCCGTGCACACCGCGGTATGCCGAAATACAAACCACTTATCAAGTACCTGAGTGAGTGGGGGATCAAGGCGCTGATGCAGGAATCGGAATCCATCTATCTTGCCGAAAACCAGAAATTAATGCCGGTAGCTGACGCGCCGCTTTACTTTACTATCGACGAGCGCCACAACAGCATTGAACTGACAGAAAAAGGGATTGACTTCCTGACTGGCGAATCGGAAGAAACCAACTTCTTTATCCTTCCAGATATCGCAGTTGATCTGGACAAAATCGAAAAAGATGCTTCCCTCAACGAGCAGGAACGCATTATTCAAAAAGAAGCATTAATCCGCGACTATTCTGTAAAAACTGCCCGCATTCACACAGTCAACCAACTTTTGAAAGCATTTACGCTTTTCGAAAAAGACGTTGAGTATGTGATCATCGACGGAAAAGTGAAGATCGTGGATGAGCAAACAGGTCGTATCATGGAAGGCCGCCGGTACTCCGACGGTTTGCACCAGGCGATTGAAGCAAAAGAAAGTGTACGCGTAGAAGACGCGACGCAGACTTATGCGACTGTAACGCTCCAAAATTACTTCCGGATGTACCATAAACTCGCTGGTATGACGGGTACTGCTGAAACGGAAGCAGGTGAATTCTGGGAAATCTACAAACTGGATGTAGTTTCTATTCCTACCAACGTAACAGCTGTTCGGAAAGATCAGGAAGATAAAGTTTACCGCTCTGTTCGTGAAAAATACAATGCGGTAACCGACGAGATTGTCGAGCTTGTAGAAGCGGGTCGACCTGTTCTGGTAGGTACTACCTCCGTTGAAAACTCTGAGATTATCAGCCGGATGCTGACTTTGCGTAAGATCCC
>NZ_JBHYGF010000525.1:0-1945 GCF_051859145.1 Dyadobacter sp.
GTGATCCAGGCTTTAAAAAACTAGCACGTGGCTTACCTCGGCATTGACGTGTACGAACAGGAAGACAAACTGTTTTTCAAGGATCTGTCGGGCAGCATTATCGAAGACGATACCATTCAGCGGCTGATGAGCTTCCCGAATGTGCTTGTAACCGCGCACCAGGCGTTTTTTACCGAAGAAGCACTGTCTGAAATCGCGCAGGTCACCCTGAAAAGCATTGATCAGCTCAACAAAGGTGAAACGCTGGACAATCAGGCAGTGCTTCTTGTATAAACAAAGACAAATTTCTGCGGCTTAGCCAACCCGCCGGTACACTGTTTCAGTCGCTATATCTTCCTGGCCTTCGGGTGAGATATTGTATGCGGAAATGGTAAGCTGGTCGGGTTCGTGGAGTTGCACCACCGTGCGCCAGCCCCAGGGAACCGGGATACCCGGTCCGCCATAAGCGCCCAGCACTGAAAACCCGTGCTCGATTGAGCTGCCTTCCGAAAGCATGATCGCAGTTCCCATATGAAAGCTGTCCACCCAGGCAACCTGGAATTTTTCATTGCCAATGTCGTACCCGATTGTCGCTGAACCTTCAAACGGCTTGCCGGTCAAAGTACCCTCGTACTGGTACAACAGGAACCTCCCGCCGAGGATAGGCTCGATACTGCCCGACATAGGTGATTCGTCGGCGAGTACGCCGGGCTCAAACCAGGTTTTGGTAACACCCTCCCACTTCCCGACCATTGCATGGATGTGCTGGTGAATGCCGGATTCCAGTGAGATCTCGAATTTGGACTTGCTCATATTGGCTGTTTATATCATTTTTCAAAACAAAAATAAGCATATAAGCCGCACAAATACTTAGCAGTAGAATGGAAAATACAAGCTCTTTCTTAACTTCCGCCACTAACCTATTTTCATCAAACCTTACGCCCATTTACCAAAATGCCCTACCTCACTGCTATGCATCGGGAAAGCGAAGTTTTGCGTCGGGTGGCCGAGGGTGACGAGCGTGCTTTTGCAACCCTTTTTAATCATTATCACCAGCGACTTGGGATGCATATCTACCGCATTACCAGGTCAGAAGAGCTGGCAGCGGAGGTGGTACAGGATGTTTTTCTTAAAATTTGGCTCAACAAAGAACTGCTCGCCGAGGTGGATAATTTTCCGGTATACCTCTATGTAATCTCCAAAAACGCCGCATTGAATTGTCTTAAAAAAGCGGCCAGCGAAAGCGCCCGGATTGTGGATCTGGATCTGCATTCAGAGCATTTCACAGTAGCAGATACCATGGAGGAAGACCACCGTTACCTGCTAATCGACGAGGCTATAGACCTCCTGCCGCCGCAGCAGAAACAGGTGTACCTGCTGAGCCGCCACCAGCGCCTTTCCTACGCGGAGGTTGCCGCGCAGATGAATATTTCAAAGGAGACCGTGAAGAAATATCTTCAGATCGCAACCGAATCCATTTCTTCACATATCCGTAACAAATTGATAATAAGCTTCCTTTTGGCAGCTCATTATTTTTTCTCAAAATAATTCCATTTCAATAGCCCCTTTTCGCTTGCCCGGTTTGTCCTGTTGGTGAAGTTTGACAATCAACTGAAAATGGATCTTACCGAACGCAGGTTGCAGTACCTGATTGACCGCTACTATCACGGGAATGCCTCTCGGGAAGAGACACAGGAACTTATGGACCTGGTTCGCGCCGGACGGTATGATGCACTTTTAGAAGATTATTTCAAAACCAACTTCATGGAACAGACCGGCAACGAGACGCTTTTTCCAGAAGAAAAAAGCAATGCAATGCTGAACGCGATCCTGAATGCAGCCAGC
Organism: Dyadobacter sp.; assembly: GCF_051859145.1. Classification (GTDB taxonomy): domain Bacteria; phylum Bacteroidota; class Bacteroidia; order Cytophagales; family Spirosomataceae; genus Dyadobacter. Next base: position 1,825 of record NZ_JBHYGF010000525.1, read on the forward strand.
CAGCAAGCCGCTCCTGAGAAAAAAGTAATACGCCTGAACTGGCTGCGATTTGCTGCCGCTGCAATGCTCGTGCTCACTGGTTTGGGAATCTGGTACAATGCGCAAAACAGCCTGAAAGAAA
>NZ_JBHYGF010000526.1:0-1938 GCF_051859145.1 Dyadobacter sp.
AGCTTTCTCGGAGTATTACCTTAAAAAGACAACTGAGGCGCAGGAAGATTTTCAGAAAGCGATCAAGCTGGACCCGACCCGGTACGAGGCCTTGGCCGGGATCAGCGGTATCATGATCGATCAGAAACGTTATTCAGAAGCGGGTACCTATTTGGCAAAGGCGCTGCAATATGAACAGGGATACGATCTGATGTGGAGCAATTATGGCAACTTGCTGCTGCACTTTGATATGTTTAAAAAAGGATATCAGGTGTTTAAAAAGGCAGTTTCGTTGAACCCGGCCAATGTAAATGCACAGAATGGGTGGGGCGTAGTGCTGCTTGAAAATGACCAGCTTGATAAATCCATGGCGCTATTTGACAGCCTGGTGAAGGAAAAGCCAGATCTGCCTTTTCTGCACAACAACCACGGTATCGTGCAGGCGTATATAGGAAACAGGCACGATCAGAAACATCAGGTGAATGAAGCCAATCTCCGGTACGACGGGGCGTACGAAGATTTCAAAAAAGCGATGGAGGCGGCACCTTCGCGTAAGTTCTACAATGTAAACCAGGGCAACGTATACCGCTATATGGAGAAGTATGATCAGGCCAGGCTGAGCTACCAGACTTACCAGGATAAAAGCGCATTGAACAACACCGCAATCATGTATGCGGGACAGGAGCGGATCAAGGATGCCAAATATTACCTGGGAGTTGCCTTGCAGATCGATTCCCTGCATCGCGTTTTTCAATATAATATGACTGTGCTGGCGAAGGGAAAACAGAAAGAAATGATGCGGCTGGTTGCCTCCGCAGATGAAAACAGCCCTTTTTCAGACATTGGGATTAAATACAGCCGCGACGGTTTTGTGACGATTTATTTGTATGACTACGAATACGATGTGCTTACTTTTCCGGGCAGACATTACATGCCTTTGCCGGTGGCGGAGTATAAAGAAGATTACTTCATTCCCGATTACGATTTTAAGCTTATGCCTTACGGGAAGAAAAAGAATGCACAGCCGAAGAAAAAGCAGGCCAGATACAGAAGCCAGAAAGTGAAGTTGCCAGGATCAAGAAACCGGTCAGGGACCCGCTGTCCGGTGATATTTTAGAGTGTGCACATACCAAAAAAACCTTCTTTGAGAAACATTTTCTACGTATTTCTCATCCTCATCCCCAAACATTGTAAAATTTTCTACTCTTTCGGGTGTGTGTCTGGTATTCTCCTTCAATATCTGTGTTTTGCAAGAATGTTCCTGACTTCTACAAAACTGATCGGTTTATCAAGGAAGTAATCAGCGCCATTTCGGAAAGCTTCGTCGCGCAGGTTGGTCATCGCACTCATGGTAACCACAAAAATCTTTTTGTCCGTGTACATGCTTTTGATCCGTTGTATCTCGTCAATTCCCTTTCCATCAGGTAAGTTGTTGTCAATGAAGATCCAATCCGGTTTCATTTCAGTAATGCAGGCCATTCCTTCCTCAATGGAAGCTGCTACTTTGATCGATTCCTGAGGTTCCTTAATATTAAGCTGTCTTACTAGAAAATTGCGCATCAACACTCCCAAATCTGTTTCATCTTCAATAATTACAATCTTCATAGCAATGTGTTGAAAAATAAATTAGTCATCAATAGCGGAGGTGTTGAGCAGCTTCGACATTTACAGTCGAGGTTTGAGGTTAGTATGGCAATAATCCTGCCATCTTGAACAAGAAAATGAAGTTTTTGGGCGAAAATTCAAGTATATCTGCGCATTTCCCAAAGTCTTCGGTCTGCCCTTCTTTTACGCTGAATAGGTATTTTTATTTACATATTTCGGCAAAGTGTAGGAAGATGAATATTTGTAAGTTATTGTAAATAAGTTAAATGTGATTGCAGCTGGTTGAGTATTCCTGCTGGTACAGGATTTTTCGAAATGATATTGAAATTGATTGATAACATTAACGACTTGAAA
>NZ_JBHYGF010000527.1:0-1933 GCF_051859145.1 Dyadobacter sp.
TCCTAATACAGCAAGTAACCAAATTCCAGGATTGGTATATAAAACTGCCAAAAACAGCCTCTATTATGCCTTTTTGCGCTTTCACGGGGATTTGAATGCTGTAATTTGTACACATTCTTAAAAAGGAGAGTACCTGTTCGGCAAGAATCTTACGAATTAAGGGCGAATTTGAGGAAACAAAAAAAAGAGCTCAGACAACTGAGCTCTTTAAGTTACTGTTGGCCGACAAGGACTCGAACCCTGAATAAGACAACCAAAATGTCCTGTGTTACCATTACACCATCGGCCAAAACCGTAAACAGTGGTGCAAAAGTAATGTGACGAGATTAAGTTGTCAAGCTTTTGCGTAAAAAAATGTTAAATACTTTGCAGCTGTGCAGTCGGAGAGATCTTTTTCACCAATCCCTGCAACACTTTTCCAGGGCCGCATTCGATAAACATTTCGGCTCCGTCAGCTGCCATTTGCTCTACAGACTGCGTCCATCTTACAGGCGCTGTCAGCTGAGAAATCAAATTCTCCTTGATCACACTAACCTCGGTAGCTGGTCTCGCATTTACGTTTTGGTAGATAGGGCACACAGGAGGCTCAAATTGGGCAGCGTGAATAGCCTCAGCCAGCTCTTCCCGCGCCGGCTCCATCAATGGGGAGTGGAATGCGCCACCTACCGGAAGGATCAAAGCACGTTTGGCACCGGCTGCCTTAAGCAGCTCGCACGCTTTCTCAACACCTTCCATGGAACCTGAGATAACTACCTGCCCGGGGCAGTTATAATTGGCCGGAACCACAATCTCGTCAGTGATACCCGCACAAACTTCTTCAATCACCTGATCAGGCAATCCTAGAATTGCAGCCATTGTAGAAGGACGGATTTCGCAGGCTTTTTGCATAGCCGAAGCACGTTTGGAAACAAGCAGCAAACCTTCTTCGTAAGACAATACACCAGCGGCAACCAATGCAGAAAATTCCCCCAGCGAGTGACCCGCGACCATATTCGGGTTGAAGTCGGTACTGATCTTTGCCAGTACCACCGAATGGATGAAAATCGCAGGCTGGGTTACAGCAGTTTGTTTTAGATCCTCATCGGAGCCTTCAAACATCACCTTCGTAATCTCAAAGCCAAGTACCTCGTTTGCCTTTTCAAACAATGCCTTGGCAGAGTCTGAGGATTGGTAAAGGTCAAATCCCATTCCCTTGAATTGCGATCCCTGTCCGGGAAAAATATATGCCGTCTTCATAGTTTCTGAATTTTTAGGTTGCTCAAATGAAATAAAAAGCCCGCGCATCATGCGCGGGCTACAAAGGAAATACTTGATCTCGAAAGAAAAAAGACAGATAAAATCGTGCCTTACCTGAGCAGCTGGACCCATCCTTTCAGGATAGTTTGCGGGCTTTCTCTTTTGGCAGATTCAAAACGGATCCTGGCTTCGTAGTAATACTGTCCCGCTGCCAGGTCTTTTCCTGCATTGGTTTTGCCGTTCCAGTTGATGTTCACGTCAGTGGTAGAGAACACCTTGGCGCCCCAACGGTTGAAGACGGTAAATTCCATGGACTGTACAAAAGCAGGGCATTCATAAGGCTGGAACACATCATTTTTCGAGTCGCCATTTGGCGTAAATACATTGGGCAGCACATACATCGGGCAGTTGTCTTTGCAAACCGTGTTGCTCGGTGCGCTTTCGGCCCCAAACCTGTTGACAGCCGTTACATAGTAGCATCCCGCAAAGGAAGTAAGACCTGTATGGTCGTACTCGGTTGCCAGCGGTGCAGGCGGGATGGTAACTGTTGCAATCAGGGCAGGTGTTTCATCTTCGTAACGCGCATAGTAGACCCTGTAAGCGGTCACAGCGGCATCGCATTCTTTTCCGTCTGCCTGCTGCGGATAGGTCCACGAGAGGTGGTTGGTAAATGTAGGCGAGTCGCAGAATGCGTCCG
>NZ_JBHYGF010000528.1:0-1929 GCF_051859145.1 Dyadobacter sp.
GTCCTGAAACAGCAGCAGGTTTGGTCCATTTAACAGTGATAACGCCCCTTGTCTCGCTGGTAGAATCAACAGTGACATTGGTTATAACCGGCATGAGCAAAGGCAGTTTGAGACAGAACTCGTCAGAAGCGACACTTTCGCCCCCACCCACCAGGCTGCCCGGCTCAGAACCAGTGGTACCTGGCCTTGGGAAAATGACTACCAGACGGTAGCTGTACGAAACGCCCGGCCTGAGGCCCGCGCCATTTCCATTGTCCAGGAAAGTAGTCTGTGTAACGGGCACGCGCGCTACTTCTTCGTAGCCTGAACCAGCAGGGATACCTGTGATACAAACATCCTCTGGGATATCGGTACATCCTTCTTTTCTGTAAATAACTACCCTTGCACCTTGTACCTGGCATTTGTAGGCAGCCCAGTTGAGCCTATAAGCGGTACCTGCCGGGTCAGTGGCAGCCACGGCGACAAGGCCGGTAGGTTTAGGCCCGTAGACGCGGATGTTCAGGGTGGTCATATCAACGAGCTTGCGGAACAAAGACGGGTTGGGGGCGCCACTTGCAGGGGCGTCTTCTACTTTGAAGAGTACATCGTAGGGTTCCATGCGGATGTGGTTGCAGGAAGTCTGCCAGGTAAACTGTCCCACGACGGTGTTCTGTGAACCTTGCTGTGGAACATTGAATGCAGCCAGGGCAGGCGGTACCAATGCGCTCTGGTAGACCCCACCGGTGGAAGTAAGTGTAAGCCTGTCCCCATTCTTGTCAGTGGCCCTGATCTGCTGGTTGATGAAAGTACCTGCTTCCACGCAAATATCTTGCAACGGGTCCATCAAAGGTCGGTCGTTGCGGGCGTCGTCGACGATGATCTGCATATCGCGGACAATCTGCCCGATCAGGACACCATCCCGCCATTCTTCGACGATGAAGGCTACGTTGTAATAACCTTTGGTAACAGGCGCATCCCAGACCAGATCACCGGTAAGTTCATTGATGCTGAAATTGGCCGGAGAAGCACCTGCCTCCGTTCGGCCAGGCGCGCCGATCTGGTTAGGATTTACATATTGCAAATTGATACCTGCGCCATTTACGCCACTTCTTTGGGGTACGAAAAGGCGGTACGCAAGGCTATCACCGTCAGCATCAAATGCATTGGGATTGTGAATGTAACGCTGTCCTACTGCTGCAAGATCAATGGGCGCATTTAGTAGAACGGGAGTTTGGTTAGCACCGAACTGTGGATTGATTTCAAGAATGGTACTAACGTAAAAGTTGAGGTTTTGAGTGGGCGGAGGTCCGATATTCAGGATTCCATTATTTCTGTTATCCTCCTCAAATGAGATTCTGTAAGCTGCCGCAGCCGGAAATGTGTAATTGATGATGTAGGTATTTCGGGTTGTATTATTTCCGATATCCGGCGGCGGGTTTTCAACTCTTGGCGCTTCAAGCACCACCGGGGTACCCGAAGACTGCACGTTACCTATGGTAAAAAAGATGGTGTTCTGAGCATTAGCTGCACCCTCTCCATTCTGCATATCAAAATAGGCAGTGAGTTTAAGCTCATAAGTAAGGCCCGAGATTCTCCTTGCTGTAATTTCTCCGGCACGAATGTGCGTGGCCATCGCATCAAAGCCGGAAAACAAAAAGCAAAGCGAGAAAGTATATAGTAGAAGTCGTAGAGCAGAGCGCATATATGTTAAATCAAGCTGTCGGATAGAGGTTTTAAAGCCTGTTAATCACTTTTCAACTAACTAGATGAACGAAAATTTACACAAAAATGTGTGCGTTCAAAGCGAATATATGTGATTATGTAAACTTACCAAACAACTCCTTCAATCATCTCCGGATAGTAGTTTAACCGGCGCTCTGTTTTACCTCTCCCTTACCTGAGCAGCTGGACCCATCCTTTCAGGATAGTTTGCGGGCTTTCTCTTTTGGC
>NZ_JBHYGF010000529.1:0-1914 GCF_051859145.1 Dyadobacter sp.
GGACCTTTCGCAATCTCGGGTAGAAGTGGCTTACACGGGTGATCAGGTGGGTTTTCGCAAGAAACTGGTGAAAGATATCAGCTTGTTGTTTGTGTATGATATGCTTTACGGAGGCAATATGAAAGAGGCGCTGCAAAGCTCGCTTCTATTGACGCTCCCTGAATGGTTTATGTCAGGTACCGCCGCTTACATTGCCGACGGCTGGTCTCCCGAGCTTAACGATTATATGCGGGATTTCTTTAAAAACAGGAATGTAAGAAAGCCGACTTTAATGACCGGAAACGATGCAACGCTGATCGGTCAGTCTATCTGGAATTACATTGCCGAGCGTTACGGAAAAGACAAAATCTCGGATATTCTTAACCTGACGCGCATTATTCGTACGGAACAAACCAGCATTACGAGTACTTTGGGCGTACCATCTTACAATCGCTTCTTACGCGACTGGCGCGCCTACTACCTCAATCAGAATAAAAACGCAGAACAGTTCTACGCCGAGCCGAGTCCATCCTGGAAGTACAAGCTCAATGAATTCATTGTTTCGGATGCTACGGCGGTTATTAAAATTTCGCCGGACAAAAAATTCACGGCTGTCAGCGAGATTAAAAATGGCAGATATCGCGTGTATCTGTTTGATAGCGAAACGCGCTCAAAGAAGATTATCCGTCAGGGGAAACTGGATCTGATCGGTGGAAGGGCTAAGACGCAACCGCCGCTGCTGGCTTGGTTCAGGAACAATCAGTTGGCTGTTCTTGCCTCTGAAAACGAGCGTAAGAACCTGTACGTGTATGAAAACCTGGGTACCAAGAAAGTGAAGATCAAGCTGAGAAGAAACATCAGAGGTTTGGATCAGATTATGGATATGGACATTTCCCAGGATGGTACCATGCTGGCTGTAAGTGCGGATAAGGGTGGACAAAACGATTTGTTCCTGATCAGCGTGGCGCGTGCCTCGCCGCTCGCATTGACCAGTGACCTTTACGATGACCTGTCGCCAAGGTTTGTCCAGGGTTCGTCAAGGAAAGTGGTATTTTCATCCAACCGGCCGGTCGATTCAGTGGGAACTGGTGATAAGGGAAGCTACAAATCGATTTCGACATCTTATACTATTTTCGAACACGACGGTACTCCCAAGTCGGCCAATATGGTGAAGCTAGTGCAGGGCGATGGGAAATCGAAGTTAATGCCAGTATATGCTGACGCAAATGACCTGGTTTACCTTTCAAATGGAAAAGGGGTAAATAACCTTTTCAAATACAACAGAGCGTCGTCTTCCATTTCGCAGCTGACGAACCATATTCAGAATATCCGCAATGCGGACGTCAATTTGAAATCGGGTGGTGCATTGGCTTACACGTATCTGAACGACGGGTACTATGTAGCTGCTTACAAGAATGCATTTGATCTGAATAACACCATCAATACGCCCGCACTCACAGGTTCTGCCGGACAGGTTAGTGCTGCAAATGCAGGTGCAAAGGCGGATTCTGTAAAGACAGGTGCACAACAGGCGATTGAAACGCCGAAGCTTGCATTGAAAGAGGGAGAAGTTGATACAGATAATTACGAGTTTGATGAAGATGTTTTGAAAGCATTTGAATCAAAACGCAACAGAGGTACATTCCCTACTACGCCGAGCGCACTGACGCGGACGAGAGCCACGCGTGAGAATATTGCTATCAAAGGTCCTACTTCCTACAAAGGATTGTTCATCACCAACGATGCCAATTCCGACTGGCGCATTGATCCGATCCGTGGTTTTGGATTTGCACAATCCATTTCAATGAATGATCTGCTTGAAAACCACGTAATCAAAGCAGGGTTGTTCATTTCCTCTAATTTCCGGAACAGTGATTTGTTTGCTGAATATTCGAACAATACTTACCGCATTGACTTCGGTGTAAGATTTGACAG
>NZ_JBHYGF010000530.1:0-1837 GCF_051859145.1 Dyadobacter sp.
GGTTGCAGCAAAAAACCTTCGGGTTGTCCCTGCGCCACGTGCCGGAAGCCTCTCAGCTTTTCATACTGTGAATACCTTTCCAGCTTACCGTACAAATCGGATGAAAACAAATCGACCCAGCCCACAACACCTTTGATGAAATCATTGGCTTCGGCGAGTTGAAGCAGGAACTCTGTTTCCGAATCCGTTGAAGAAGCCTGCACAGCCACGCAGCCATTTACCCCGTTTTGCCTGAGTACGGGCCAGAGATTCTCGGGTAAAAAATCCTGTCGGATCGCGCCCATTTCCGGCGTAATCCATGAATCTCTTTCTTCATCAAAAATCCAGAAATGCTGGTGACTATCTATTATCATCGTTTATATTATTGATTAATCGCCTTCCACGCCACGGCTTCCTGCTTCTGGTTACCCAGCTTTTCAATGCCGAGCTCCACTATATCGCCCGGGTTCAGGTATACCTGCGGCTTCATACCCAGACCTACACCGGCGGGGGTACCTGTTGTGATCACGTCACCCGGCAGCAATGTCATAAACTGGCTGAGGTAACTGATCAGGAAAGGCACCTGGAATATCATATCGGAAGTATTGCTATCCTGAATCTTGTTTCCATTCAGGCTCAGCCACAAATCAAGGTTATTGGCATTTCCCACTTCGTCGCTCGTCACCAGGTAAGGTCCCAGCGGCGCGAAAGTATCGTTGCTTTTACCCTTCACCCACTGGCCACCGCGCTCCATTTGAAATGCGCGTTCGGAGTAATCGTTGTGCACTGCATAGCCGACTACATAATCCAATGCATTCGTTTCGTCTACATAGCTCGCCTTTTTACCAATAATCACGGCCAGCTCCACTTCCCAGTCTGTCTTTTCTGAATTCCGTGGGATGATCACCTGATCAAAAGGTCCGCACAAGGCAGAAGTCGACTTGAAGAATACGATGGGCTCTTTCGGCAATTCCGTAGCGCCGGACTCGTAAGCGTGTTTTGCATAGTTCATCCCAATGCAGACGATCTTGGAAGGACGCGCAATACAGGATCCGTAACGGAAACCTTCTTCTACCGCCGGGGCAGTAGCTGCATTTGTTTCCAGCCACTCGCTTAACCGGCTCAAACCGCCAGTTGCGAAGAATTTCTCATTAAAATCTTCTCCAAATGCAGAGACATCTATTTTTTTACCATCAGCAAGTTCAACCCCTGGTTTCTCCTGCTCAAAAGCACCAAATCGGAATAGTTTCATATTTTTTACTTCAGCTTTCGGCGGGCGGCTTTGGCCTATTTACTTCGGCTTTCGGCAGTCGGCTTTCGGCCTGTTTTTGGTTAAATTGATTTTTACATCGGCTTTCGGCAGTCGGCTTTCGGCCTGTGTTTATGTTGTTGTTAATCTTTAATACAAATTACCTTTTGTAAAGCAAAAGCAGCTTGCTGCAAAAAAAGCCGACGGCCGATTGCCGACAGCCGACAGCCGCTAATTATTCAACTTCTCAAATCCCCCATCAATCAAATAATCACAACCTGTAATGAAGCCGGCTTCGTCGGAGCAGAGGTATAGTGCTAGCGCGCCTATCTCTTCCGGTTTCGCCATTCTTCCGATGGGCTGTGTTTTTGATAGTTTTTCGAACATTTCTTCTTCTTGCCCCGGGTAGTTCTTTGCGATAAATCCATCGACGAATGGTGTGTGCACGCGCGCCGGTGAAATGCTGTTGCAGCGTATCCCTTCTGCGAGGTAGTCACGTGCCACTGATAAGGTCATAGAGTAAACCGCGCCTTTCGCCGTGGAATACGCAAACCTGTCGGGAATACCTACCGTGGCTGCAATAGAGGCCATATTCAGGATTACGCCGCC
>NZ_JBHYGF010000531.1:0-1825 GCF_051859145.1 Dyadobacter sp.
TTTCCGGATCAAAATTGATAGTATCACTCATGTAAAATCCTCATTAGTTTGTTCCAAACTCATCTTTGTCTGATTATAAGGCAAATTTCATACTAACGATGAGCGGGATGATTTCAATAACGCAAAGGTACGAAAATAAATACAGATTAATCAACGCGCCAGGCGGCTTGGTGACTACGTACAATGCGATGAAACGGCCTATATAGAAAAACAGGAAAGGTATCACAATGTATGCCCGCATGTCCGAAATCCAGTTCATCTGGTTAAAGCTCATTCCGAAAATAATGAGAAAGAACGCCCCGTAGAACATGTAGGAGGATTGTATTATTTTGATAAACAGAACATCCACCTGTTTGTCAAGATTCAGCATATTTCCGGCGAGCAACATGCAAACGTATTTGACGTAGGTAAGTACAAAGAACAGTGTGGAAATGATCAGAAAGTCAGCAAAGATCATGAGTGTGTTTGCTTTCTCCGACAGCATGCTGTTGACCGAAAACAGATTAACCCTGTTGTTCGCAAAAAACAGGAGTAAAAAGCTCATCCACATTGCGGTGATGATCGCAAAAAAGATAATTGTATTACTGTAAGGTTTGTTGATCTTGGAAATCTGCTCGCGGGGGTCGCCGTTGAAAAATTCAATGGGATTGATCAGCCGGATAAATGAGAGTGGGTTCAGGTTGAAAATCCATGCATTCAATATCAGGATCAGTACCAAAGCCAGAACCGCGAAATTACCGAACGGTGAAAATGAGATAGGTTTAATATTAATAAAGCTGGGCCGCGTACTGGTAAGTGTAGCTGCATCAGCGCTGTTTTTCCGATGGCATAATAATGCCGCTTTGTCATCAATTCCCGCACTGCCATAGATCGTGACCAGCAATTCGTCCTTCCTGTATACTTTGATCAGACTGTCAATGCTGAGCTCCCGCCATTGTCCGGGATCAATCCGGGATTGCAATGCTCCTTCTATGAACAGGTAGCTTTCTGTTTCGGCAGTTAGCAGCAATGCATACCTGCGGTTTTTGACAAGATCAATGTACAGACTTACAGAACGGGAATCCTCATCAACGCCCTGTGAGTAGGGGACGTAGTTTTTGTAGGCTGCATTGTAAACAAGCCAATCGTTCTGGTAATTGTAGACAGGGAAATAGCGTTCGGGGAGCGTGACCTTAGCTGCGCTGAATGCAACGGTCGCGAAAAAAATAAATGCCGTAAAGAAAGCCCAAATGGTGCGTGTGAATACGGACTTCATAATTATAAAAGGGCGGGGTTTCCCCAGCCCTCTTAAAGATAGTATGCTTAAATGTAAATTATTTTCTTCCAAGAGCTAGCAGCATCGTTTCGCCGATCAATGCAGGCGATTCAGCAACAAAGATACCTGACTCTTTCATGATTCTGATTTTAGCTTCCGCAGTATCGTCAGCGCCACCGATGATTGCACCAGCGTGGCCCATTCTGCGGCCTTTCGGAGCAGTTTGTCCGGCGATAAAGCCTACAACCGGTTTCTTATTACCAGTCGATTTAATATAATTGGCAGCATCTGCCTCCATGCTTCCACCAATTTCACCAATCATGACGATCGCTTCGGTTTCCGGGTCATTCATCAAAAGCTCTACTGCTTCTTTGGTAGTTGTTCCAATGATAGGGTCACCGCCGATTCCGATTGCAGTAGTCTGTCCCAATCCTGCACGAGTCAGCTGGTCAACTGCTTCATAAGTTAAAGTTCCTGATTTTGAAACCAGACCAACAGTTCCTTTTTTGAAGATAAAGCCAGGCATAATACCTACTTTACATTCTTCCGCAGTGATTACACCTGGACAGT
>NZ_JBHYGF010000532.1:0-1822 GCF_051859145.1 Dyadobacter sp.
TTATATGCCAATCTGGTTATCAAATACGCTCATAGTAACAGCCGCCTTCATCGGCATGGAATGTGTCGCCTGGCTGGCGCATAAGTACCTGATGCACGGTTTTCTGTGGTTTTTGCACCATGATCACCACCAACGTGACGATGGGGATTTCTTCGAAAAGAATGACTATTTTTTTGTCATCTTCGCCACGCCGGGCATTACCTGTCTGGCCATCGGCCTGAACCAGGGATTCAATTACCTGTTCTGGATTGGCCTGGGCATTACGATATACGGGTTTACGTACTTCCTCGTCCACGATGTATTTATCCATCAGCGGTTTAAAGTTTTCCGAAATACCGATTCTGTTTATCTCCGGGCGATCAGGCGCGCGCACAAAATGCACCACAAGCATTTAGGCAAACATGAGGGCGAATGCTTTGGCATGTTGTGGGTACCTCTTAAATATTTCCGCGAAGCCAAAAAAACTCTTGCTAAATGAATTACCTGTACCTGGTGGTCGATCTCGCCTCCATTTCAGTACCGTTACTTGCTTCTTTTCACCCAAAAATCGGTTTGTCCAAACATTGGGATATTCTCTGGCCGTCGCTTTTGCTATGTGCTGTTCCATTCATTATCTGGGACAGCTTCTTTACCCGGATTGGCGTTTGGGGATTCACACCCAAGTACCTGACGGGCATTTACCTGTTTCACCTGCCGATTGAGGAGATCCTTTTCTTTATCTGCATTCCTTACGCCTGCGTTTTCTCTTATTATTCATTCAAAACCTTTCACCGCGAAGGTTTCAAGGTACCTGCGGAGGGCTTCATCACTCTATTTTTTATCAGTCTGGCACTGATTTCAGCTGTGATTTTTCACGAACGTGCCTACACCTTTTCGACTTCTATCCTGCTGGCCGCATTCCTGCTTTACCTGCGGTTTGTTGTAAAACCACGTTGGCTGAGCATGTTCTACTACGCGCATATGTTCCTGATCATTCCGTTTGTGATCGTCAATGGGATACTGACCGGCACGGGCCTCGATGAGCCCATTGTTTGGTATAATGATGCTGAAAATATAGGTGTAAGATTTCTTACCATTCCGGCAGAAGACCTTTTCTACGGATTGCTGATGCTGATCCTGAATGTGTTTGTATTTGAAAAACTGTTGGCAAGAAAGCTGTCTGCAACAACTACTAAAACGCTGGCCCGTGAGTTAAACTAATGAGCTTGTCTGTCAATGCAGGCGCATTGTTCAGAAACCGCAATGCGAGCTCAGTGGTCGTTTTTTTGCCAAAAAGATTTTGCAGATAATAGCCCGCTGTGATCCTGCGTTTGAAAGCACGGTCCCATTGCCGTTTGTAATTCGCTGCCAGTTCCGCGGCAGACTGCTTATTTTGAAGATACCTGATAATTTCAACAGCCAGTAGTTTGGAAGCGCGCATTCCCATGCTCATTCCATTGCCGCAAAGTGGCGTAATGGTGCCGGCCGCATCACCAAGCAGCAGTACGCCGTTTGAAGCAGTTTGTTTTTTCTCAAAGTGAACATTGCTGATTACCAGCGGCTGTTTGTACAGAAACTCCGAATCAAGAAAATACTTTCTGAGAAATGGATTTTTGAAAAGTACGCGTTCTTCCATTTGCCTGATATCCTTTCCGTTTTCCTGCAAATTCCTGGAAGTTGTCAGGTAGCACAAACAATATTTATCCCCTTCCACTTTGGAAATGCCGCAGTAACCATCTTTGAAGTTGTGCAGTTCAATGCGGTCGGCCGGAAAGTCGGTTTTAATGTGGTATTTGACTCCGATATAGTTATTGCTGCTCCCACTTTTTGGCTCATCAATATA
>NZ_JBHYGF010000533.1:0-1796 GCF_051859145.1 Dyadobacter sp.
TACAACCTGGAACCGGTGTAAATGTCCCAATGCGATATAATGTACGTTTTCGGGGAAGTTTTCGGTGTAGATTGCCTGTGCGCCGCCGATATGCAAAATAGGACGCTCTTCTTCGGGCTCCTCAGGTACCGGCTCACCTTTTTTCATGACAAACAAGTGCGTTGCGAGCAAATTGAAGCCTTTTTCATCCAGATATTCATCCGCAAGCATCTGCCAATGTTCCTGCAAATGCAGCCGAAGTAATTCTTCCGAATCTTCAACGCCCAGGAATGTTTTCAGGCGCTGTTCATTTGCGTAAGGGGTATGTAAAATCCGGAGAGGGAAGTCGCAGTTTGGTAAGTTTATTTCGATAAAACCTCTTGCAGTCCGGATTACGTCGACTTTCCCCTGGGTACAGAATGGTTTTACTTCGGTATTTGGAAAACCAACAAACAAGATCCCGCAAACCTTGGCCAGCGCGTCGGGTACCTGAATACGCTCAGGAGAATCGTGGTTACCGGCTATTGCAATCACCGCGCGTGCCCCGTTCGCAGAAAGTCGGTGTAAGGTACTGTATAATAGCTCGGTAGCTTCTGAGGAAGGATTGAAATTGTCAAAAAGATCACCGGCGATTACTACCGCATCTACCTGCTCGCGCTCCGCTATTTCACAGATTTCTTCCAGTACCAGCCTTTGTTCATCGAGCCGCGAATACAGATCAAGCTTTTTGCCGATATGCCAGTCGGCAGTGTGCAGTATTTTCATTTGTGTGATTAATTTAGCGAAAATAACATTTCATTCCCGAAGTATTGAAACAGCTCACCGCCGGAAATAATGCAGTAATGTTTTTTGTCCTCGTCTGCATCTGGATAGCAAGCGCGGGCTGTCAGCAGGAGAAAAATGCGGATTGCCGGGGCGGGATTGCTATTTCCTTTGATGATCATTTTATCAATGAATGGTACCACTTGCGGCCGCTTTTTCAGAAGTACAATGCAAAAGTGACATTCTTTATTACTTGTCCTGATAGCTTATCTGCGGACGAGATAACCAAGTTGCGCCAGCTTGAAAAGGATGGTCACGAGATCGGGTTTCATGGAACAATCCACGGCAGATCTACCCAACTTATTGAGGCCGAGGGACCAATGGGATACTACCAAACGGAAATCAAACCCGGAATGGGATATATGTCAGCTGCGGGGTTCAAACCCACTTCTTACGCACACCCTGGCGGGAATCATAATAAGCAAGTAGACTCTGTATTGTTTGCGAATGGTTTCAAAATCAATAGGGACGTCGCCATTTCAAAACGCAGGCTGCTCGGATTCCAGGTATACGCGGTGGCGCCCAGGTTAATGCCCTCAATTTTTTATGATTTTGACAAATTGAACGCAGTAGATGCGCTATTGATAGACACTGACTCAGGTCTGACAATTCAGGAAATGAAAGAGGCCATGCAAAAGGCGAATGCGACGGGGACTTCCTTAATGCTTTTTGGCCACGAACCTTTGTACAAAGCACCTGAGAATGGAGCCTATGGTTTTAGTGTGCGTTTTTTAGAAGCAATTTTGGAAGAAGCCAAGAAGCAGAATCTTGATTTTTATACCATGTCGGAGCTGGTAGAAAAGTAATACTTACCTCCCGAATTTCCTGTCTTTGAATTCCAACAATGGTTTTTCAAAAAAGGAAAAGGAGAATGAAGCTACTGCCACTGAGCCAATGAATGTGAGTAGATAAAGTGCTATCTGGTAAGAGGTTCCATTCCAATCAGGCAGATATTTGTTCAGCAGGTTGATAATTAAAACAATCACTACCACGTG
>NZ_JBHYGF010000534.1:0-3588 GCF_051859145.1 Dyadobacter sp.
CGGACTGTTTATTATCGCAGCCGCATTCACGGGTTTAACGGCCGGAATGGCCAACGATCCTGTGCTGGAAGCGTTGGAAGATGTGGTAGTGCAAGGTCAGCTTGCGATGAGTGTTTTGTTCTTCTTTTACATTCTCGTCAACTTTTATCCTCTTTTTCAACAAAAACTGGCAGTCTACAAAGTACTGTACAAGCCCCTTAGTTTTGGGTTGACACAAACGCGATTGTTTGGATTTGTGGGTGTGGTCGTTTTGTTTTCATTCCAAAGATTGCTGCCGATCAACCAGGCTTTTGCCGGATATTTCAATGGACTGGGCGACTTGCACACCAGAACTGAGGAATTTGCATTGGCAGAACAATACTACAAACTTGCATTGCAGCAGGAATTCCAAAATCATAAGTCAAATTACTCCCTAGCTTCCCTCGCTATTCGCCAGGGCGATCGCACCGCAGCAGCTTTTTATTTCCGGCAGGCTTTGCTGAAAAATCCTTCGCCGCAGGCATATATCGGACTAAGCGGCATTCTGGGCCAGGAAAATTTGTTTTTCGATGCAGTCCACAGTTTGCAGGAAGGTATTGGAAGATTTCCAAAGAATGGAGAGCTGCTCAACAACTTAGGAATGCTTTATTCCAAAACCAATGTAGCCGATTCCGCCTATTATTACCTCGAAAGAGCAGAAGCCACGAGCGCCCGGCCGGAAATCCCGGCTACTAATTTACTGGCTATCCTTGTAAGAAACACAGATGCAGGACTGCTGGATTCGCTTGCATCTACAACAGAAAAGCGCGATTACCTTTCGTGGCAGGCCAACTGGCTTGCTGTTCAAAATCTGCGGCAGCAATTTGCGAAGGAAGAATGGAATGCAAATGCTATTCCGGCGGACTCCCTGCTAAGCGTATCGTCATCGGTTTACGTACTGAATTATGCACTAAACCAGGCCAGATCAGATACGTCTGCGGCTCTTTTGCTGAACAAACTTGCGTCTAAGAACCCAGTATTGTCAAAGGACCTGAGCTGGGCGGCGCTTTATCCGGAGTTTTACAGTGGTGATAAACTCAAAGCTTTACAGGTACTTACTGCGCTGGCATCTGACGAAGAGGAGCAAAGCGAGCTGTACCATAAAGTGCTGGGACATTGGTTTTTGCAACTGGGATTATATGAAAAGGCCATTGAAAGTCTGGCTGATGTGGAAGGAGTGGAAGGAACCATTGGAATGGCGGTTGCCAATGCACTTTATGATAAGAAAGAAGTAGCAGTTATTTTATTAGATAAAATTCAGAAACCTGAGAATAGCGGCGCCATCGAGAATTTGAAACAAAACCTTTTCTCTGGCATTAAACCAAAGTCTCCATCAGATTCGCTGCTGGCTATTGCAGTACGTTCTCCTTCCGAAGCGAATTTTGAAAAAGCAGTGCGCGCCAATCCGTTCGATGCAAAAAGTGTTTCTGCGACTTCTGAATACCTGCGTAAAAAGAAGCAAACGGGCAGAGCTTACAAATTGGTGCTGGATGCACTTGCCTACAACACGTATGCGCCGCAATTATGGGAGCAATATGCATTACTGAGCCTCGATCAGGGACTCACGGGGCAGGCCGACGAAGGGGAAAGTAAAGTGAAGCAATATGCCGATCCAGCCGGTTATCAGCAATTTATGAGCCGCTATCAACCTATGCGGGCACTTATCGAAAAACAAAGAGCGGAGTTTCAGTGATTTAATATTTTAGGTTACTGTAAACTATACCTGACTGAATATGTCTTTAATCGTCAAGTCAAATTTCAGTGGAACCGAGAGCAAGCTTTTCAGAGGTAAGCTGATTGTCGGATTGCTGAAAGTCAACACCTGGAAAGAGGATGGTTACGGCGAACTGGACGGAAGTATGCTACGGTTTAAAACACGCGGCTTCTGGAACAGTGTTACTGAAATCAGGGACATTGAGGGAACAAGGGTATTGGGCAGCATTAAGTACAATCTGTTCAAACGCACTGCGGAGATCAGCTACGAAGAAATAAGCTATAAATGGAAGTTCAGTCACTGGATGCAGCAGCAATGGTCAGTGAAAAGGGAAGAGGACGAGGCTTCATTCAAATCAACCAGCTTCTGGAAATATGAAGGCGAGCTGTTCAATGAAGGAATTCCGTCAGCTGTTTTGCTCGCATCGCTTTTTGTCCATGGGCATTTTCGCCGCATGACCGCCGCATCTTAGTACTATTACCTTTAAACGCTTTTCAACAAGGAATTTCAATATGAAAATCATCGAGACTAACGAGATTGCGAAACGTTATGTAATGGGAAGCGAGGTGATCCAGGCACTCAAATCTGTTACTATTTCAGTTAATAAAGGGGAGTACGTCGCATTTATGGGGCCGTCTGGTTCAGGCAAATCTACATTAATGAATATCATCGGCTGTCTCGATACACCCACAACCGGACGGTACGTCCTGAATAATAAGGATGTAAGTGATATGACGGAAAGTGAGCTTGCAGAGATCAGGAACAAGGAAATCGGGTTTGTCTTTCAAACCTTTAATCTTTTACCAAGAATGTCGTCGCTTGATAATGTTGCATTGCCATTGATTTATGCGGGACTAAGCAAGTCGGACCGTACCGAAAAAGCAATGCTTTCATTGAAAAACGTAGGTCTCGAAAATCGCGCCGGCCACAAGCCGAATGAGCTATCAGGCGGTCAGCGGCAGCGGGTTGCGATCGCGCGGGCGCTTGTTAATGATCCCAGTATTTTGCTCGCTGACGAACCTACGGGTAACCTGGATACAAAGACTTCCTACGAAATAATGGATTTATTTGATCAGCTGTACAGCCGGGGCAACACCATTGTAATGGTAACCCACGAAGAGGATATCGCCCATTACGCCCACCGCATTGTCCGCCTGCGAGATGGCTTGGTTGAGTCAGACACCATTAATCCCAATCCTACGAAAGTGAGTGCGTTGGTTTGATAGTTGACTTGACTCCTATAAAGTGCTAACTTTCTAAAAACACATTTGAGATGAAAGGTATCAGCTATTTGATTGATGAGATTGGGGAAAAAAAGGCCGTGGTGATTGATGTTGCTCTTTTGAGGGAAAAAGATAACCTATTAAGCATTCTGGAAGATATTGAAGACGAGATTGCAATAGAATTAAGAAAGGATGAAGAATCACTCAACTGGAAAGAAGTAAAGGATCAGCTGCTTTCTGAGGATTGAGACAAGTAATATTAGCTTTAAAGTCGCACACCGAGGGGAAGTTTACAAAAACAAATAGTCATCTTTGTAAATAAATCGCTTCATTCATTAGTAAGCAAAATCCGAATGAGTTACTCTCAGGTAATTCATTCGGATTATTTTTATCAGAACAGACATGAAAATCAATTTCAGCGACATCATTATATTCGAAAACGAGGATTTTCTCTTAGTTAATAAACCGCCGCATCTGGCGACACTGGATGAGCGGACTGCGGACAGGGGAGGAAGCGTACTCAGGCTTGCCAAAGAATACAATTCAGAATTGCAGGCAGCACACAGGCTGGATAAGGAAACATCGGGCGCATTGGCTTTTGCCAAAAATCCGGCTGCTTACCGCCATTTGGCC
>NZ_JBHYGF010000534.1:3598-9697 GCF_051859145.1 Dyadobacter sp.
CAATTTGAACACAGGGAAGTTACAAAGCGCTACCATGCAGTCACAAATGGCATTCACAAGCTGGACAGTATCTCGGTATACCTTCCCATTTTACCTTTGAAGAACGGAACAGCAGTGAAAATCGATCGGGCAGAAGGTAAGGTGGCGGAGACGATCTTCAACACTTTACAGGTTTACCGTGGTTACACATTAGTGGAATGTATCCCCATTACAGGTCGCATGCACCAGATCCGCATTCACCTTTCCTGCCTCAAAGCGCCCATTGTTTGCGACCCGCAATATGGCGGCGAGCAGATTTATCTTTCAAGTTTGAAACGCAAGTTCAACCTGAAAAAAGAAACCGAAGAACAACCTCTGATTCAACGGGTTGCTTTGCACGCGCATTCGCTTTCTTTTGCATTAATGGACGGAGAGCCGGTGCGTGTTGAAGCGCCTTATCCCAAAGATTTTGAGGTACTTGTCAAACAGCTCAACAAATTCGGAATGTAGTAGCATAATTTTTTACAGGTTTGATGAAAGTTTGTGTAGGTTTAAACACATTTTCATCCAACCTTTTATTATGCGTATACACACATCTAACTTCCTGTCGGTCATTCTGATCGCTCTTCTGTCACTTTCTTTTGCACAGAATTCACTTGCACAAACCGCTCGTAAAAACGACGTGATCGTCAAACGCGATAGCTCGCGAATCCAGGCGCTTATTACACAAATGACTTACGAAAAGATCAACTACCGCGATCTGGGCACAGCTGATAGTGCAAAAGCCTACATTTATATGGATCAGGTTGCGAGGGTTATGTTGAAAAATGGTAAGATATTAAACGTGCGCGATTCGGTTTTGGTAGGTAAAACACCGCCTGATTCGGTTGGGCAATATGCAGACATGAATAATCTGCCGAAGGATCCATTTGAGAAAAGTGTTGTTATGGCCAATTCGGATCAGCTGAGAGACAAATACGAATACTACAATAATAAGGCAATAGATGGTAAAACAGGTGCAATCGTTTTTACTTCTATCGCAGTAGCCACGCTGGTCTCCGGAATCATTGTGGGTGCAGTCGGTGAAGATCAGGATGACAAAAAATTTGGCACTGCACTGGCGGTAGGCGGACCAGTTTTTGGCGGGGTTTTAGGTTTGATCACTTTTAATAAGTACCGCGTCAATCATAAAAAGGCCAATAAGGTCAAATCAGAGTTGGAACGCCGCGGGCAGCCACTTACTACATTCAGGATAGGACCAAGCTTTGATCCGTTTAATAAATCCGGCCAACTCACAATGCGTATGACATTTTGATAAGGATAAATTTATTACTTCATTCGGAGCAAAATATTCATATTTAGCTCCTTCCGCAATGAAAGTAAGTTTACCTGTGCTGAGATTTCAGCTCCTGATCACCATTTGTTTTTTGTTCCTTCATGCTGCTTCTGCCCAGACAACGCGGAAGCCTGACATTATCCTGATGCGGGATGAGACCAAGCTGGAAGTCCTTATTCAGGAAGTAGATGATAGCGTAGTCAAATACAAGAAAGTTAACGATCAGGAGGGACCGTTGTTTACGATTAAAAAGGCAGAGATTGCGTCCATTCACTACGGGAACGGTGAGGTGGAGACGTTTGAGGCCACATTGGAAGTGCCTAATTATTACGCACCCTCCTCCGCTGGCCCAAGGCAAACTTCCGCAGCAGTTATGCCAGGAGGAAACAAATTTCAGCAGGAACTGCAAACGAGTTCTTCCGAGCATTTAAGAGGTATTTATAAATATTACCGAACCAAGTCAAAGAACGGACTTGCAATTGGTATCGCAGGTACTTCGGTCGGGCTCATCTTAATGGGGGTAGGAACTGGTATTATAGCTAATATTCAGACCGATGCGAATGGGAATTTCCTAACGTATGCCGATGAGCAAAAGGCAATCCGTGGTGCGTCGCTGATTATCGGCGGGTTTGCGGGAGCAGCAACATTTGGTACAGTGAGCTTTGTAAAGGCAGGCAGGAATGGATCAAAGGCTGGGAAAATAAGGAGAGAACTGCTGCAGAGAGGAGAGCCGATCACATTCAAGTTCAGTCCTGGCTTCAATGCAAAAACGCAAATCGGGTTTCTTACGGTGAATATTGAATTCTAGTACAAAAAAATAGCCGCTGAATTCTCAGCGGCTATTTCTATCTGTAATAAAGTTAAAACTTCAACGAAACACCTACTTTTGCAGGGATCATATTCGTTCCTCCTGCAAATTCAACAAATGCACCAAATGTAGGTTTGAAATAATATCTCGCTCCTGCAAATGCACCAATAACAAGTGCAGAGCTTGTATAATACTGATTGTTATCGATGTTAAATCCTAATGCAGGTCCAGCATAAAGATCTAACTGGTCAATAGTTAGAAAGTGTTTGCCATAGTGATAAGAACCTCTCGCAGCAATTGGTAAAGCAACGTAATTATCAGATGGTCCTAGCAGATATCCATAGTTATAAAATCTAATATCTGCTTGCGCACCAACACTAATAAACTCGTGTACACCAACTTCGAAAGAGCCACCAACTGCGAAACCGCCGCCTCCATAGAAGCCGTATCCGCCGCCGCCAATTCCTAAATTTAGTATTTTATCTCCTTTCTCGAATTGCGCAAAAGCTTTTTCCGAGGTCGCGCTCAGAACCGACGCAACGAAAAACATGAATAGAATCTTTTTCATCGTAATAGATAAGTTATTGTTAATAATGGCACAAAATAAAGCGTTTAATTGAATGCTTCAAAATTTGTGCCATTGATACTTATTATCCGGGTACCCCCACTTTATAAGTGGGCATCTATTCACATTTCCGTCTGAAACTTAGATTTCCTTACGCAGCTTTTCTTTAAAAACCTTCTTGAACTTGTCCAGTTTTGGGGCAATTACGAATGCGCAATAGCCTTGTTCCGGATTGTTGGCGAAGTAGTTTTGATGGTAATCCTCAGCAGGATAGAACTTCACAGCTTTCGTAATTTCGGTAACAATCGGGTTTTGATAAGCGCCAGACTTGTCAAGCTCTGTCTTCGCTTTTTCTGCAAGTGCCTTTTGTTCCTCATTATGATAAAAAATCACGGAACGATACTGAGTACCCACATCATTTCCCTGACGGTTTAAAGTGGTAGGGTCGTGGCTGCGGAAAAATGCCTCAAGAAGGTCTGCATAGCTGATCACTTTTGGATCATAAACCACCTCGACACATTCTGCATGGCCGGTATTGCCTGTGCACACAGCCTTGTAGTTAGGATTAGGATCATGCCCACCTGAGTAGCCCGAAACGACCTTCTTTACACCTTCCAAAGACTCCATCACAGCCTCTGTACACCAGAAACAGCCGGTTCCGAAGGTTGCAATTTCCGTATTCGCAGTATCTACATTCTTTTCGTCAAGCGACGTAAACGCGGTTTCTTTATCCATTTTTCTCTTTTGTTTTTTTTCCGACTGAGCGCAAGATATCACAACCATGCAACACATAAACAAAAACGTCAAAATCGGGATTGTGGTTTTCATTTTACTGGTTTGGGTTACTTTACAGATTGATTAACGAATCCTTCACAAAGAAAGTTTTCTCTGAGGTATTCATCCATTATTTACGAAATTTGCCCGTAAAAAGATCGGTAGGGAAGGTACTTCAATGCCGGATCGCTGATCAAAAATCCCCGCTATGACATACCTCCATTTCAAGGCACTGCATATCATTTTTGTTGTAAGCTGGTTTGCCGGGCTCTTTTATATGCCGCGCCTGTTTGTTTATCACACGGAGGCAAATGAGAAACCAAGTCCCGAGCGGGAGATACTTTTCGCGCAGTTTACCAAAATGGAAAAGCTGCTCTGGAATGCAATTATGACGCCCGCTTGCTGGCTTACATTGATTTTCGGCTCAATCATGCTGTATATTACCCCGGCGTGGCTGGATCAGGGTTGGATGCAGCTCAAACTTGCCTTTGTTGTCGGCTTGGTAGCTTACCATTTTTTTACCCGTAAAATATTGCTCGAAATCCGGCAGGGAAAATTCCGGTTTTCATCTTTTCAGCTGCGCCTTTTTAATGAAATAGCAACAGTATTCCTCTTCTCCATTGTTTTTTTGGTTGTATTAAAAAATACGGTCGACTGGCTCTGGGGAGTTTTGGGACTGATTGCCTTTGCAGTTTTGATTATGACGGCGGTCAGAACTGTGAAGAAAATGAGAGAGAAGAAGTAAGATTTTTCTCCATTGCTTTCCTGATTTTTAGGCACAAAAAAGCCACCGACTATAAAGCCGGTGGCTGAAATATAAAAACCTGATTGTTATGCCAAAGCAGCTTTCAGGTTGGTATCAATTGCTTCAAGGAATTCTTCGGTGTAAAGGAAGTGCTCGCCGTGTTTTACGTCATTTCCGAAAACACCGATTGCCAGATCCTTTGTCATCTTACCGCTTTCAACCGTTTCAATACATACTTTTTCAAGTGCATGGCAGAAGTCGATCAAAGGTTGGTTGTTATCCAGCTTGCCACGGAATGCCAAGCCACGTGTCCACGCGAAAATAGATGCGATCGGGTTAGTTGAAGTTGGTTTTCCTTTCTGGTGCTCGCGATAGTGGCGGGTTACCGTTCCGTGTGCAGCCTCTGCTTCCATTGTTTTGCCATCTGGCGTAACCAATACAGAAGTCATCAAGCCCAGTGAACCAAAGCCTTGCGCAACTGTATCTGACTGAACGTCACCATCATAGTTTTTGCAAGCCCAAACAAAGTTACCTTCCCACTTCAATGCAGAAGCAACCATATCGTCGATCAGACGGTGCTCGTAGTGTACTTTGCCTGCATATTCTGTTTCGTAGATCTCCTGGAAAATATCCTTGAAACGTCCGTCGTATTTTTTAAGAATGGTATTCTTGGTTGACAAATACAGCGGCCAGCCTTTGTCCAGCGCCACGTTGAAACAAGCACGTGCAAAACCGCGGATTGACTCGTCGATGTTGTACATCGCCATTGCCACACCAGCACCTTTGTATTGATAAACCTCGTGCTCGATTACTTCGCCGTTTTCACCTTCAAATTTGATAGAAAGCTTTCCTTTACCCGGAACAACGAAATCAGTTGCGCGGTATTGATCGCCAAATGCATGACGACCTACGATGATAGGAGCAGTCCAGTTGGTTACCAAACGTGGCACATTCTGCATTACGATAGGCTCGCGGAAAACGGTTCCGTCCAGAATATTCCGGATTGTACCGTTTGGCGATTTCCACATTTGTTTCAGATTAAATTCTTTAACGCGGTCTTCGTCAGGAGTGATCGTGGCGCATTTGATACCAACACCAAATTCGCGGATTGCATTGGCTGCATCCACAGTAACCTGGTCGTTTGTTTCGTCACGGTACTCAACACCAAGATCGTAATATTTAATATCTACATCCAGGTAAGGTAAAATCAGTTTTTCCTTAATAAACTTCCAGATGATGCGGGTCATTTCATCGCCATCCAGTTCTACAACGGGATTGTCAACTTTAATTTTGCTCATGTCTTAAATTCTATACAGTAGTTAAAGATTTGAAATCTGACCGTGAAAGTACAAACAAATGAATAAAAAGGCTTAAAAATCGCGGTAAACCGTGCCGGCTTCGGGTTAATTTTTGATATTGGACCAAGTTAAAATCGGTGAAGAGTTTATGAAAAAAGCATTTCTGCGTAAGGAATTTTTGATAAAAAGAATGGCGCTTACACAAGCTGAACGTGAGGCTGCTAACCTTTCTATCTCGGAAAAAACGCTCGCCTACCTTTCTGAAATTACTTTCTCGACCATTCACGTTTTCCTGCCGCATCCTGCCAAAAATGAAGTGGATTGCCGGTCGATAATCTCGGGACTCAGGGACAAAGCAAGACAGGTTGACGTGGTTGCACCTTACATTTTGCCGGGCACGAAGGAAATGGAGCACTATCTTTTAACTGAGGAAAGCATTTTAATCCGTAATCAATGGAATATTCCTGAACCAGATCCGCAGAAATCAAAGCGCATTGAACCTCAGCAAATTGATGTGGTACTTGTCCCGCTTCTTGCATTCGATCAGCGCGGGTTTCGAGTGGGTTATGGCGGTGGCTATTATGATCGTTTTCT
>NZ_JBHYGF010000534.1:9707-21557 GCF_051859145.1 Dyadobacter sp.
TCTAAAAGAATGCAGGGATGATGTGGTTAAAATCGGACTATCATTTTTCGGGCCGGTTGAAGCAATTACAGATACTGATTTATATGATATTCCACTCAACAACTGCATCACCCCGGATCAGGTTTACAGGTTTTAGTTTGCTAAAGAAGGTAGGTTAACCTGTGGGCAGCTTTGTTAAATACTGTATTTAAATACATTAATGAAAGATTCGGGGCGTAATGCTAAAATTTCGTCGTAAATTTGCGGCACTTTTCGCCTCTGGCGGAAGCAGTCAATTTTTATCCATTTAATCTTAATGCAAGAATGAAAATCGCAGTAGTAGGCGCTACCGGTTTGGTGGGCGGCGAAATCCTCAAAGTGCTCGAAGAGCGTAATTTCCCGGTAACGGAATTGTTGGCCGTTGCATCAGAAAGATCTGTTGGTAAGGAAGTTACATTCAAGGGTAAACAGGTCAAGGTGATCGGTTTTGAGGACGCGATTGCAGCTAAGCCTGAGATTGCTATTTTCTCGGCAGGCGGCAGTACTTCCCTTGAACTTGCGCCAAGATTTGCAGAAGCTGGAATTACGGTTGTAGACAATTCCTCAGCTTGGAGAATGGATCCTACGAAAAAACTCGTAGTACCTGAGATCAATGCAGTTGAGCTTACCAAAGAAGATAAAATTATCGCGAATCCAAACTGCTCTACCATTCAGATGGTGGTGGTTTTGAATCCATTACATAAAAAATATAAGATCAAACGTGTCGTTGTTTCCACATACCAGTCAGTAACAGGTACCGGCAAAGCAGCAGTTGATCAACTTTTCTCTGAGCGCGCAGGGGACCACAGCAAAGGCAAAGTATATCCACACCAGATCGACCTCAATGTACTGCCGCATATCGACGTTTTCCTCGATAACGGTTACACCAAGGAAGAAATGAAGATGACCAACGAGACCAAGAAAATCATGAGCGACGACAGCATTGCTGTTACTGCTACAACGGTTCGCATTCCAACAATTGGCGGTCACTCAGAAGCGGTGAACATTGAATTTGAAAATGAATTTGATCTGGATGAAGTGCGTGCTATCCTTTCTGAAACGGAAGGTGTAGTTGTTCAGGACGATCCAAGAAATGCAGTTTACCCGATGCCGCTAACAGCGCACGGAAAAGACGAAACTTTTGTAGGTCGCATTCGCCGCGACGAGTCTCAACCTAAAACGTTGAATTTGTGGATTGTGGCTGATAATTTACGCAAAGGTGCAGCAACCAATGCAGTTCAGATCGCCGAGTTCCTGGCGAAAAATGAGCTGGTAGGGGTGGCTCAGGAAGCTTAGGTCTTTAAGATGTTGAATGAATGAGAGAGCTGCCGGGAGGTGGCTCTTTTTTTCTCCCCTAAATCCCCTCAAGGGGACTTAACTTTTGCTCAGTATTTATAAGAAAGCCCCCTTAAGGGGGTTGGGGGGCGGGGGGCCTACCTATCCACCTCCCCCATTACCACATCAATCGAACCAATTATCGCAACCAGATCGGCCAGCAAAGCGCCTTTTGATATTTCCCCGATTACATGCAGGTTATTAAAACAGCAGGAGCGTGCTTTGCACCGGAATGGTATGTCTGAGCGGCCGTCAGAGCGGAAATAAAAGCCTAGCTCGCCTTTCGGACTCTCGCCTCTGATATAGAAGTCCATTGCTTTCGGCCGGATCTTCTTGGGTACTACAGCCTGCGGATCAAAGTCGCGCGTTCTTTTATAATCACCTGTGAGTTGCGCGAGGCTTTGCTCAATCAGTTTTACGGATTCCCAGCATTCCACCACCCGCACCCAGGTACGGTCCCAGCAGTCACCGGTAGTGCCCATTTTACCCTCACCGATTGGTATTTCAAAATCCAGTTCAGGGTAAACGGAATAACCATCTACCTTCCGCAAATCATACCTCAGCCCGGCACCCCGTAGCATTGGGCCGGTGCAGCCATAGTTAATCGCGACCGGCAGCGGGAGAATTCCCACATTTGCAGTTCTTTGGATAAAGATTTTATTATCAATTACAAGCTGTTGCAGCTCGATCAACTTAGGTTTGAGATACTTGATAAACTCTAAACATCTTTCCTCGAAACCGACAGGCAGATCATAAAACAGGCCGCCGATCCAGATGTAGTTATAGAGCATTCTCGCCCCGCAGGTCCATTCAAGCAGCCGCAGGATTTGTTCCCGGTCTCGCATCATCCACAAAAAAGGGGTATAAGCGCCAATATCCATTGCATAAGTACCCAGCGCGACAAAGTGCGAAGCCAGCCGGTTCAGCTCGGTTACCACGACGCGGATGTATTCGATCCTTTTTGGAATATCATTTTCAATGCCCAGCATTTTCTCAACACCTCTCACATAAGCGTGCTCGGAGTTCATAGAAGCAACGTAATCGAGCCGGTCTACATAAGGAATGGTCTGATTGAATGGAAGCGATTCAGCGTGTTTTTCAAAACATCTGTGCAGGTAACCCAAATGCGGTACAACGTCAACAACTACTTCTCCGTCAGTAACTACCTCTAATCGCAAAACTCCATGTGTAGAAGGATGTTGCGGGCCCACATTCAACACCATTTCTTCTGTACGAAGATTGTCGGAGTTGTATTTAGTCGGGACCGAAGTAGTCAGATACTCGGATTTATATTCGTATTGAATGGCGTTGCTCATGTTAAAATCTGACGAGTTTCTGATCGTGCACTTCGACCTTCAATGGACCTATTGGCCGGCCTTCGTTATGCAGCCGGTCTACGGCAGTTACATAGTAAACATATCTTTGTCCCGATTCAGCACCGGTATCTACAAATCTTTCACCCTGGTGGCACATTCCAAGGATTTTAGTAGGATCGTGGGCGGTTGGTTTTTCGTCTGGCATAAATCTGTAAATGACATAATACCACGCTTTATCCCCGTCCGAAGCTGCATCCGGCTTTTCCCAGGTAAGTTCCAATCCTTTTGACAACAATGTAGCTTTCAGGCTTTTGGGAGAGAGCGGAGGCACATTATCTTTCCATGGCATCGTCGGGACCAATGCAGGATACTTGAAAAAATCGCGGCGGAGTGAATCTACAAATCCCAGGCTATTCGCACGCAAAGACCTTGAACTGAAAAATATGGCCCCGTCTGTTTCACTTTCTCTGAGGTACCTTACCTGATTGGGAATTTCTTTGGGGTTTGCCCAAAAAGTATCTCGGTCTTTATACCCGACGCGGTATGCGCCCATTCCTATATATAAGTGTCTTTCAAAGCGGTTTTCAGTCCACCAATCGACCAGATTTCTATATGGAACCCGTCCGAATCCTGATGAAAAATAGACCTGCGGCGCGATGTAATCAATCCAGCCTTCCTCCACCCATTTACGGCTGTCAGCAAAAAGGTCATCGTAGGAAGCCAGGGCGCCATAGGTTTTAGAACCTTCGGGATCACGGTCTTTATTCCGCCACACGCCAAAGGGGCTGATACCGAATTTTAGTTTTGGTTTGGCAGCATACAATGCATCGTGAATCTGTTTTACCAATAAATCGACATTGTGCCTGCGCCAGTCTGCTTTGTTGGAGAAGCCAGCGCCATATTTCCGGTAAGTAGCCTCATCCTGAATCACCTGCCCGGGAGAAGCATAAGGATAGAAATAATCGTCAAAATGAATTCCGTCTACGTCGTAGTTTTTGGCAACATTGACGGTCATATCTGTAATAAACTGCCTTACTTCCGGGATTCCAAAATTGAATAGCTTGTAACCGTCGTAGCTGAGGATCCATTCGGGGTGGGTTTTGCTGATGTTATCAGCGGATACGCTGGTTGAAGACTTGTGAACGAGGCGGTTGAGATTAAGCCAGGCGTGAAATTCGAGTCCGCGCTGATGTGCCTGTTCGATCATAAAATCCAGCGGGTCCCACATCGGTTCCGGCCTTCTTCCCTGCCGGCCTGTCAGCCACTCAGACCATGGTTCCGGGCTCTTGGCGTAGAATGCATCCCCTGCTGCCCTTACCTGGACAAACACCGCATTCATTCCGACTCTTTTATGAAAATCAAGTAGATTGGAGAACTCTTCCTGCTGCTCTTCTGGTATAAGATTTTTACTGCTCGGCCAGTCAATGTTATCGACGGTTGCGATCCAAACAGCCCTGAATTCTCTTTTTGGAGGCAAAGGATTATCAATTTCAGTAGTCTGCGCTATGCAACTTTCCAACGAAAACATGATCACTGCACAGAAAAGCGCAACTATTTTAATTTTTTTCACTATCTGACCAATGCAAAATGTTAATCCAATCAAAGTAACGTAATTTGGAACAAAGTTAGCCGACAAGGCACTTAAATTCATGTAAGGATGAGCTCATTTGCGGCTCTGAATTAAGCTGGCAGTCATTTGAGGAATTCTTGTCATTGTTATATTTCGCCATTTTCGGCACTGTATTTCAGCGAATAATCAAGTGCATGATTGTTGTAATTGTGAATAATTTTTCTGCATATTTATTGTGTAATTACAAGGTTTTTTGTGACTAAAATAGCGCATTTAATCGCTGAATTACCGATGGTAACGTTTAAACATACATCCCATATTGGAACCTTTTGTTAAAACCACGAAGAAAAACGTCCTGTTTGAAGTTGCATGGGAGGTTTGTAATCAAGTTGGAGGAATATATACTGTTATAAGGACCAAAGTGCCGGCAATGGTTGAAAAGTGGGATGAAAACTACTTTTTGCTGGGCCCATATTTCGAGAAAAAAGCGAGTTCTGAATTTGAGGTGATCAATGATCTTGATGATTCACCGGCGGGAAGGGTTGTGAAGAGAATGCGTGAAATGGGGTACTCGGTTTACTATGGATATTGGCTCGTTACCGGCAAACCCCGCGTTGTTCTTTTTGACCTTGACAGCATTGCAAAAGAGCTTGATACGATCAAGTTCAACCTCTGGGAAAAAAGCCGCATTCCTACTATCAACGTGGAACACCTTGTTAATCAGACTTTGTGTTTTGGCGAAATGGTGCGCATTTTCCTGAAAGAATATGCAGAAGATAATGCAAAACGGGAAGATATCTCTGCGCAGTTTCACGAATGGATGTCGAGCAGCGGCTTGCCTGAGCTGAAAAGGGACAATGTAAAAGTGGCGCTCACATTTACGACCCACGCAACGATGCTCGGCCGCTACCTGGCCCAAAATGTTTCAGGTTTTTACAGCAAACTGCCCTTTTTTGATTGGGAACAGGAGGCCAAGAATTACAACATCCTGGCGCAATGTTCGGTAGAGCGGCAAGCTGCATTGAATGCGCATGTACTCACCACAGTGAGCGACGTTACAGCCCGCGAATGCGAGGTTTTCCTGGGCCGGATGCCTGATCTCGTAACGCCAAACGGACTGAATGTAGTACGGTTCCAGGCTGTTCATGAATTTCAAAACCTGCATTTAAAACATAAAGAACGCATTCACGAGTTTGTCCTGGGCCATTTCTTCCCGAGCTACTCTTTTGATCTTGACAAAACACTTTACTTTTTTACTTCCGGTCGCTACGAGTACAGTAACAAAGGTTACGATCTTACCCTGGAAGCACTTGCGCGCCTGAACTGGAAAATGGTGCAGGCGAATATGGATATGACGGTCGTGATGTTCATTGTGACCAAGCAGCCTTATTATTCCGTGAATCCGGATGTATTACAGTCGAGAGCGGTTCTGAATGAATTGCAGGAAACCTGTACCGCAATCGAGAAGGAAGTAGGAGAGAAGCTGTTCCTCGCCACTGCTTCCGGCGCCGATCACAAAATGCCTGATTTGAACAACTTCGTTGACGAGTACTGGCGGCTAAGGTTACGCAGAACCATCCAGAGCTGGAAAACGGACAAGTTACCTGCGTTTGTAACTCACGACTTGAAAGAGGAAGACGGGATTACGGATTTTTGCAAAAGGGCAAATCTGGTCAACAATGAAAGAGACCGTGTGAAGATCGTGTACCACCCGGATTTCATATCTTCCACCAACCCGCTTTTTGGTTTGGATTATGGTCAGTTTGTACGCGGCTGCCATTTGGGTGTTTTCCCAAGCTACTACGAGCCTTGGGGCTACACGCCGCTGGAATGCGTGGTGCGCGGCGTACCTACTGTTACCAGCGATTTATCCGGTTTCGGTGATTATATCATGCAGATCATGCGGGATTACGAAAACCGCGGTATTTATGTGATCAACAGAAAATCACAAACCTTCTCGCAAGCCGCAGACCAACTCGCAGACATACTTTTCAAATTCGTAAGAATGCAGCGCCGCGACCGCATTATGCAGCGAAACAGGGTTGAAAACATCTCAGACGTTTTCGACTGGACAAACCTGCGATCCTACTACGACACCGCGCACGATCTGGCCACGAAGAGAAGAAAGCCTTGATAAAGAAGCCAAAAGCCCGCATTTGCGGGCTTTTTTTAATAAGGAGCAGGGTTTCAAAAATTGCAATTACTCACAGCCATATATAGGTTGATAGACATCAACTTTTATATAATTAATCCCGGTATTTAAAAATTTGATTTTAAAATACCGGGATTAATTATTCCTGATTACTGCCATATTTCACATGTACTTCTGCCAAAAACCCAGATTCTTAGTACCTTTTCCAGCATTAAAAACGATTAACAGCAATCATGAACTACATAGAAGTTGATTTGACCATTGAGCCGGATTTTTCAGAAATTATAATGGCCGAGCTTGGTGAGCTGGGCTTTGAATCTTTTGTTGAAACAGACAATGGACTGCTGGCTTACATTCAGGAAGAAGATTTTGATGCAAATGCACTGCAATCCATTATCGCCAAATACCTGGATCTGACGGCAATAGCGGCTACCTGGAAATCGTTAGAAAGGAGAAATTGGAACGAGGAGTGGGAGAAAAGCTACGAGCCGATCGAGGTCGGTGATCAAGTCCGGGTGAGGGCTACATTTCATAACCCGGATCCTGCATTCAAATACGATCTGCTGATCCAGCCCAAAATGTCGTTTGGTACCGGGCACCATGAAACCACCTGGCTCGTGATGAATGAACAGCTGAACCTGCCGCACCAGGGACTTTCAATCATGGATGTAGGATGCGGAACCGGTATCCTAGCCATTTTGGCGGCCAAATTGGGTGCAAGCAGTTTGCTTGGATTTGACATCGATGAATGGGCAGTGGAAAATACAGTCGAAAATTTCGAAATGAATGAGCTTACTGCTGAAACCGAAGCTTTTCAGGGTACGATCAGCAAAGTGCAGGAAGGCAGGATATTCGGTGGAATTTTGGCCAACATCAATCGCAATATCCTGTTAGCCGAAATCCCGACTTATGTGCAACATCTGGAACCCGGCGGCTGGCTGGTAACAAGTGGTTTTTATGAGAATGATCAGGCTGATATCGAACAATGTGCATTCGATGCCGGCCTTAAAAAACTAAGATCAAATACACGCAACCAATGGGCGACCGTTGTATTTGAAAAACCAAAAATCGGCTAAGATTAACTGACAAACAGCCAAAAGCTACCCGCTCACAGCCAATAGCTAAAAGCCAAAAAAATGAGAATAATCCGCTTTACTTTACTGCTTTACTGCTTCATCTTACTTGGCAAAACCGCATTTGCCCAAAACCTGAAATTGCCCGACGAACCTGCCCAGTTCATGGTGCAGTTTAAAAAGGCAATGGACGGAAGCCGCAATCCGCAATACATCCGGGCGGCCGCACAGCTGGATAGTATCTGGATGTCGGCATTCAATACTTCCCAGCAGATGAAGTTTACTGCGATCGTGAAAGCGCAGGTGGCAAAAGGCCAGAAGGCGGGACCTGTTTTGTACCTGCTTACGCGGAATGCAGCTTTTTTGGCCAAAAACGCACCCGATAATTTCGACAGTTTTCTCAATCTCGCGGCACATGCAGGGGAAAAGTACGATGGCAAAACATTGCAAAAAGTCTTTGAAACTGTGCGGGTTTTGAATGAAAGTAAAAAGCTTTACGCGGCGAATTATAACTCTCTTTATCTGGTCGAAGGCTCCTATAAATTCCGGTTTGACTCGGCGAATGTGGAAAGAGCGAATGTGGAAGCTGCTATCAACGACAGCTGGGACACGCCGGTTGATACCAATTTTGTAATTGCCCCCAAATCGGCCCCGGTACCTATCATTTCAGGTGCATTGGTTGATTTACAAAATGCAAAATTCGCGATGGTAACAGGCAGCGACTCTGTTGTTTTCGGGCCAAGTAATGGAAGTGTATCCTTGCAGGATGGGATTTTTGCTGGTAAAAACGGGAAGTTTGACTGGCTTGCAGCGGGAGATTCTTCAATATATGTGGATCTGGATGCATACTCTTTCAATATCGCCCAACCTAAAATAGTTGCAGAAAATGTAACGCTGCACCACGATCAGCAGCTGGCCGGTCCTATCAAAGGTAAGCTGGAATACCGCGGGGTGAAGAAAACAAAAGGTCAGCCTGCACCTTACCCGCGCTTCGTATCCAACGGAATTGACGCGCGGCTGAAAGATACCCGCAAGAGCATTGATTACAAAGGCGGCTTTTCGCTGATTGGTACCGATATGTACAGTACCTCGCTCAGCGACCAGCTTTCGACTGTCAATGTGAAGTATAAGGATAAAATCGCATTTACTGCCAAAAGCAAGAAGTTTGCGCTGCGTGATTCGGTGATCTCCTCTTCATTTGCCATTTTTTCAATGCCGCTCGGCAGCGATTCTATTTACCACCAGGGCGTTACTTTCAAATACAATGACGACGAAGGTCTGCTGAAAACAGGCAGAATGGAGAAAACGGATTATGCGCCACTGCCCTACCAGGATAGTTATCACAAGATGAACATCTGGGCCCAGGCAATGCGCTGGCGGTTTACTAACGATAAGCTCGAATTTCTGCGGATTGACGGCAAGCAGGTAGTGCCAGTTACCTTGGAGTCTCAGGATTTTTTCAAAAAAGAACGTTTCCGGGAAATAGCTAAGGAATATGGTTTTCAGCCTCTGAATATGGCGGCAAGCTATGTGCAGACGACCAAGAAATCCGCATTTCTTTCAGAAGAGTTGGCCGCGAAATTTAAACAAAACCCTAAAATCGTACGCAATACGCTTGACAGACTGACGCTGCAAGGCTATTTCATTTATAATAAAGCCACGGATGAATATGCATTGAGCAAGAAAGGTGCATTATATGTACTCGCAAATATTGACAAGGCAGACTACGACAACTTCCAGGTTGCGTCGCAATATACAGCCAACAATGAAACTGCAAATGCGACCATTTACATGCCTGATACCTTGCTGACTGTTCTGGGTGTGACGGGATTTGTTGTTAGTGATTCTTTGAAAATCAATGCGGTACCTTCTGACAAGAAGCTGGTTATTGGTAAAAACAGGAATTTTACATTGAATGGAAGAATGGTGGCTTCCAACTACCAGTTTCGCGGGCAGAACATCAAGTTTGACTACAATCAGTTTTTCGTGAATGTGGCGCCTTCTGATTCGATCACATTTACACCGAAAGAAAAATTTGCAAAAGGTCAGAAAGGCGAGGTAGGCGGCCACGTGAAGTATGATAAGGGAGGTACCTTTTATCTGAGCGATCCTAAGAACAAGTCGGGCTTGCAGAAAGGAATGAAAAAATCGCCGAGATTGGTGGTGGAAGATGGTATGACGGTATTTTTTGACCAGGAGGAACGCGGTCCGATTACTTATCCGAAAGAGAATGTGTTTTTCAAAATACCAAAACTCGATATGGGCGGGCTCGACGAGCGCGACGTTATTTTCGACGGTACCTTTACTTCCGGCGGCATTATACCTCCAATCAAAACCGTGCTGAAAAGCATGCCCGACAACTCGCTCGGTTTTGAATACAAGCCGCCAGTGACGGATATGCCGATCTACAATGGACAGGCTCAGGCCAGGTTTACCGACACGCTGACGATGGATAACACCGGTTTGCATTCAAAGGCGGTTATCAAATATTTATCAACCACGATTACTGCAAAGAACGTCGTACTTGCCTCCGACTCGCTCATGGCTTCGGGCGAAACTGCGTCTATTAAGGAAGCGACGATCAGAAAAGGGTATTTTCCGGCAGTAGCATTGAAAGATTATGCATTGAAATGGTACCCGAATGCAGACAGTATGTTCATTAACACAACCGGAAAATCGTTCTCATTTCATAATGGAACAACCAACCTGGAAGGAAGTCTGCTGCTGCGCTCGACTGGTTTATACGGTAATGGAAAGCTGAAACGTGCCGATTCGGAGCTTTCTTCGGCAGATATCAAGTTTAATAAAGATGGTTTTCTGGCCAACCGGTCTTCATTTGCAATCAACAGCAGCGAGGTTAAGTCGGCTAAAAAGCTGCTGACTGGTAACAATGTTAATATTGATTTCAATTTCAAAACCGGGGTTGCCAACTTTCTGACAGATGAAACCGGCTTTGGAAATGATTCTTCGGGAATGCAAATCCCGACTGCCTCTTACCAAACGTTGATCGGGAGCGCGAAATGGGATATGAATAAAAAGACAATCCTGATGAAAGGAATAGGTGAAACTTCCACTTATACCTCGACGGATTCAACACAGGAAGGTTTGACATTCAGTGGTTCCGAGGCTTTATATGATATCGAAAAAGTGTCGCTCAACATCAAAGGTGTTCCCTTCATTCAGACTGCCGACGTGAAGATCATTCCTGATAAAGGAGTGGTAAGTGTGGACAGCAAAGGCAAAATTGCGCCGTTGAAAAATGCCCGCATTGAAATTGATACACTGAATGTAGCGCACAGAATGCGCGACGCGAACATACGCATTGATTCCCGCAACCATTTTGAAGGTTCGGCCACCTACCAGTATATCACGGCGAGAAAAGATACTTTCAATATCAAAATGCAGAATTTCGAGTTGCGTGAATTCGGCTCTGCAACAGAAGGGAAACGTTCCAGGAATAACAATCAGCCGGCTGCTATCAGGTACTACACCACTGCGCGCGCGGATGTAAAAGAAGAAGAGAACCTGGTACTTTCTCCGCGGATCCAGTTCAAAGGCGGCATTAACCTGATCGCTTACGAGCCTTCCCTGCAACTGGACGGATTTGTAAAGCCGGTAATCAAGTTCAGGAAGGATTTTCAGAGCTCGTGGATTGTTTATAAAGAATCCCCGGGCGAAACTGTCGCTATCAAGATCAACAAGGACCTGAAAAACGAGCACGAAATACCGTTGTCAGTAGGCTTGCATTATAATGAAACGCGCGGGATGTACATGAGCTTTTTGTCGCCCAAAGAATCGGATGGCGACGAAGATATCTACCTCGCGCAAGGTGCATTGAATTATGATGAGGATCAGAAAGCATTCAAAGTAGTACCGCCGCCGGGAGCCGACGGGTTAATCGATGAAGCGAATGCACTTCGTTTTGATGATAAAACCGGAACGGCAACTTTCTCAGGTCCATTCAAATTCGTCGGCGCAGACTGGCTGCAATCTGTCGGAAGCGCCGAGGTGCAGGTGGATAGTTCCAAATTCAAATTCAATAGTATGTTACTGTTGAAAATGCCTGCGCTGGATCCCATCGCACAGCCTATTGCGGCTAAAATCGTCGAAACAAACCTTGAAGAGCAAAACAGCACCGCAGCAGACGACGATTTTGAGCAACTGAATCAGAAACTGTCGGCATTGATCGGAGCGAAAGCAACTGACGCTTATGCCAAGCTGACGGCGGCAGGCTATAAGCCACTTTTCGAAGCTTCACCGATCCTGGATGTTCCGATGGTATTGTCGAATGTAAACCTGCATTGGTCACCGCAGCACCAGGCTTATTATTCGCAGGGTCCGATTGGTGTGGCACACCTGGGCCGCAATAACATCAATGCACAAATG
>NZ_JBHYGF010000535.1:0-1791 GCF_051859145.1 Dyadobacter sp.
TCCGCAATGCTCCTTTCCGTGCTCAGCCTTCCGTCTTTTGCGCAGGATTTTTCAGATAAAATTACCATTGTTATTCACGGCGGCGCCGGCACCATTACGCGCGCCAACATGAGCCCGGATAAGGAAAAAGCTTACAAAGCAGCTCTGAACGAAGCGTTGCAGAAAGGTTATGCTGTTTTGAAAAAAGGAGGTACGAGCGTGGAAGCAGTCGAAGCTACAATTCACGTCATGGAAGATTCCCCTCTGTTCAATGCGGGAAAAGGGGCTGTGTTCACCAATGATGGCAAAAATGAACTCGATGCTTCCATTATGGAAGGCAAAACGCTGAAAGCCGGTGCAGTTGCTGGGGTTACCAACATTAAAAATCCGATCAGTGCCGCGATTGCGGTGATGAATAAGTCTGAGCACGTGATGATGGCCGGTGCAGGTGCTGAAAAGTTCGCAAAAGAACAGGGATTGGAGCTCGTTGATCCCTCCTACTTCTATACTGAAACGCGGTTTAAAGCTTTGGAAAAAACAAAGGCCGCAGACAAACAGGAGCTCGACCACGATGCCAAGGAAGAAAAGCAGATCAAAAAAGCACCTAAAACCGGCGTGTTGCTGAAAGAGGATCTCATTTTTACCGAAGGCCGGAAGTTCGGAACGGTAGGTTGTGTGGCGCTGGACAAATACGGTAACCTCGCCGCGGGTACTTCCACGGGAGGTATGACAAACAAGAAATACGGACGAATCGGCGATGCGCCCATCATCGGGGCCGGTACTTACGCGAATAATGCAACCTGTGCGGTTTCAGCGACGGGACACGGAGAGTATTTCATCCGCTCGGTGGTAGCGCACGATATTTCTGCATTAATGGAATATAAAGGACTTTCATTGGAAAATGCAGCTAACGAAGTAGTGATGAAAAAGCTGGTTGAACGTGGCGGAGAGGGCGGGATTATCTCACTCGACCGGAACGGAAACATTGCCATGCCTTTCAACAGCGAAGGAATGTACCGGGGGTATATTAAAGGTGATGGAAAAACTGAGGTACTGATCTATAAAGACTGATTTTCTTCTCTATGTAACCATACAAAACCGCCTGCTTCAAACGTTGTGATTTCAGATGTAACTTAACGCCGCCTTTTCTCTATGAAATTAATCTACGGAATACTTTTTCTGATAGCGTTGTTTTGTAACGCAGCTTATGCTACCCATTTCAAGGGCGGCGAGATCCTGGCCAAACACATTTCCGGCCAAACCTATGGCATTAAGGTGCGGCTTTATCTGGATACACAGGTTGGCGCCGGAGCTGCTGATGCCATGAATAACGTAACTATTTGCCTCGGTAATGGTATTACGAAGGATTTAAGCAAAACGCAAGTAATTGCGCATCCAAATAATGGCAGTGTACTTATAGCAGACTTTGAAGGACAGTATACTTACCCCGTGAGCGGGATTTTTCAGATATCCACCTCCATTGACAACCGTACCGCCGGGTATCTCAATCTTGAAAGATCCGAAATGACTTCCGCATTCCTGTGGACTGTAGTTGATACGCAGGTTCAAAACTCAACGCCGGTTTTGCCTTACCTCAACTTTGAAGCTGGCGTAAAGCAAGTATTCTCGGTGGATCTTGCGCCCACAGTTGCAGATGCGGACAGCGTTTCTATCAAAGTTCATAAGCTGAGCAAAGCGTCTCCCGGAACCTGCGGTGTACGCATGATTGACAACAGGTATCTGTTTCCCAATGAAATTACGGGCAATGGTACATTCAAGATAGACGCCGTATCCAGGAAGCTGGTTTGGACC
>NZ_JBHYGF010000536.1:0-1756 GCF_051859145.1 Dyadobacter sp.
TATGCGAAGTATTTTCTCAGTGATGTGGCTAAAACATTCAAGCATAACAATCCTTCGGTGTGGTCGCTGCTGAATGTAATCAGACCGGATGTGATGATCATTACCGGCTTTAACCCAACGATGCTTTACGGCTTCATCTGGGCAATGCTGAATGGATGCAAGTTCATCGTATCCCTAGACGGTACATACGATTCGGAAAAGGATTTCTCTATCTTTCATAAATGGGTCAGAAAGCTCATTTTTCCTTTTACAAATGCATTTATTGGGCCCAGCCGCGGTTCTGCAAAGCTTTTCAAAAGTTACGGAGTTAAGGATAGCAATATATTCAAGAGCACGCTTTGCATTGACAACAGTAAGTTTTCAGCTTCTCCAATCAAAGACCGGGAATTTGATATTATGTTCTCAGGTCAGCTTATCGAGCGGAAATTGCCCGGATTCTTTGCAGAGGTGGCCTGTCGGCTCAATCAGATTCATCCGGGGATAAAAGTACTACTGGTAGGTGATGGTCCCTTGCGCAAACAGGTGCTGGACAAGCTGGATTCGGAAGGGTTAAATTATGTTTTTACAGGGTTTCTCGACCAGCATTCGCTTGTTTCCTGTTATAGCAAATCCAAATTATTCCTCTTCCCTACCCTGCAGGATCCTTGGGGAATTGTGGCAAATGAAGCTTGTGCGAGCGGCACACCTGTCATCACCTGCGCCAACGCCGGTGCCGCGGATGATCTGGTTATCGATCAGCATACCGGGCTAATACTTCCATTGGAGGTTGATGTTTGGGTTGAGAAGATTGCCGCGCTATTGAACAATCAGGAACAGATTCAACAGTATGCAGGTCACGCTTTATCCCGCGTGCGGATCTATAATCACCACCAGGCCGCTCAGGGAGTGATTGATGCTGTCATGCACACTGTACCGAACCAATTCGCCGGGACTTACCAAGAAATCTGATCAAGGCTTAACATAGAAAAACAACATCCGAAATATGAATCTGACACTAACGTATATACCAATACGTTGGATACCTGAATACACGCTTTTTCCAAATCGAATCCTTTTGTAAAAACCTTTTCTACTGATCATCTATCTCAAACTCATCAAAAAATAGTTATGGTAAAAGTTGCATTGATTGGTGCCGGCAAGATGGGAATATCTCATCTGTCCATATTGGGGGCACATCCGAATGTCGAAGTTGTAGGGGTAAGTGACACCTCGAAGATGGTACTCGACGTTTTTGAAAAATACTCTTCCTTTCCTTGCTTTTCAAACTACGAGGAAATGCTTGCAAAAACGGATGCAGACGCCGTCTTTGTATCTGTCCCAACCAAGTTCCACGCATCCATGGTGCGCAAGGTACTTGAAATCGGCAAGCACGTGTTCGCTGAGAAGCCCCTTTGTCTTACCGCCGAGGAAGGAAAATCGCTCGTTGCGCTTGCAGCAGAGAAAGCAGTTGTGAACCAGGTAGGCTATCACAACAAGTTCATCGGAACTTTCAGAGAGGTAAAAAGACTGCTGGACCTGGGTGTTCTCGGGGAAGTATACCACTTCACAGGTGAGTCTTACGGACCAGTTGTTATCCGCGAAAAACAGGACAACTGGCGTGCAGATCCGGCAGAAGGAGGCGGCTGCCTGATGGATTACGCTTCACACGTTATTGATCTGATCAACTACCTGTTAGGAAACATCACGAGTGTAAAAGGGACGATGCTGGAATCGATTTACTCCAAGAATGTAGAAGACGCGGTGTACTGTATTCTCG
>NZ_JBHYGF010000537.1:0-1753 GCF_051859145.1 Dyadobacter sp.
GTGGAGCGGCGGGGTAAGTGTTAATGATTTCGGACAGTGGGTTTTGTCATTGTTTTGAGGGACTGCTTGAAGCAATCCCGGAAATTTCGCCGCAGTGCAAAGGGTCAAAAATGGTGCCAGCAGCTACTTTGCCTTTCTTAGAGGTAACCCATCAAACTATGTCAATGCGCGCGAAAAGCTGACAAATGTCATTTTCAATCGCTGCCTAAGTCACCTGCTGCAATGCAGCCTGTCAATACCTTCGTAACATCTTTCACTTAACACTTTGAATCATGGATTTACTGGATAAAGTTGCGATTGTAACAGGAGCAGGCTCAGGAATTGGCAGAAGTGTAGCACTAACTTATGCAGCTGCGGGAGCAAAAGTGGTCGTTTCCGATGTGCAGGAGAAGGAAGGATTGGAAACAGTAGAAATGATACAACAGGCAGGTGGCGATTCCTTCTTTTTTAGGGCCGACGTATCTTCACCGGCAGATAATGCAGCACTTGTGGATGCAGCTGTGGCTACTTACGGCGCGCTGCACATTGCCTGCAACAATGCAGGGATAGGCGGTGCCTCGGCGCCGGTTGGAGAATATCCGATTGAGGCCTGGGATAAAGTGATCGCGATCAATCTTTCAGGTGTATTCTACGGAATGCGGTACCAGATCCCTGCCATGCTGAATGCAGGAGGTGGCACGATCGTAAATATGGCGTCGATCCTGGGGAATGTCGGCTTCG
This sequence comes from Dyadobacter sp., assembly GCF_051859145.1. GTDB lineage: Bacteria > Bacteroidota > Bacteroidia > Cytophagales > Spirosomataceae > Dyadobacter. The sequence continues at coordinate 721 of NZ_JBHYGF010000537.1, forward strand.
CCAATAGTGCTGCATACGTGGCTGCCAAGCACGGAGTGGTAGGGCTGACCAAGAATATAGCCCTAGAATACGGTGCAAAAGGTATCCGGGCCAATGCAGTTGGACCTGCTTTCATCAAAACACCACTTCTTAAAGATATGGATGCCGGTACCCTCGACTGGCTGGTGACCAAACACCCGGTCGGCAGATTGGGAGAGTCGGAGGAAGTGGCAGAGCTGGTATTATGGCTGAGCGGTCCGAAATCATCCTTTGTTACTGGTTCGTATTATCCGGTTGATGGGGGGTACCTGGCCAGCTGATCCGAGATATGGCAACTGCCTTTCAAGAGATCAGCGCCGCGCAGCTGGCGTAAGTTCTCCAACAAATTATGCTACCGAACCTTTTTTGATCTGCTTCTCGCCCCATTGCCGGAGGTATTCAATAAAGGGGATCAGCTCTTGCCCGACTTCGGTCAATGTATATTCCACTTTGGGCGGTACTTCGTGATACACTTTCCGGGCGATGAGGTTGTCGGCTTCCAGTTCCCGCAGCGTTTGCGTCAGCATCTTGGTTGTCACGTCCGGCAAAGTCCTGCCCAGTTCCCCATAGCGCAGGATCGAATGCTCATGCAGGTACCATAAGATCCTGCCTTTATATTTTCCACCTATCCGTCTGAATGCAAAATCAACTGAGCAAGTAGGCATATCCGGGCATGAATGCTTGTATTTTTTCATTTTTAATTGACTGATAATTAATAATACATTCTTTAAGGTATGTAAGATACTAAAAGGTACATACTTGACGTAGGAGAATGTACCATATAGCTTTGCAGCTCATTAAAACAGTTACTAAAATGAGCTTTAAATTAAAAGATAAAGTTGCCGTAGTCACCGGCTCATCAAAGGGAATTGGTGCGGGAATAGCAAAAGCATTTGCCAGAGAAGGCGCGAAAGTGGTTGTCAATTACGCTTCCAGCAGATCAAATGCAGAAAAGGTGGTCAGCGAAATTGTTCACAATGGAGGAACTGCGGTAGCGATACAAGCGGACATTTCC
>NZ_JBHYGF010000538.1:0-1664 GCF_051859145.1 Dyadobacter sp.
CCGTATTTGCGTTTGTACTTGCGTTACTGTTTGTGCAGCTGCTGCTTCCGTGGTTCAACCAGGTTTCCGACAAACAGATCAGCTTTTCGTGGGATAATGCATTCAGCTGGCTAGCCGGATTAGGTTTTGCATTGTTGACCGGCTTGCTGGCAGGAAGCTACCCGGCTCTTTACTTGTCAGGTTTTCAGCCGGTGAAAGTGCTCACCGGCGCAGGTTCATCGCTGCTGGTGCGCGCGGGCAAGTTCGCGGCTATCCCGCGGCAGACGCTTGTGGTGATTCAGTTTACCGTTTCAGTGACACTGGTAATCGGCACGCTGGTGGTGTTGCGGCAAATTGATTATGCTAAAAACAGGCCCTCAGGATTTGACCGTTCCGGGTTGCTGTCTGTGTCCATCAACACACCCGACCTTCAAAAACACGCGTCTGCACTCCGGCAGGAGCTGCTGCAAACCGGCGCGGTTATGCATGTTGCAAAATCATCAAGTCCGGCTTCCGAAGTTTGGAGCAGCGACGCGAGTTTCAGCTGGCCCGGTAAAGATCCTGATCAGCTCGGCGACCTCGGAACAGTGGGCATTACGCCTGAGTATGGCAAAACCATTGACTGGCAAATCAAAGAGGGCCGCGACTTCTCTACCGACTATTCGTCGGACCGCCTCGGCATGGTCGTAAATGAAAGCGCAGTCCGATTCATGGGGCTCAAAAAAGCGGTGGGTACCACTATGCAATGGAATGGAGATCAATATACCATCGTGGGTGTCATCAACGACGTGATCACAGGCTCGCCTTTTATGCCCGTTCAGCCTACGGTTTTTATGTTGAAAGAAGACTGGACTTCCTTCATCCACATCCGGCTTAATCCTGATCTGAATACCAAAGACGCACTTGGCAGGCTGGAAGCTGTTTTCAGGAAATACAATCCGGGGAGCCCGTTTGAATACAAGTTTGCCAGCGAGGAGTACCAACGAAAGTTTTACGCAGAAGAAAGAATTGGCCAGCTCTCCACCACGTTCGCGGCAATTGCTATTTTCATCAGCTGCCTGGGTCTTTTTGGTTTAGCCTCCTTTTTCGCGGAACAGCGGCAGAAAGAGATCGGCATTCGCAAGGTACTCGGCGCATCGGTAGCCGACCTCTGGCGGATACTGACCCGGGATTTTGTGATTTTGGTACTGATCTCCTGCCTGCTTGCCATGCCCGTTGCCTACTACCTGATGCGCGGCTGGCTGCAACAATATACTTACCAGACGAGCCTCTCGTGGTGGATTTTCGCAGCTGCGATCCTGGGCGCGCTGGCCATTACTTTGCTCACGGTGAGCTTTCAGGCAATCAGAGCCGCATTGTTGAACCCGGTCAGATCATTGAAAAGTGAGTAGCTTATCAATCAGATTATCAGCTTATATCCAATTCCACGGATGTTGACGATCTGAATCTGCGGGTCTTCTTTCAGGTAGCGGCGCAGCCTGGTGATAAAAACATCCAGGCTGCGTCCATTGAAAAAGGAATCGTCGCCCCAAAGCTCCAGCAGCACTACATTCTTTTGCAGCACCTCGTTACGAAGCTGGTACAAACGGCGCAACAGCTCCGCTTCCCGGTGCGACAATGCGATGTCGTTTCCGTCGATCGAAAGGCGTTGCTTTGCGGGGTAAAAGGTGTACCTGCCAATGTTG
>NZ_JBHYGF010000539.1:0-1649 GCF_051859145.1 Dyadobacter sp.
GCTGGAGATTTATTCAGATTTGCTACTAACGCGATTCAAGGAAGAGGGAAGAAAGAGAGATCAGGAACGCCGAAATGTCCTCCAAGAGCTTAATAAGGTTAGCGACCGAATGCAAAACGCACGCATAAAGATGGTAGACGGCTTGCTGAGCGCTGATGATTTCCAACACCTCAAAGAGCATTGTACCAAACAGATCACAGACTTAGAAAAAAGGCTTAATAATTTTTCGTCCGATCACGGCGAAACAATAACTTTGCTTAAGAAAACCCTCACGAGACTCGAACACCTAATAAACCTCTATGAATCAGGAACTTTGGAAGAAAAAAGACAGCTAGTGGGTTCGATCTTTCCCGAAAATTTGATGTTTGACGGACATGAAGTTCGAACTCCTCGTATCAATGAAGGCATCGATCTCATCTATCAGATTTCCAATAAGTTACAACCTAAAAAAAATGGGACAAATCCATTTAATTTGGACCTGTCCCCTAGGGTGCACCCAACGAGTGCAGAACCCCGCTTTTAACCGCTTGATAATTAATAAGTTATAAGTGATCAACTAAGCTACTCTCGATTTACTCACTCGAACTTTTAGAACTGCAAATCCATACTTAAAGTTAATTTTTATGGTGTTTTTTAGCAAGAACTATCAAAAGTTTCTTTAGCTAGGATAGCTCCAACATTTAACTGCCAGACGAACAATAGCACAGCACATAATTTGGCCGCTAAACGAAATCATGTTATTTCGTACTACATTTAAAACAACGGATTCTTCCTGAAATAGGTGCTGCCTTCAAAACTCACAGAATAATCAGAATTGAAATGGGTGCTTTTCTGATAGTAATCGGTGGTGATAATCTGCGCTCCTGATTGGCATGCCGCCTCGAAAGTTGTTTTGTCATTCCTTCTTGCTTCGCGTGTATCCGAGTCTGCGCGGGTACGGATGAAGTAGCCTTTTTTTACCAGGTCCGGTATTTCGGAAGATTTGGCATTATTTCTGATTAGAAAAGCGGCTTCCGGTGTTCCTGGCAATGCGTTGGCAAACATGGTCCTGCCGCGAAGCGAAGGATGCCCGGCAATGTACAGATCCCGTTTGCTGCCCGAATCGTCCAGTACGAATACAAATTTCCCTTTTGCTTCTTTCAATGCTGGCCAGTTATCGTTCAACACGGCACTTTCGAGGGACTCAAACTTGCCCCTTACCTGATCCGGTGTAAGGATGTGCTTTTCGCCAAGATGTTCAAGAAGTGCTTTGTCGAGATAGTCAAAATCCCTGGCGGTAATGCCTTCCTTCTCGCTATCTGTGGCAATTTTTCCTTTCACTTCAAGTGTAATGTATACCGGCGTGTGATCAGGATGCGAATCTGACCAGGTTTTTAATCCTTCGAGGCAATCAATCAAAGTAAAATAGTGAGTCCGGAAATCAAGGTCAGGCACATGCAGCACTTTGAAGCCAGCCTGTTTCATTTTACCCTGCGGATCGTATGGTTTCTGTCCGGTTACCATTTCAAGGCCTTTTGGGTTCGCGTATTTTCCGCCTTTCTCGTCGGGATACACATCGATTTCAAGGTTGCGCAGGCCGAGGTCCAGTTGTGCGGTAATCGGAATGTGATCTTAATCGAGCGAGCTTGCCGCAGCGGAATCTTTTTGTG
>NZ_JBHYGF010000540.1:0-1627 GCF_051859145.1 Dyadobacter sp.
TGTTGCTGCCGGATTTCAGTCTCTGTTTGAAACTCTCATAATTGGTACTCGAATCACTCCCGGCCTGCAATAGCACTATCTGGTCTTTGGAATAACCCAGGTTGTAATTCTGCACGTACCGCATTTGATTGTATACGACGGTTGTACTTACAATCAAAACCACAGCAATGGAGAACTGTGTCACCACGAGGATCTGGCGTAATTTTCCGTTTTTCAATGTAGAAGACACTTTCCCCCTGAACACACTGAGCGGCTGGAAGGAAGTCATGAAAAACGCGGGGTAACTGCCGGCGATCAGTCCGGTAAATAGTGTAATTGCGACGAGTACTGAAACAAAAACAGGATCGAGGAGCGCCGTGAATGTTAATTGTTTTTGTGTAAACTGATTCAGTAAAGGCAGGCAAAGTGTAACGGTAATCAAAGCGAAGATGAGCGATATGGTCACCAGCAGCATCGATTCACTTAAAAACTGCCCGATCAGCTGTTGTCTTACTGCGCCGATCACCTTACGCATGCCCACTTCCTTCGCCCTCGTGGCCGACTTGGCAGTAGCCAGATTCATATAATTAATGCAGGCGATCAGCAGGATAAAAAGCGCGATGGCAGAGAACAGATATACATATTGAATATCGCCGTTTGCTTCGATTTCCGAATCCATGTGCGAATGCAGGTGGATATCTGTCAGCTTCATCAGGTCCAGCCGGGAGTAGGTCGACGCGCGCGGATCAATGTGTTTGTTCTGAAAAGCCGGGAATGCTTTTACAAGCTTCTGAGGATTGTAGCCGGCAGGTAATAGCAGGAATGTGGAAAATGAATTATTACCCCAGTTGGTCCGGAGCCCCTCTGCGCCATAAACGCGGTCATCATTGAGGGTTGAAAACGAGATCAGGAAATTGGGATGAAAATGGGATTGCGAAGGCAGCGGCTCAAAAACACCTGTGATGGTATAATCAAGCTGATTATCCAGCCTGACGATCTTGCCCATCGGATCTTCCTTCCCGAAGTATTTTTCGGCCATTGGCCTGGAAAACAGGATTGAGAACGGGTTTACCAATGCATTGGCAGGATTACCCTGTTTCAGCTTAATTGTAAATACTTTGAACAGATTGGCCTCGGCTGCAAATACATCATCTTCATTAAAACTCTTTTCTCCATAGCGAACATTGGAACTCACGTCCAGCAGCCTCACTACCTCCTCTACCTCCGGGAAATCCTGTTTGATCAGCGGGGCAAAAGGCGGCGCCGCGTGGCCGAGACGAAGCGATTCATTCCCGTCTTTTGACAAAAACGTTCGTGAAAGCCGGTAGATCCGATCTGCATTCACATGAAAGCGATCATAGCTCAGCTCATCTTTCACATAAAGCGCAAGCAGCAAAAAACAGCTAAGTCCAATAGTAATGCCGGCAACATTGATAAAGCTGAAAGCCTTATGCTTAAACAAGCTGCGAAGCGCGATTTTAAGGTAGTTCTTGATCATTTTATTGTTCTTTTTAATGTGGGGAGGAAAGGGAGGAAGGAGGAATGGGAGGAAGGAAAAAGGATGGTAAGTTCCTGTCTTGTCCTGAAAAAAGTGGACACGTTTGTGAAATGTTTACTTCTTCATCTAAGCTGCCTTCATTCGGTGTAC
>NZ_JBHYGF010000541.1:0-1624 GCF_051859145.1 Dyadobacter sp.
CTTTGGCTCACATGCTTATCCCGATTTCTGCAAATTTGCTTTCGAGGTGGATACCCTTTTGGCCAAACAGGATTGGGCGGTTCCGCTTGTTGAAATTCATACCGTAAATGATAAATCTCCGGAGGAATTCAGTCAATGGGCGGCTAACTGGTCACAGCACGCGGGCGTGCCGCTTTCGGTAACTTCGGGACTCACAGTAGCAAGACAGGAGCTTATGCAGGCATTGACTGTTGTGGACAAAACACCTGTGGCCGGTGCCGGAGAATCATTTTTGATACGCCTGCGCCCGCAGCCAGGAAGTGCATTTACATCCGGCGATTTGCTCGCCATTTATCCTGCAAACGATCACCGCGAGCGCCTTTATTCCATTGGTAAAATTGGAAATGATGTGCAGCTGAGTGTGAAGCTACACGCGGGCGGACTTGGATCAGAGTATCTCTGCCGGCTGGATGCAGGTGCTTCCATCGATGCGAAAATCGTAAACAACGGACATTTCCACTTTCCCGGGCCGGGCAAAACAGTGGTGATGATTTCCAACGGAACCGGTATCGCGCCGTTTTTAGGAATGATCGATCAGCAGCCCGAGGATGCGGATTGTCACCTGTATTGCGGATTTCGCGACCGGGCTTCTTTTGAATTGTACCAAAATGTGTTGAAAAAAAGCAGGAACGAAAAGAAGCTGCGCAGCCTGCAAGTGGCCTATTCCCGCGAAGGTGAAAAGCAGTATGTGAAAGACCTGCTTGCAAAAGATGAAACACTGCTGACCGAAACACTGGCAAATGGCGGCGCGATTATGCTTTGCGGCTCGCTTTCAATGCAAAACAATGTAGTCGCGTTGCTAGAAGAAATCTGTCAGAAACACCTTGGAAAACCGGTCAGCTTTTACCAGTCAAGAAGCCAGATTTTAATGGATTGTTATTAAGAATGTCAGCGGTTTTTCCGCTTGCTTCTGTATTTCGCAATATCGAGGTTTTTGGAAGCAGATACCTGGTTATCGTCTGTGATCATCACACAGCTGAATGCGGGATATTTGCTCAGGAGCGCCAATCCAGCCTCTTTTCCCATCACCATAATGGAAGTACTGAACCCGTTTGCCATTTCGGCGCTTGGTCCGAAGACGGTCACGCTGGTCAGTCCGGTAGCGGGATAGCCCGTGGCGGGATTGATAATGTGCGAGTAGCGTTTTCCATCCAGCATTACAAATTTCTCATAACTGCCCGAGGTAACAACCGCGCCTTGCTGAATGGGCAGTACCGCAAACAACTCACCCGGTTTCACGGGATCATTAATCCCGATTACCCAGTCGCGACCGTCGGGCTGCTTTCCCCACACGCTCATATCCCCGGAGCCATTTACGATACCAGCCTGAATACCTCTTTCCAGCATCATACTTCTGCATTTGTCCGTCGCGTACCCCTCCCCCAATGCACCAAAGCCGATTTTCATCCCTTTCAGTTTCAGAAAAATTGTCAAGTTCGCTTTGTCCAGAATGATATTATGGTAACCCACCAGCGCGACCGATTTCCTGACAGCCTCGGGCGAAGGCATTTGCGTCATGGAGCCGTCGTACTTCCAGATCCGCTCCATAGCTGCGAAACTGATATCGAATGCACCCTGCGTGAGT
>NZ_JBHYGF010000542.1:0-1613 GCF_051859145.1 Dyadobacter sp.
GCTTTCCGTGGGATGCTTTTTGTTTGAAGGCAAACAAGTTCGGCATTTGCGCTTCCGTGATGTAGTCCGGCCGGAGTCCGTCGAAGAAAACGATCAGCGTTTTGTTTCTCGCTTGTCCATTTTGCGACAGCTGTGCACGCACCGCTGTTCCTGTAAAAACAAGCAGCGCGAGAACGAAAAGTTGGAATCTATTTTTAACCATAATCCTGAATCTAAATCTTAAAATCAATCAAAAACCAACCTACTTATCCCACCAAACCTTGATATCACTGTTATCGCCGCCCATGGAAGCCACCGCGCCGGCAAGTGCCTCGGGATTGAGCGATTGCAGGTAAGTCGGGTAAGGCACGCGCGAAGGGAATTTGTTTTCAGCCGGGATACCTGCGCCGCGCGGCAATGCAGGATAGCCTGTCCGGCGCTTTTCAAACCAAGACTGGTAATCGACAAAGAAGTAAGCGTAATACTTTTGCAGCATAATCTGTTCGAGCTGCTTTTCAGGCGTGGCGGCCGCATTGTATGCGATACCAGGCTGCGCCAGGAAACCCGCCGGCATCGTCACGCCCCATTGCGTCATCGAAGCCGCGATACCTGCTTCGTAATGTTTGTCGGGCGTTGATCCTGTGTTGTAACCTTTCAATGCGAGCTCGGCTTTGATAAATTCCACTTCGGCCAGCGTCATCATCACGCCCAGCTGCGGCAGCGTTTTCAGCGCGTCGGAGTAGCTGGAATTGCTTCCTACTGCATATTCGAGCGTGGTCGGGTAACCGCTTTCGATGCCGCGGTAAACGTTTTCAGTCCCTGCTTTCACCTGCGTAGCCCAGGGTGCACGGCGCGGATCGCCGGTCTGGTTCATGAAATCCATGAAGAATTTGGTATAATAATTCCCGTCGCGCCAATCCACCTGACGTGCATTGTAAAATGGATTGAAAAACGGAAATGTACCCGGATACCTGAAAATTGCCTCGTCGGAATTGGTCGTAAAAACAGGGTTTGCAGCCGTATTAGCCAGAATTGCATTGATTTGCTCTTTTACATTCACTTCCCCTTCCCGCTTCGAAATTCTCAACAGTAATCTCAGCCGCAGCGAGTTGCAAAACTTCTTCCATTTCTGAATACCCAAATTTTTACCACCCGATAATGCATTTGAATTGTAAAGCATATCGCCGCCGTAAGTCAGCGCTTTGGTATCGTCGAGCAGACTGTTGGCTGTCTCCAAATTTTTCAGGAGCTCAATGTAAATGTCCTTTTGCTTGTCAAACGCTGGCTTGAAGTTACCCTCGATCGCCTTGGTAGCCTGCGAATAAGGTACGTCGCCGTAAAGGTCCGTCAGAATGGAGTAGCTCCACGTTTTGTAGATTAAGGCAATTGCCTTGTAGTTGTTCTCATTGAGCCGGTCGGCGATGATGTAAATATCCTCAATATCATTAAGATAGGTATAAAAATTACTCCATACCCCCGTACCCGGATTCACCAGGTACCGGTGCAAACCGCCACCGCCTGCGCTCGCCCGGGGCGCGTCGACCTGCATAAGCTCGTGGGTAAAATTGCGGCTTGCATTCACCGTGCTGTTCACGATCTGGTATTGCAATTGACCCAACATTACACCCGGCGTA
>NZ_JBHYGF010000543.1:0-1609 GCF_051859145.1 Dyadobacter sp.
CAATTAATGTAGCTACATCAAATTCCGAGCCAAAATCGGGATTGTGCCAAATTGGCATATCAGCGTTTGGAAAAAAGTTCCAGTAAAATAATGAGGAGAGTAGTTAAGAGCGTGCTGGCACCAATGCGGATCAGGGTGTAAAGGATCATTCCAAAATGATTGATCTCCATTAAAAAGAGCACAGAATGATGTAGCAGAACAAGTGGGAATATATAAGAAACGAATGCGCCAAAGCCTTGTGTGCGAATTCCGACCTCAGCCCGCTCAGCTCCTTTTGACTTCATTTGGAAATGGATCAGGAAAGGACGGATGTAGGCGATCAGGACTGTAGCGGAGGCGTGCATGCCGAACGTATTTGAAAAAACATCGACGGTAAAGCCTATCCCGAATGCAATCAGCAACAAATACATCCTGTCAATGTCCGCAGGCAGCAGCAAAACGCCGGCGATATAAATAAAGCAGAATGCATAATTGAACAAAACCATATTGCGCATGAAGAAGATCTGCAGGAACAGATACAGCAGGATCATCAGCGAATATTGTATGGCTTCTCTTAAACTCATCGTTTTTCAATAGTACGTTCTTTCAGATTTTCCTGCTCCCCAAGTTGTTGATTTTGTACCACATAAACGTACGAGAGATTCCGGAAGTCTGTAGAGAGTCTTAAAATGATATTATAAAAGGTCTGATTAGGATGTACACTTACACTTTCCACTCTTCCGACCATAATGCCCGGAGGAAAAACAGAGTTTTGGTCAGACGTAACAGCTGAGTCGCCCTTGAAGATTTTTGTGTACTTGGAAACGTCAATCAGATCAATGAAGTTGGGGTCTTTACCTGGCCATTTGGCATATCCTATTTCTTTGCTACGCACCAGTTTGCTGGAAACCATAAATTGCGAATGCAGGATCGAAGTAATGACGGAATACTGCTCAGAACAAAATCTAACTTTGCCCACAACACCTGTGGCGGAAATAACCCCCATACCAGGCTTGATCCCGTGCGCAGTACCTTTGTCGATGGTCAGTACATTGTTCTGCTTATTGGTTTCATTATCAACCACCTTGGCTACTGTGTAAGTATACCTAGAAGCAAATGCTGAATCGGGAGCGTAGCCATTAGGAGAGTCAACCGGCTTTTGCTGGTTCAGGGTTGTGACTAATGCGTGCAGCCGGGCATTTTCGGCAGCCAGGTCCGCATTGATTTCGTCGAGCTTGGTAAATTCCCTGGCGGAGTTAGAAAAGGCGAGTGTTTTGGCAACGTAGTAATTAGAGGTATTGAAATAAGTAGCTCCCCAATAGGTATTGCTGCGCACGATGAGCCAGACACTGAGTACTTCCAGCAGCACGAAAACCAGGAAAAAACGATTTCGAATGACGAAATCAACAAGTTGGAGCATGGGCTAAAAAGTTCACGCGCAGTTCATCACCCGGCGCACGAATAGGTTGTGCAGCGCACGATGTACAAAAATATAAAATTTTCGAACGTCGGGCCTGGGGCCAAATTGATAAACTATGCGCGAGCCGATCCTAAGAAATCAATACAGGCTTGTAGAGTTCAAGGTTTTTGAGAACTTCTCCAGTACCTTTTACGACCGCCTTTAAAGGAT
>NZ_JBHYGF010000544.1:0-1601 GCF_051859145.1 Dyadobacter sp.
TTGGGACAAAAAAGCAGTCGGTATCAAACGCGGCGACGAGTCTGTTACGAATGCGGATTGCTTTTACGACCGCGGCGCGATTTATTCTGAGTTTGGCAAGATAGTCTGCATTGCTTTTGGTGCATTTTATTATAATGAAAACGAAGAGCTTGCATTCAAAGTCAGCAGCTTTTCGGGCGATGATGAGGCTGCATTGCTCCGGCAGTTTAAGGCGCTGCTCGAAAAATATCCCGCAGACCAGCTGGTACTTTGTGCACACAATGGCAAGGAATTTGATTTCCCGTTCCTCTGCCGCAGAATGCTGATCCATTGCATTGAAATACCCAGAGCTTTACAGATTTCCGGCAAGAAACCCTGGGAAATCCTGCATCAGGATACCATGGACCTGTGGAAGTTTGGTGACTATAAAAGCTACACTTCACTGGATCTGCTGGCAGCGGTGTTCAATGTGCCGGGCAGTAAAAACGAGATGAGCGGCGACCAGGTGACGAAGGTATATTATGAAGAAGGCGATCTGGCCAAAATTTCGCGATATTGCAGAGAGGACGTGGTTGTGCTGGCGCAATTGTACCTAAGATTACATTGTTTTCAATCCGTTCGGGAAGAGAACATTACGAGAGTCGAATAAGGCTCTGCCGGGCAGCCAGAGCGGCAGTCGGCTATTTAATTTAAAGAATAAATGAAAGAAAAAAAGACAAAGGACAGAACAAGAGATAAAAGGGAGCCGAAAGCTCCTCATCATATTGTTTCCTATATAGATAATTTGAAGGCGGATATTGCCGCCTTCTTCGATCTGAACAGCGAGCAGGCATTTCGCCCGTTTGATGTGCACGATCATTTTGGAGTGCAGGATAAGAAAGTAAGGGTACTGTTCAATGAGATCCTGCACGAACTCGAACAAGCCGGTACGCTGGTGTATCACAAAGACGGCACTTACACGGCAGGACCTAATAAACCTGCCAGCAGCAACAAAGGTCTGACTGGCCGGGTGGACAGGGTGAACAAGTCTTTCGCATTCGTGATTGTTGAAGGCCGCGAAGATGATATTTATGTTGAATCGGAACTGTTGAATGGCGCCTGGGACGGAGATACTGTTTCTGTTCAGACACTGAGCAAGAATAGCAGGAACTCCGGCAGGGGAGATTCAGGAAAAAGCCGCGTTGAAGGTCGGGTTACAGAAATCGTAAAACGCAATAACGCTGAAATTGTAGGTATTATCGAGATCAACAAGCGGTTTGCGGTTGTTCAACCCGACAATAAAAAGCTTTTCGATCCCATTTTCATTGAACCTGACGAAACCAAAGATGCCAAAGACGGCGATAAGGTTATTGTCAAAGTAAAAGAATGGCCTACCCGCAGAAGTCAGGCCGAGGGTGAGCTGGTACAGGTACTGGGCAAAGCGGGAGATAACGACGTGGAAATGCACGCGATCCTGGCAGAGTTTGGCTTACCTTACCATTTCCCTGAGATCGTGGAAACGGAGGCCAACAAGATCCCTGATACGATTTCGGAAAAAGAAATTGCAAAGCGGAGAGATATCCGCGACTGGCTTACATTCACCATTGACCCGGTCGATGCCAAGGATTTTGACGATGCATTGT
>NZ_JBHYGF010000545.1:0-21482 GCF_051859145.1 Dyadobacter sp.
CTTCGATGAAGGAGGAAGGGGAGGAAAGGGACGAAGGGGAGGAAGGATTTGCCCCTCCTCCATCCTCCCCTTCCTCCATCCTCCCCTTGCCTAATAATTCAAACTTGACCAACGCGCCCACTGACCTTCCAATCCAATTGCGTTGTTGTTCTTTCAATGAATCTGTCCATTCTACGGTATCCAAACCATCGATCAGGCGCTGGGAGTAGGCGGTGATGCGCATCATCCATTGGCGCATTGATTTCTGGACTACCGGAAACCCGCCTCTTTCAGAAACACCGTCTTTTACTTCATCATTCGACAATACAGAACCCAGTCCCGCACACCAGTTAACTGTTGCATCGGCCACGTAGGTCAATCTGTATTTCAATGTCATTTTATATTGCTCTTCTTCCGACCACGCGTTCCATTCTGCCGCGGTAAATGTCGGGGTATCTTCATCGTGAGGCGCATTAACGCTGCTGTTTCCGGACTGGCTGAATTTCTCAGTTAGTGTTCCGATCGACTCAGCGCGGTCGGTATCGTTGTTGTACCAGCTGTTGAAAAGCTCGCCAAAAATCCATTGTGTCCATTTATAATAGCCCGGATCAGAAGTACGCACTTCGCGGCTCCAATCGTAGCTCAGACCCAGGTTTTTCAGCTGCTCAATGTAGCGGGCAATGTTTTGTTCGGTAGTTATGGCGGGATGCTGCCCGGTTTGGATCGCATATTGTTCCGCGGGCAAGCCGAAGCTGTCAAATCCCATCGGATGCAGTACGTTAAACCCTTTCAGCCGCTTGTAGCGTGCGTAAATGTCGGAAGCAATGTACCCCAGCGGGTGCCCCACGTGCAAGCCTGCGCCCGACGGATACGGGAACATATCGAGCACGTAAAACTTGGGCTGCTCCGATTCATTGGAAACCTTGTAAGTCTCATTGGCCTGCCAGTATTGCTGCCACTTTTGTTCTATTTCCCTATGGCTATATTCACTCATAATAATGATTTAAATGCATTCCGGCGCTTCGATACAATAACCGCAGGGAATGTTTTCCTTAAAGGAAGGTGACTGATTTCTGATTAAACCGCAAAAATACGCTTTTTGCTTGTATTCAGTTTGCTAAATCCTGCATTAGCCTGCTAAAAGAGCCGCTCAGCTTGCGTCTGGGGAATCTGCTGCCCAATAGTAGAGAACATTGATGCCTGAAAACCCGGCACAGGTTTTTACAGAAAAACAGTGTTCATCATTAAAAACCAAAACTACAAATACAATGAAAAACATGTTTATTGTGCTGTGTGCACTCTGCATAAGCTATTCCGCATCCGCTCAATACGACCCGGCTTTCCGGTTCGGGATTAAGGCAGGAGCCAATCTGTCGAATATCAATGGAAGCAATGATTTGTCCCTGAATTCAGGTGGAAATGCATTTAACTTTAAAGATAACGACAACCGCTCTCTCGGCTTTGTAGGTGGTGTATTTTTCCGGTTTGGTAAAAATGTATATATCCAACCGGAATTCCTTTTGTCTCAAAAAGGAGGAAGATTCAATGTGTACGAAGACGGTGTTCAGAATTCTGATGGAAAAGTTGATGTACGTTTCTCCAACCTGGATGTGCCCGTTTTGTTCGGTGTGCGAATTGCCCGCTTTTTCAGGATCAATGTTGGACCTATGGCTTCATTAAGACTGAACAGCAATGGAAAAATCGGTGACTCTTTCGACGATATTACCGGTAGCAACTCAGATGCGGAATTCAAAAACCGTCTTGCCTACGGTTACCAGGCTGGTGTGGGCTTTGACTTCGGTCGCCTGAGCCTTGATGTTCGTTACGAAGGAAATTTCACGGAAATCGTGAATGTTAATTTCAACAACAGCACTACCGCGTCGCAGTTTGGTAAGAAAGCGAATTTGTTCCAGGCAACACTCGGCTTCTCAATTTTGTAAGCGAAACGCAAAATTCAATGCTCCTAAACGGGATCTGTCAACGATGGATCCCGTTTTTATTTATACAAAATGCAATGTGAATGCAATGCAAAGTCCGGGATTTCTACTTTTGTATTTCTTTAATTAATTTGCCTGAAAGCGAAACCCTTTTTGACTCGGGCCTTTTCTATCCAAAATAGTGGCGATAAACACAGATAATGTCAGGTTGGTTTTTGGATTGAAGCTGAAACAGTTGCGGCTCGACAAAGGCATGTCGCTCAGTGAGCTATCATCAAAATCAGGACTTTCGATCTCTTACATTAATGAGATTGAGAAAGGAAAAAAGTATCCGAAATCGGATAAGATTCTGGCACTTGCCCGCGCGATTGATGTGGATTATGATACGCTGGTATCGCTCAAACTAAGCAAGAGGCTCGAACCGATTTCCGACCTCCTCAGCTCCAATATCCTCACCGAACTCCCGCTTGAACTTTTTGGAATAGACCCCGCCAATTTACTGGAAATCCTCTCGGACGCACCGATGAAGATTAGTGCATTCGTAGGTACGCTGATCGAGATTGCGCGGAATTATAATATGTCGATCGAGAAATTCTATTTCTCTGCATTGCGGACCTATCAGGAAATGCACGATAATTATTTCGAGGATATTGAGATTGAAGCTGAGCGGTTTCTGGAAACTTACAATGTAGCGCCAGAGAAGTTGCTTGGTGAACAAGATCTCGCCGAAATACTGGTTACCCGCTTCAATTACACCATTGAAACGATCAACGAACGCATTAATCCCGAATTTTCCACTGTCAGGTCGCTGACGATCACAAACCCGCTCGGAAACCGTTTGCTGATGAATGTCCATTTGTCCTCCGTCCAGCGCGCATTTATTTACGGTCGTGAAATCGGGTACCTCACACTCGGACTGAAAAACCGCCTGCACACGACTGCATTGGTCGAAGCCGAATCATTTGAACAGCTGCTTAATAATTTCAAAGCTTCCTATTTTGCGAGTGCGATCATCATCAAGCGGAGCTTGCTGGTACCTGCAATAACCCGGTTTTTTGAGCAAAAAACGTGGCAGCCTAACCAGCTGATCCAATTGATCCAGGACTTTAATACAACTCCCGAATCGTTTTGCTACCGGCTGAGCAATGTGCTGCCGCGGAACTTCGGTATTAATCAGATCTTCTTTTCGCGTTTCAATAATTTCGTTGGCCAGAATGTGTTCGATATGACCAAGGAAATGCATATTTCCCGAAAACATTATCCGCATACGGTGCGCGACGAACACTACTGCCGGCGCTGGGTTGCACTCACGATCCTGAATGATCTGGCTGAGAATATCAGCAGCAAGGAACCGCCCCGCGTACTCTGCAAAGCACAAAAATCCACTTACGTTGACACGCAGGACGAGTACCTGGTGATCAGCTTCGCGCAGCCGATGTCGCCCACCCCAAATCTGAATGTAAGTGTTTCCATGGGCATTTACCTCGACGCGCAAACGCGCGAAAAGCTGGCCTTCCTCGACGACCCGAACCTCCCCTCACGGGAAGTAAACCAAACATGCGAAAGATGCTCGCTCTTCGATTGCCGCGAGCGGGTTGCTGCCCCCATTATTCTTCAGAAGAAATATAAAAATGAAGCATTGCGGAAGGCTTTGAAAAAGATAATTCCTTGATGCAGGAATTGGGTTTGTCCTGTAACCAGCCGCTATGTATGGATGCGAGGCTACTAAGGAGTATCCTGGTAATAGCCACATCTCATGGCGAACCGGGCTCCCCGGGGAGCCACCTGTTTATAGAAGCCGCCCACAACCAAGTGGAACACAGGCTCCTGCGGAGCCTCCTGTTTTTCACGCTTTCAATTGTCAGGAGGCTCCGCAGGAGCCCGCGACGCTGTTCAATATCTATTTGCTACAAACAGGAAGCCCCGCTGGGGCTGCAATGCACTAACTATAAATTTTTCTAGGACGAGACACCTAGGTACCATTTTGATTACAGTGGTATTCAAGGCGAACCGGGCTCCCTGACGAGCATACTGTTTATAGAAGCCGCATATAACCAGGTTGAATGCAGGCTCCTGGGGAGCCACCTGTTTATAGAAGCCGCCTATAACCAAGTTGCATGCAGGCTCCTGCGGAGCCTCCGGTTTTTTCACGCTTCCTATTGTCAGGAGGCTCCGCAGGAGCCCACGATATTACTCCGGTATCTATCTTCTATAAACAGGAAGCCCCGCTGGGGCTGCAATGCAATAACTATAAATTTTTTTTCTAGGACGAGACACCGAGGTACCATTTTGATTAGTGGTATCCAAGGCAAACCGGGCTCCCTGGGGAGCCACCTGTTTATAGAAGCCGCCTATAACCAAGTTGCATGCAGGCTCCTGCGGAGCCTCCTGTTTTTTCACGCTTCCGATTGCCAGGAGGCTCCGCAGGAGCCCGCGACGCTGTTCAATATCTATTTGCTATAAACATACAGCCCCACTGGGGCTGTATGTAAAAAAGACTGTGAGATCCATTAAAAATTTCTTAAAAATCAACAAAGCAAATTTTCCAAGTCACCGGTCAACTATATTTGTAATTATTTCGACACAATGCTATGCCGGGCACTTATGACTTTGAGGATTTTCTGTTAAAGGTTTCCACTCCGTTCTATCTGCTTTTAATTGGCTTAGAGATTTTTCTTACATACCGGCATTCGCACCACGAACAACCTTCCCGGCCGGCTTACACTTTCAAAGACAGCTTTACAAATGCAATTCTGATGCTCCTCAACGGTGGCATTGACCTGCTTTTCAGGGCGGTTTACGTGGGCATACTTATGTGGTTTTTTAACCGGGCATTGTTTCCAGGCATTGAAAATCCTTATCTATACTGGATCTCGCTATTTCTTCTTGAAGACCTCGCATTTTACACGTTACACTACGTAGATCACCATTCTAGGCTTTTTTGGGCGGTGCACGTAACGCACCATTCGTCGGAGCATTTCAACCTGACAACCGGTTTCAGGTCTTCTGTTTTCCAGCCGCTTTATCGTTTTATCTATTTCGTCCCGCTCGCTGTTTTCGGCTTCGATCCTGCGGATATTATTGTGATGTATTCACTTACGCAGATCTACGGGATTATTGTACATACAGAATACGTCAAAAAGTTGGGCTGGCTTGAATACATCCTGGTAACCCCCTCCCACCACCGCGTGCACCACGCCAGCAACATCCAGTATCTGGATAAAAATATGGGTATGTGCCTGATCATCTGGGACCGCATCTTCGGTACTTTCCAGGAAGAAATCCCCGAAATACCCCCAAAATACGGTCTCACCAAGCCTGCGACAAAGGAACATATAGGCGAAACCCTGTTCCACGAATGGAAAGAAATTGGAAAAGATCTGATGCAGCCAGTGGGCCTGCCTATAAAATTGCGCTACCTGCTCAAAGCACCCGGCTGGTCGCACGACGGCTCACGAGCGACGAGTAAGGAGTTGCAGAGGAAGCTGGTGGAGTGACTTATCAAAATTCATCATACCGATCGGAATAATGCCCCGCGTCTAGTTTCACCTTTAAATAAATTCCTGCTGACGTTTACACTATAAACGGTGACTTATTTGCGCGTAGAAATTATATTCAGCCGCAGACTAAGTATTTGCATATTGCAAGCTTAGGCGTAATATAAATTCCTCTCTACTAAATGCGATTCATGCAAGTAAGTTCTACTAAATTCCTTGACGGTTTCAGGTTTTTCCTAGCACTGTGGGTAGTACTCGCCCATTTCTACACACTCGTTGGTGGTGTCATGTTCATTCCGCTTCCCCGATTACTTGAAGGCTTCAATCATCCTATAATAGCTGTTTATGGATTTATGGCAATTACAGGTTTTTTGATGACTTATAATTATATAAGTCGCGAACACAAAGAACCAGTTAATCATAAATACACTTTTATAAAGTTCTGGCTAAGAAGGCTTTTCAGACTTTACCCGGTTTATATTTTATTGATCACAATAGCTTTTATCAGTTTTACTAAAAACGCAAAGGTGAATGAAGAGAATTTAATATTTTTCACAGGGAGTAATGTATCTCAGTGGGGATTTGTCAGATCGGTGACTCAACCGAGTATACCAGATTTCATTTCACACATCTTACTTGTCCACGGTCTTTTCCCTGAATTCCATGACAGTATCCTTGGTGTAACTTGGAGCCTTTCGCTGGAAATGCAGTTCTATTTTCTATTTCCTTTTATATTCCTTTTTACTTTTGCTTACAAATCTTCGCATCAGAAAAAACTAGTTCTCTTCTTACTGGTTTGTACATTCCTGGCGGTTCTTTCTCCAAAAGTCTTCGATTTTCTCACCACATATTTTTCTCTTCCTAAGTTCAAGCTACCCTCTATACTCACTTACACCATGCCCTTATTCTTGTTTGGAATGTTGTCAGCCGGGGTAAGATTAAAGAAGATCAGTCCCGTCTATTTAATTATTGCAATCATTCTACTGTTTTCATTTCAGGCATTTCTTACCAATCTTGTTCTTAGCATATTCCTGCTATTCCTGTTCTTAGACAAACTAGAACCATTTATTCCTGCATTTATGGTTAGGATCTTCTCTTCTACCAGATCTATTATGTCCGGAAAACTGGCAGGATATGGAGCAGACATCTCCTATTCGCTTTACCTTATTCACACCTTGCTCATCGGATATATTTTACAATTCACTATAACCCTTTTTAGTGATCAATCTGTATCCAAGCTTACGATTGCACTCGTCGCCCTGGCATTAACTCTTATCATCTGCTTCACAATTTGTTACTTTATTTACCTGCTCATTGAAAAACCTTTTATTAAGCTGGGACGGAGTGTGGTCGATAAGATAGTTGATAAAAAGAAGTCAATGGCACCGTCATTGGTAGAATAAACCCAGTCAGTAAATGGCATCCCTATTTACCAAATACCTTCTTTACCTCAACCACATCCACTTTATGCGCTTCTGCTGCATTCATGGTCTTAGGTGAGGTCTTTTCAAGACATTGTTCCAGTACCAGATGCGGCTTGATACCTTGTGCATTCAGCTCTTTTACTAGCCGGGCGTAATCAATGTCGCCTTCGCCGAAAGTTTCCTGCCAGATGCCGCCTTTTGATTGCCGGATATGCAGCTCGGCAATGCGTTTTCCGTATAGCTTAACTATGTCGAACAGGGCAATCTGCGAGTTGCCGGAGCCGCGGTACACCCAGTGTACGTCCAGGCAAAGCGACACGTTTTCGGGTTTCGTGGCCAGCAGCATGTGGTGCAATTCGCGGGCAGCTGCGCGGAGTTCAACGTCGTGGGTGTGGTAAGCGAGTGTCATTCCTTTTTTCCGGAGTTCTGCGCCGAGGCTGTCCAGGTTTCTGGCTTGTTCCGCCAGTTGTTCGTCTGATTTGTTCTCGGCACTCCCCCATTTGATCGGGTTTGGATTCGTTACCACGATTTTAGTCCCGGCTGGCTGCAATGCATTTGCAATTTTCAAAACAGAGTCGATCGAGCCCGCGGCTTCTTTTGCTTCGTGCAAAGAGGTATTTACGTAAACGGAGGGCATTTGCAACTGATATTTTGCCAAAAGCGGAAGCAGCCTGGCTACTTCATCCGCATTGTTAAGGGAGGGTTCATACGCCTTTAAGCCGGTCGATGCAAAATCGGCGAGGGAAGTGTCGAGGTTGGCAGACCAGTCCTTTCCGTCTCTTGCGTAAAAGGTGACCCAGGCATACTGGTTGCACGACAATGGATACTGCCCGCGATCCTGTTTTTCACCAAATGCAGGAATAGAAGCAAGGGCCGCGGAAACTGCGGTTAATGATTCAATGAACTGACGTCGGTTCGTTGCCATTTTTCTTATTTGCTAAAATCAGTTTTAGCTATCAAAGTACCGTTGATCTTAATGCTACCCGGCATTCCCAATGCGGTTTTCAAATGGATCGGCCGAAGAAATCTTTAACTTTGCAGTCTTAAAGGATAAATCCCTTTCTTATGCATCATACGCTTCAATTAACGCTCGCGCCCGAGGTGGCGCTGGATGAAGAACAGCTTCGTCTCCATATATTCAAAAAACTCCGGCTGCGCGATTCTGACCAACCTGTTATCCGCAAAACACGCCAGTCCATTGATGCCCGCGGCCGGCAGGTGAAAGTGAATATACAAGCCGAAGTGTACGTCAATGAGCTCCCGCCTGCACTCATTACTTCTGTTTTTGAGTATAAAAATGTAAGTAACCGACCGCAGGCATTGATCGTGGGTTGCGGCCCGGCAGGTATGTTCGCTGCATTGCGGCTAATCGAGCTGGGGATTAAACCGATTATTTTTGAGCGGGGAAAAGATGTGCGTGCGCGCCGGCGCGACCTGGCAGCTATCAATAAAGAACATGTTGTTAATCCCGAGTCCAACTACTGTTTTGGTGAAGGCGGCGCGGGGACTTACTCCGACGGAAAACTGTACACCCGCTCCAACAAACGCGGCGATATCCGGCGCATTCTTGAAATATTCGTCCAGCACGGCGCAAATGAGCAAATTCTCGTTGACACCCACCCGCACATTGGTACCAATAAGCTGCCCATTGTAGTTTCCGAAATGCGCGAAAGCATTTTAAAAGCCGGTGGAGAAATACATTTCAATACCAAAGTAACGGATTTCATTGTGTCTGAGGGAGAATTAAAGGGGGTTATCACAGACGAAAAAACCGAGCACACCGGAATCGGCGTGATCCTGGCAACTGGTCACTCTGCGAGAGACATCTACAATCTGCTCCACGCCAAAAACATCCTGATCGGAAGTAAATCTTTCGCAATGGGCGTGCGCATTGAACATCCGCAGAATACGATCGACAAGATCCAGTACCATTGCGCCACGGATCGTGGACCATATCTGCCCGCGGCTTCTTACAGTCTTGTTACGCAAACGCATTATAAAGGTGTGCAGCGCGGCGCATTCTCTTTTTGCATGTGCCCGGGTGGGTTTATTGTTCCTGCGGCTACGGCAACAGGTGAAGTGGTTGTGAATGGGATGTCACCTTCAAAGCGCGATTCTCCATTTGCGAATTCGGGAATGGTAGTCTCCGTGGAAGAGCCGGATCTGGCTCCTTTTAAAGCTTACGGACCGCTTGCTGGCTTGCAGTACCAGATCGAAATGGAGCAGCGGGCCTGTGCGCTGGCAGGAGCAACACAAACTGCCCCGGCACAGCTGGCGACAGATTTTGTAAAGCAAAAAATCTCTTCCCAACTGCGGGATACTTCCTATCAGCCTGGTTTGCAATCCGTTGATTTATATGATATTTTGCCGGAAAACATCGCATTCCCGCTGAAAGAAGCACTGAACGATTTTGGTCAGAAAATGCGCGGGTACTTGTCTCCGAATGCACAGCTGATCGGTGTTGAAAGCCGGACTTCTTCCCCGGTACGCATTCCCAGAGAGCGGGAAAGTTGCGAGCATCCCGAAGTAAAGGGACTATTTCCCTGCGGAGAAGGAGCGGGTTACGCTGGCGGCATTATGTCAGCTGCAATGGATGGCGAAAGATGCGCCGAGCAGCTCGCAAAGTTGCGATTACGATAAAAATGTCCGAGATTGATAATTGCTATATTTGTGAAATACCCTCACATAACACTATGCCAAGATCTAGTTAAGAGATCCTATTTTACTTTGACACCAAATTGCGCCCGATGGCCACACTGGAATCGTTTTCGTTATTTACCGAACAATTAACACAGAAACTCAAATACCCGCTTCCAGGTGAAACGGCGCACCAGGTGATGCAGGCGTCTTCCAGGTTGCGCCTTACTTTCAAACCCAATGCGCGTACCCGCAAAAGCGCAGTCCTCATTCTCTTTTATCCGCATAAAAACGAAATATACTTCCCGCTGATTTTAAGGCCCGCTTACGACGGCGTACATTCCGGACAGGTCGCTTTCCCCGGTGGCCGATATGAGTTGGCCGACAAAGACCTCGTGCGTACTGCATTGCGCGAAGCTCAGGAAGAAATCGGCTTGCGCCTCAATGATGTGCGGATTCTCGGCATTTTGACCGAGCTATTTATCCCGGCCAGTAACTTCTACGTTTTGCCGGTGATCGCAGCCATGCCCTACCGCCCCGACTTCTACCCCGACCCACGAGAAGTAGAAGATATTTTCGAGATCAAACTAGAAGAAATCTCCGATGTTAATATCATCGGATCGAGCGATATTCAAGTACGTGGTGAACAGGTACATGCCCCTCACTATATGGTACAGGGGTACAAAATCTGGGGCGCTACCGCAATGATGATCAGCGAGCTGCTGACCGTGCTGAATGCGCAGGAACCCGGTGCCGGGCACTCATAGTTTCCGCTTTATTTGCTATATTAGCAGTTAATTCAAGCCAGATTTACGGGAATCTTCGTCTTGTTCCGTCCATTGCCGGCGGCGCGATCCTTCAACGAAGTAGCTTGATTTAAACCTTACATTACTGATAGTTAAAACCTGGTTCCTCCTTCATTTATGGACGAAAACGGAGCTACGCCTGACGTAGAAGATAGCGGATTGCATGATAAATTGCCCATCTCGGGTTTGTATGAAAACTGGTTTCTGGATTATGCCTCTTATGTAATTCTTGAACGTGCCGTACCTGCGGTCGAAGACGGTCTGAAACCCGTTCAGCGACGCATTATGCATGCGCTCAATGAAATGGATGACGGGCGCTTTAATAAAGTGGCGAATGTGGTGGGTTCCTCGATGCAGTATCACCCCCACGGCGACGCGTCGATCTACGATGCGATTGTAAACATCGGCCAGAAAGAATTGCTTTTTGATACCCAGGGAAACTGGGGAGATATACGTACTGGCGACAGTGCCGCAGCAGCCCGTTACATTGAAGTAAGGCTTTCCAGATTTGCCAAAGAAATCGTTTTTAATGACGAAACGACCGAGTGGCAGCTTTCCTACGACGGCCGGAAAAGAGAGCCGGTTACATTGCCTGTTAAATTTCCATTGCTGCTTTCACTGGGCGTGGAGGGTATCGCGGTGGGACTTTCAACCAAAATCTTACCTCACAACTTTTGTGAACTGATTGAAGCTTCCATCTCTGTTTTGCAGGGAAAAGAAGTAACGATTTTCCCCGACTTCCTGACCGGCGGGCAGATCGACGTTTCTAATTACAACGACGGGCACCGCGGCGGGAAAGTGCGCGTGCGCGCCAGGATTGAAGAGGAAGACAAGAAAATGCTTGTAATCCGCGACATTCCTTTCGGTACCACAACTACTTCACTGATCGATTCGATTGTAAAAGCGAATGACGGCGGGAAGATCAAGATCAAGAAAGTAGTCGATAATACTGCCGCTGATGTAGAAATCCAGGTGCATCTGGCGCCGGGCGTGTCGCCGGACATTACAATGGACGCATTGTACGCATTTACGGAATGCGAGGTTTCCATTTCTCCGAATGCATGTATCATCATCGCCGACAAGCCGCATTTCGTAGGTGTAACCGAAATTTTAAAATACAACACCCAGCAAACCGTCCACCTGCTTCAACGCGAGCTGGAAATAAAGCGGCTGGCGCTTCTTGAAAAAATATTGTACGGCTCGCTGGAAAAGATCTTCATCGAAAACCGCATTTACCGCGATATTGAGGAATGCGAGACTTTTGAAGATGTGATCAGGACAATTGACAGGGGTCTTGAACCATTTAAACCACAATTCTACCGCGAAATTACCGACGACGATGTTGTCGCATTGACCGAGATCCGGATCAAGCGGATTTCCAAGTACGACGGTTTTAAAGCCGACGAGTTGATGCGGAAATGGCAGGAAGATCTGGCAGAAACAGAAGATAACCTCGCCAATATCACCCGCTTCGCAATAGACTATTTCCGTGACCTTTTGAAAAAATACGGAAAAGGAAGAGGCCGCAGGACTGAGATCCGCGCATTCAACCAGATCTCGGCCAATGTGGTTGCGGCCAATAACCAGAAGCTGTATGTAAACCGCGCAGAAGGTTTTATCGGTTACGGGTTGAAAAAAGATGAATTCGTAATGGATTGTTCGGATATCGACGACATTATTGTGTTCAAAAGTGACGGTAAATGCCTGGTTACCAAGATACAGGAAAAGGTTTTTGTCGGAAAGGACATAATCCATTGCGCCGTTTTTCTCAAAAATGATGAAAGAAAGGTGTACAACCTGGTGTATCTCGATGGAAAAACGGGCGTTTCTTACATCAAACGTTGCCAGATCACAGCCGTGACGCGCGACCGGGAGTACGATCTCACGCAGGGTACACCCAAATCCAAGATCACTTATTTCACTGCCAACGACAATGGAGAGGCTGAGATTATATCAGTAAGTCTCACCGCACAGAGCAAGGCGAAGGTCAAGCAGTTTGACTTCAATTTTGCCGAGCTGCTGATCAAAAACCGGAGTGCAATGGGCAATATCCTGACCAAATATCCGGTCCGGAAGATCGTAATGAAGCAAGCCGGCCGCTCGACGCTCGGCGGCCTGGATATGTGGTTTGACCCGATTATCGGCCGACTAAACCGCGATGAAAGAGGCGAATACCTCGGCAACTTCGGCCCATCGGACAGCATTCTGGTGATATATAAAGACGGATCCTACGAGCTGACGAATTTCGATCTGACAAACCATTATGTTCCAAACGAAGTACTGCTTGTCAAGAAATTTGATCCGTCGCTGGCTATCACCGCCATTTACTTTGACGGTGGTCAGAAGCAGCATTTTATCAAGCGTTTTAACATTGAAACTTCTTCACTGGATAAGAAATTCGTCTTTATCAGTGATACAAAAAACAGCAAGCTGCTGCTCGCAAGTACCGACAAGCGGCCGAGACTTGAAATCGTTTACCCAAAAACCGCCCAGAAAGAACAAACCAGTATTGAGTTTCTGATTGAAGAAATGGTCGAAGTGCGTGGCTGGCGCGCAATGGGCACCAAGCTGCCAAACGATAAATTCAAAGATATTCATTGGCTTTCGCCCCTGCCTGACCCGGTGAGCGAACCAGAGCCACAGGAAGAAGCAGAGATAATCACAGACGCAGAAGATGAACAAGTACCATCGGCCGACGAAACTGAAAGCAGCGCACAACCGGAAAGTGAAGCGGAGTTAACCACGCCAGCAGAAGAAGAAATTATGGAAGTACAGGAAGAGGAGCCTGCCAATGTGCAGGAGGAGCCGCCGGCTGAGCAAGAGGAGAAAAGTAGCCCGAAAGTGAAGAAAGCAGGTAAAAAGAGCACCGACCCTAAAAAGCAACTTGGTCTTTTTGAGTAAACAAAGCTGAGGTGAAAAAAGCAATAAAGATCATATTAGCCTTACTATTCGCTTGCATGGTTTTCATCTTGCTTTGTAACTTATGGGTAGTATATTGTACCAAACAGTACAACTACTTTTCCATTGAAAATCTGCCTTCCAATGACGTAGCGCTGGTGCTGGGGACGAGCTCGAAGTCTGAAAAAGGAAAAGACAATCTCTTTTTCAAGTACCGGATGGAGGCCACGGCAAGGCTTTTTAAGGAGGGAAAAATCAAGTACATTATATTAAGTGGAAATAACGATTCCCAGTACTACAATGAGCCGCTCGACATGCAGAAAGCGCTCCTGAACCTGGGTATCCCCGAGAATGTGATGACGCTGGATTATGCCGGTTTCAGGACTTTCGACTCCGTAGTACGGTGCAAGGAAGTGTTTAACCAGGATAATTTCACGATTATTTCTCAGAATTTCCATAATGCAAGAGCACTTTATATTGTTCACAATGAAGGAATTGATGCAATATCCTTTGCTGCTCAGGATGTTCCCGACGGCTACTCTTTGCGAACGTTGGTCAGGGAGTACCTGGCTAGGCCCAAAGCAGTACTGGATGTTCACATCCTGCGGCCGTCGGCTGATGTAACCTCCAATAATGAAATCAGGAAAAATGAGAAACCGAAATGAGGGAAAATGTACTGCGGGCGTGTCGGTTAGGATAAATGGTTTTCTCAGCAACATACTTTACTCTATTTGCATTGTAGTTTTTGCTTCTCTCAATGCATTTTCGCAAACTACCCACGTCATCAAAGGCAGGGTTACTGACGCGAGTACAGGCGACCCGATTCCTTTCGCCAACATCGCCATCAAAGCCAGCTTATACGGCACTACAACGAATTTCGACGGTTTTTACCAGCTGAACTACAATCCTCCGGCGGATTCAATCACTGTTACCTATGTGGGTTACGACAACAGAAGTAAGGCGATCAATGCCTCTCTGACTGAACAAGTAATCGATGTGCAGCTTGCGCCGGGCTCTTTGCAGCTCAGGGAAGTGAAGATATTTGCCGGTGAGAATCCCGCCTGGGCTGTGCTGAGGAAAATAGTCGCCAATAAACGCGTCAACAACCCTGACAACCTTGGCGCTTACGAGTACGAGAGTTATAATAAAATCCAGATTGACATTGATAATCTGTCGGAGCGTTTCCGGAACCGGAAACCAGTGAAGAAAATGACGCACATTGTTGATCAGTTTGATGAAGTGAAAGGTGAAAATGGCGAGACGATCATTCCCATTTTCATTTCCGAATCTGTCTCCAATGTATTTTACCGCCGCGATCCGAAGAAGAAAAAGGAGGTAATTAATAAAACCAAAATCTCCGGCGTAGGACTTACCGACGGCAGTCTGACTTCCCAACTGATCGGTTCTTCTTTCCAGCAATATAATTTTTACAACAACTGGCTTAATATCCTTGAAAAGGATTTTGTATCGCCAGTAAGTGACAACTGGAAGCTGTATTACGATTATTTTCTCGCCGACAGCGTATACAACGGCGCCAGCTACGATTACCATATTGAATTTGAGCCGCGACAAGAGCAGGACCTTGCTTTTACCGGCTCATTCTGGGTCGACGGGAGCACATTTGCCTTGACCCAAATGGACGTGACCGTAAGTAAGCGGGCGAACCTGAATTTTATCGAAAAGATCAAAATCCAGCAATCTTACGAGCTGGTGGAAGATGAAAACAAGTATGTGCCGCTGAAAACGAGGGTTTTGATTGATGTAGATGAACCCACGAAACAAACTGCGGGTATGCTGCTGAAATTCTATTCCGCCAATTCCAAATTCAGGATCAATGCGCCTCGGGATAGTAAGTTTTATGATACTGCTATCGAGTTGAAGGAAGATTACATGGAGCACGATTCCACTTTCTGGATCAAAAGCCGGCCGGAGGCATTGAGCCCGACAGAAAAGCTTACCTTCCAACTGGTGGATTCGCTGCGCGTTTTGCCTGTTGTCAAAACCTACACGGAGATCCTTAACATCTTTGTAAATGGTTATAAAAAGATAGATAAATGGAACATTGACATCGGTCCGTATCTGTTTTTATATGCCAATAACAAAGTGGAAGGCCACCGTTTCCGCCTTGGCTTCCGGACTGACCCGGGATTCAGCCGCAAGTGGATTTTTAGCGGATACGGCGCTTACGGAACGCGCGATAATGCATTCAAATACGGCGCGGGAATGGACTATATCATTGATCGCAAGCCCTGGACCATGGCGGGTATCTCCTACTCCAAGGATCTGGAAAGGCTGGGTATCTCTGCCGAGACAATTGGTCCCAATACGCTTTTTGGCGCATTCTCGCGATTTGGCGCATTCCGCAGAGCTTACTGGCAGCAGGATATTTCGGCTTATTTCAAAAGAGAGGTTGTAAAAGGATTGACAAGCAGCCTGCAGATCCGCCATCGTACTTTCGATCCGCTATTCCCATTTGCATACAAAACCCACCCTGAAGCTGGAATCGATTCTCCTACTAAAAGTGCTTTTGATATCACAGAAATCAACTTCGAGAGCCGGCTGGCCAGCAAGGAAACTTTCCTGCAAAACGATAACGAGCGGATCAGTATGGGAAACGGGAACTCGCCTGCATTTACATTCCGCTACACGCTGGGGGTAAAAAACCTGCTGGGCGGGGATTTCAGTTACAATAAGTTTTCGTTTAATATCAAACAAAGCTTTCGCACCGGCGTAATCGGTCGCACTTACTATAATGTTACTTTCGGTTTAATTCCCTCTACACTTCCCTACCCGCTGCTGTACACGCCACTTGGAAATGAGTCGCTTTTCTATGTCGACAATGCATTTAATATGATGCGCTACTTTGAATTTATCAGCGACAGGTATGTGGCGCTCCGGATGGAGCATAACTTCGAAGGTTTTTTACTGAACCGCATTCCCGCGATCAAGAAGCTGAAATGGAGAATGCTGGCGACCGGGAAGTTGTTTTACGGAAGTATCAGTGACGCGAATTTGTCGCTTACCACAACTACCAATGAAACCGGGCAGGAAATCCAGACATTCAGCAAGCTGAAAGACCGGCCTTACCTCGAACTTGGTTACGGAATTGACAATATCCTGAAAACCGGCCGCATTGATTTTGTGCACAGACTTACTTACCTCAACAACCCAAATGTGCAGCCTTTTGCAGTGAAAATCTCGTTCTGGTTCAGTCTGTAAATTTCAGATACGCCCCAGATCTTTTGCCGCATAGGTAAGGAATACTTCCTGCCCTACTTCCACATTTACTTTATTGCGGTAAAATGAGAGTGTTTCTGCTCCGTTCGTGCAGCGTATTTCCCAGTAGTTTCCATGAAAACGGATCGCCTCGACTTTCCCTTTCCATTTGCTTTTCTCAGCGTATTTGGTGGGTTTGATTTTTTCGGGTCTGATGAAAAAACGCTTTTCTGCATTGCCCAGCCAGTTGATACCGCCTGTAAGTTCGGCCACATAACTGTTTGCAGGTTTGTTGTAAACTTCTTCCGGGGTACCCACCTGAATAATCTCTCCGTTACGCAAAACCGCAATTCGGTCAGACCACGCGAGTGCGTCGGAAGATTCATGGGTAACAAAAATGCAGCTTGTTTTCTGCTCATTCCGCATTTTCTCAATTGCGTGGCCAAGTACCCTGCGGTTCTGGTTGTCAAGATGCGCAAAAGGTTCATCGAGCAGCAACACCTCGGGCTGTTCTGCGAGTGCCTTTGCAATGGCGGTACGCTGCTTTTCTCCGCCTGACAATAACTTGGCTTTCTGATTCCTGACATAGCCGAGGCCAGCTACTTCGAGCAGTTCTTCCACGCTGTCCTTGCGGTATGCAGCATCGTAAAAGCGGAGTGAGTAGGCAATGTTCTCTTCAACAGTCTGATTCGGAAAAAGCTCAAATTCCTGGTGGATCAGCCGGATAGATTCGTGACCGGGGATCAGCTCGCCACGCACAGACTTCAACTCTTCCCCATTGAAAATGATCTTTCCCTGATCAGCATCCAAAAACCTGGCGAAAATGCGTAAGAGCGTGCTCTTGCCAGAACCGCTCTCACCCAAAATCGCCAGCAACTCTCCTGCCCTCAGTTCCAGATTAATATTAGAAAGTACAGGTTGACTGCCAAATTGCTTTGACACCTGATCGGCGCGGAGAACTGTTTGATCTTTTGTCATTATTCTGCCCAGGTAACCTTGTTTTCAATGGGAGTGCGACGTGCGGGCGTTTCGGGCGAGTCGTGGTAACCCATGAAAAACAGACCAAGACATTTCTGGTCTTCTGGAAGATTCATAAACGCGGCAAGTTCTTTCAACACGCCCGGGCTGCTCCAATAGGAACCAATTCCGTACGCATTTGCTGTGAGCCACATGTTCTGCACTGCGCAGGCTGTGGATGCAACTTCTTCCCATTCAGGCAGCTTTTCCGGATGTAGTTCAACATTGATCGCGATTACGCAACCCGATTTCAGGACTTTCTCGCCGGCTGCATCGTAGCGCGCCTGAGAATAAGATTCGGGCGGTGTGATGGTTCTGTACCTTTCTGAAAAGAAACCTGCTAGTTTATTAAGACTAGCGCCTTTGAAAACGACAAAACGCCAGGGTTCGGTCAGCTTGTGCGTAGGAGCATAATTGGCATTTTCCAGGATGTTTTGAATGACCTCATCCGGAATTTCTTTCTCGATATAGCTGGGTGGAAAAATGCTGCGTCTGGTGCTGATAATTGTATTGATCGTCTGAATAGACTGTTCCATAACTACTTTTTTAATCTGAAAAACTTAAAAACAAAGCTAACCATTTCTCGCTCGCTGACCGGAACGATAGTGGTTTTTAGATCACAAATTTGGTGGTTATAATTAAAAATTGCCGGCATAGCATGCTTCTTTGCCGCTAAACAATTATTTTTCGCCCTGCCTTTCCCAAAGACCTAATTTCATCACCGAAATTAATCCAAACCAAAACCTGACTTATATGCTTGTTACGACTACCCCGAACATCGAAGGTAAAAAGATCATCAAATACATTGGCCTGGTAAATGGTGAAGCCATTATTGGCGCCAATTTCTTCAAAGACTTCCTGGCAAATGTACGTGATGTGGTAGGCGGCCGCTCCGGCTCTTACGAGCAGGGACTGCGGGAAGCAAAAAGTATTGCGATCCGCGAAATGATGGACCAGGCGCAAAGGCTGGGCGCGAATGCTGTGATTGGCGTAGATATAGACCTGGAAACGATTGGCAGCGGCAGTTCCATGTTAATGGTCAGCGCCAATGGAACTGCGGTATGTTTTGAATAAAGGTGTTCTTTTCAGAACACCTCTCTCGCTATCTGGGCTACATTATCCGACTTACCCATTGTATAAAAATGCAGAACAGGTACGCCGTAAGCCATTAATTCCTTGCATTGCTGGATTCCCCATTCGATACCAACCTGGCGGACTTCCTTGTCAGTAGCGCATTTTTCAACTTCTTTAACGAGATCCTGCGGGAATTCCAGGTGGAAAATTTGCGCGAGTACAGAAAGCTGCTTGCGCGTAGCCAGCGGTTTCAAACCCGGGATAATGGGAACGTTAATACCTTCCGCGCGGCATCTTTCGACAAAGCGGAAGTATTTCTCATTATCAAAAAACATTTGTGTTACGATATAATCGGCACCCAACTCCACCTTCTTGCGGAGGTGCTCATAATCTGCATCAATGCTGGCTGCATCAAAATGCATTTCGGGGTAGCCGGCTACGCCAATGCAAAAATTGGTAGGTGACATTTCCGTTTCCGCATTCAGCAGAATACCGTTATTCATATTATGCACCTGCGCAACCAGTTCAGAGGCGTAGGTATGTCCGCCCGTTTTAGGCTGGAATACGCCGGCTGATTTCTCTGGATCGCCCCTGAGCACAAGTACATTGTCGATACCCAGGTAATGCAGATCTATTAGTACATCTTCGGTTTCATCTTTGGTAAAGCCGCCGCAGATGACGTGCGGGACTGCATCTACATGAAACCGCTCCATTAACCTGGCACAAATGCCGACAGTACCGGGGCGTTTTCTTATTGGAATCCGCTCAATTGTTCCGTCGGTGCGGACACGGTCGATCAGTTCTTCCCGGTGATATGTTACGTCCACAAACGGAGGTTTGAATTCCATTAGCGGCTCTATTGAATTCAACAACTCATTGATATTCTGACCTTTCAGCGGCGGGATAATTTCGATGGAAAACAGCGTGTTGCCGTTTGCCTGCTGAATGAAATCGGTTACTTTGGTCATGAAAGAAAGTGGCGTGTTCTGATGAAGCTACAAATGAACACGATTTGAAAATGCGAACCTATTAGTGCGTACAAAAAAATGGCCTACCGCATTACAGTAGGCCATTCCACGTAAACCCTCCTCTATCAGTGTTCGTCAAAAATGTTATTGGGTATCTGACGGGCGTCAGTCCCACAGCAACAATTTGCTTGACTGAATACTAATAACTAAAATTCTGTGCCAAATTATCAAACATTGTGAGAAGGAACAATTTATATCAAAGTTTTTTTTCAAGAATTGTAGTTTTAGTACTACATTTTAGCTGAATATTGCACTTATATTCTGAAAAGCAAATAACATTGATTTTTGGTCGGTGTTTCGAAATTCAGCAAATCCGGGAATTCGTTCCCCATTACTCTACAATACATCTTTCTAGATGCCTTTTTCCTGCGTTTTACACAGCATCGAATGCGCGTGTCATCTCAATGTGCTCGATTTCGTCTTCGAGGTATATGTCGCCCGACTGGCGGAAACCGAAGGATTCGTAAAATCTTTTGAGGTAAAGCTGCGCCCCGATGCGGATCATGCTTTTTCCATAAAGCATTTCAAGTTTTTCAATTGATACATTCAGCAGCTCCACCCCTGCCCCGATTCCCCGAGCCTCCCGCGCGACTGCAATCCTGCCAATGGAAGGATATATATAGGATAAGCCAGCCGGAACTATCCGGGAAACAGCCACGAGCTTGCCTTCACGGTAACCCAGCAAATGGTGACATTGCTGATCTTTATTATCAAGATCCTGGAAACAGCATTTTTGCTCAACAATGAAAACCTCGTTTCTCAGGCGCAGCAACTGGTAAACTGCTTCGTTAGTAAGTGTATCAAAGGTTTGGAACTGCCAGTCGAGTAGCATGGGATTATTAATGGTCACGATAAAATATATATTTGCCTGATGTGTTCGTCTTTTTAAATTTGCTGCAAAATTGATCACCTTAGCATCAATAAAAAACTTAACAATTAATATTAACAAGCATGGGAAGGGCTTTTGAATATAGAAAGGCTAGAATGTTTAAGCGTTGGGACAAGATGGCCAAAACTTTTACAAGGATTGGTAAGGAGATTGTCCTCGCGGTGAAAAGCGGAACTGCGGATCCCGCCACCAATGCGAAGCTACGCGTTCTTTTACAAAATGCCAGGGCAGCCAACATGCCGAAAGATACCATCGAGCGGGCAATTAAACGGGCCACATCGAAGGATCAGGAAGATTACAAAGAAATGGTTTACGAAGGCTACGGGCCACACGGGGTTGCGATCCTGGTGGAAAGTACAACCGATAACCCCACGCGTACAGTCGCGAATGTGAGGAGCTACTTCAATAAACTTGGTGGCAGCCTGGGTACGTCGGGTATGCTCGACTTTATTTTCGACCGTAAATGCATTTTCAAGATCAAAAACAATGGGAAAGATCTGGAAGAACTTGAATTTGAACTAATTGACTTAGGCGGAGAAGAGGTTTTCCTGGACGAAGAAAGCGGGCTGATCAACATCTACGGTGAGTTTACCGCATTCGGCGCACTGCAACATTATTTTGAGGAAAATGGCTACGAGATCGTCGAAGCTGATTTTGAACGCATTCCAAGCGATACCAAAACGTTGAGCGAGGAAGAAGTTGCAGAAGTTGAAAAATTGATCGAGAAGATTGAGGACGACGACGATGTGCAGCGCGTTTACCACAATATGGCTTAATGCAGGCTGATTATCTCCTGTTGCTTTTTCATAAATTCAAACTTGCTCCCGGCTTCTTTTCCAAGTAAAGAAGCACCTACCGGAGACGATGAAGAGACTGCCAAAACGGTCTCTTCATTTATTTTGACAGCGCCTAAACTTACTGCAATGAAAAACCATCCCGCAGTAGTGTTCAGCAATGAACCAACCGCAACGCGCTGACTCACTTCATTTGCATTGACCCGCTCCAAAATCAATCTTTCCAGGCGCGTCTGCTCATACTGCCGCGCATGCATGTTGCGGTCGAGCTGGCCCATGGAGCGGG
>NZ_JBHYGF010000546.1:0-1592 GCF_051859145.1 Dyadobacter sp.
CTCAGCTGCGCATGGATCGGGTTGCTTTTCCTTTCTGTTTTGCCATCAATCAATAAACTATCCATTTGTTTAGTGGATTGAAGGCCATACTTATTCTCCATTTTTCTGGAAAAATGGCCCATATCTAAAAAATCATAACTGGTTGAAACAGTATTCTTTCCCAGCTCATTTATCTTGTTTGCTATAATATGTATGTGCTCGTGTTCTTTGTCAACATGTTTATAAGAAACAAGTCCATTCTCTTTTAAGCCAAATTCCTTTGCGTAATCTTTCACAATATTTTGCAAAACTTCATTGGATGGGCTTTCACCTGGCGGGAAAGAAAAGCTAACATGCGCAACAGGGCTTTTTGTCCTGGTGTTCTGGTCTGCCACAGCATGAAGTTCATCAGCGATGTAACTTAGGTCTATGTCTGGACCATACAATTCTAATGCGGTGATGTTTTGAAAATAAACCAGCTCACCCCTGATTTTTAAATCCCCGTTTTCATCAACGCTGCTTCGATCATACTTACAGTATATCATAGCGTTTAGAAAGTCACCACCAGATTTACCAATATTTCCAATCATTTTAAATCACTGGTAACATTATACATATCAGTAAATGAGTGAAGCTTTTCCCTGATTTTTTGTAGCAGTAGATCAATTTCGGCCACCGGCTCTAAGTCTCTGTCTAGCTTATTGACCAATTTTTCAATTTTGATAAATAAGGAAGCAATACTGGCAATCAGACTTTGGCTTAGAACCATTTCATTGATCGAAAAATCTGCCCTTTGAACCATGCGTTTTAGACCAGCCGCCATGTTTCGAAACTCATCCGAAATTACGGTGTCGGCAGATGTATTTTTTGCAAGCAAAAGCACACTTCCTGCCATACGAAGAATGTTGGTCATTTCAGCTTTGACATCCTCCGGAATTGGCCGGCGCAATATCTTAGATTCTCGGTTAAGCAGTTTCTCTCTGCAAAAAACAGTGAAGTCAACCATGGATCCTTCCTGCTCAGCTTTCAACTTAGTGATCTCATCAGGCGTTAGCATCAGGGTCACTTTTACTCTCACCTGGTTTGCGGCGAGCTTAGGTCTCCCCGCTTTTTTAGCTCTTTCTTTCTTTTCCATTTTTCTACAATGAGCCGGAGGGCGAATTGACTCCCAGGGGGCAAGCGGTTTTCGGAGGGTAAAATAAACGAAGTAATATTTTAACCGGGTGAAAACATAGCTTGCTATTACGACTCTAAAAAGTTTAAGCAAAAGTACCTTAAAAAAGGTCTTCGATTAACACCTCTTGTAATAAAATATCCTTCTTCTGATAGAATGTGACTCAAAAAATTGTACAAAAATAAGTAATGAAGCTCGGC
Organism: Dyadobacter sp.; assembly: GCF_051859145.1. Taxonomy (GTDB): domain Bacteria; phylum Bacteroidota; class Bacteroidia; order Cytophagales; family Spirosomataceae; genus Dyadobacter. The sequence continues at coordinate 1,354 of NZ_JBHYGF010000546.1, forward strand.
AGGTTGATCAAACCCCTTTTCGCATAATAAACAATGATATATGCCGGTACTTTACGAGTATTATGCGTGTACTATAATTTAAGAAGAAGAAAAATTACTCACAATATTCTTCAAAATGCGTAGATGCATGTACTATACATGTACCATGCATGTACCATGCGTGCACTTTAAATTAACACAATGACCTCCTTGCATTATTTCAATAATCATCGAAACAAAAATATTTGTTTTTATAAATT
>NZ_JBHYGF010000547.1:0-1570 GCF_051859145.1 Dyadobacter sp.
AAATGATCAATCCGATGAAAAGCGGCTTTTTTCTTCCAAAACGATCCAGTAACGGACCGTAAAGAAGCTGTCCGAGCGAGATTCCAATGAAGAATCCCGAGAGTGAAAGCGAAACTTTTGCGGCTGTGGTGTGAAGATCTTTGGCAATAGCGGGGAATCCCGGCAGGTACATATCGATCGAAAACGGACCGAGTGCGGTAAGACTTCCCAGGATCAAAATCAGGAAGAAGTATGTCTTTTTTGGCATTTGAACTTTGTGGTGTAGCTACCCTCTAACGTGAGTTAATGCGCTGCGGTTCGGGAAGTGGCGTATTTGACACAAAAAATAAGAGGCCCCGGTCGCCCCGAAGCCTCTCTTCCTTTTCCATGCCAATAGATTAATATTATGCTGCAACCCAGTTTAACTTCTGATAAACCTCCCGCTGGCTTTCACTTACTGCGTAAGGGACTTTGTTTTTCAGGTAAATAATGCAACCCTGATCTTTCTCAATGGGTGCTATTTCAACTACGTCGTCTTTGTGGATAATGATATCAATGAGCTGTTGCCCCAATAACTTAAATGTACCTGATTGTACCATGTTCTAAAATCGAAATTAAATCTTAGGCAACTCCGTTTGTAGCGCCCGCTGCCTTCGTGTACACCAGAAAGTAATCTTTTGAAATCGGGAAATAATCCAGATCGTTTCTGTTGCTCGACTGCAGGAATTCAGCTATTTGCTGATGGGCATCCTTTTCAGTATGGGCACCTGTTACTGTAAGTACTGCGCCTGGTTTTAGTGTGTCAATTGCGTTGTTACCTAGTGAAGCTACCATATTGATTTTAGTTGGAGTTGTCTGTTGTTTGAAACTGTTTTGCAAGGGTTATTTAAAGAAGCGTGCCAGCTGTGCCAGAAGATAATCCGCACCTATGCGCAAAAGGAACACTTTTGACATGGCAGTAAGGAGAAATAGAGGAATAAACTATTGTAAACAAGCACTTTACCTTGTAGCGGAGAATAATTATAACTTTCTCAAAAAAAGTGTAAAATAGCTCTGGGTTGTAGAGCAAACCGTGGAATCGGTCACAGCTTTTCGTGACGGAATGCGCTACGCTTTGTCTGCTAAAAACGGGAGTTCATCCTGCAACTTCTGCACTTCGGTAACCTCCTTTTCGCAGCCGTTTTTTCAATGCGCAACTTTGGTCAAAACAAAGCGCAAAAATGAAAAGCTGCCTCACTTTCCTCCTGATTATAATCGCACTCCGGCTCACAGCCCAAACGCTGGTATCCGGCAAGATCACAGATACAAAAGGCGTATCAATTCCAGGTGCAAATGTCGTTTTGAAGGGAACTTACGACGGGACTTCTTCTGACAATGAGGGCAATTTCTCCTTTTCCACAGACGAAGCCGACGCGCAGATCCTAAGCGTGCAGGCGCTTGGATTTAAAACACAGGAGATAAAGATCGAATGCACCGGCCAGCCCATTCAAAAGTCGGTTTCACTTGCCGAAAGTATCAACCAGCTCACAGCGGTAACCATTACAGCCGGCGCAATGGAAGCGAGCGACCAGAAGAAATCGGTTGTACTCAA
>NZ_JBHYGF010000548.1:0-1561 GCF_051859145.1 Dyadobacter sp.
ATTCCAACCTCTGAAATCCGCAATTGTATTTGCCTGAGAAACAATCCAGGCAGGTGTGTCGGATATACCGATATAGTGTACCAAACCTCGTGTCACAAGATCATCGAGGCCGCGCATTACCTCTTCGGCCGGCGTTGTATTATCCCATAAATGCACCCAGAGCAGGTCAATGTAATCGGTATTGAGTCGTTTAAGACTGGAAGTTACCGAACGCATCATGTTCTTGCGGTGGTTGCCCGCGAAGTTCAGGTCGTCATTTTTGTCTTTCAGCGTGTATTTGGTAGCTAGTACCCAGCGGTCGCGATCTGCTTCAATGAATTCGCCTACATACTTTTCGGAAGAACCTTCTGTGTATCTGTTTGCTGTATCGATGAAGTTACCTCCCGCGGCAGCAAATGCTTCAAAAATTTTGTAACTCTCATGTTTATCTGCCCCCCAGCCCCATTCTTTTCCAAAGGTCATAGTTCCAAGACAAACCTCGGAAACCCTGAGGCCCGACCGGCCTAATAATTGATAACGCATATGCAACTGAAATTAAATTTTAAGCAAAATATAACAGTGAACGATGATCGTACAGGGTTATATTTTATGGTGCAAAGTTATACCCTTACCACTCAAATGTATTTATATTGTGACCAAATTTGAATCTTTTTCACCCCGCCTAAATGATAGATGTTGCTTATCCCTACTTTGATACCAATCTGAGTTGGCTGTCCAATAACTACCGATTTTTACTGGAAGCAAACGACGAAACAGTGCCGATGAGGGAGCGGCTCCGCTTTCTTGGAATGTATGCCTATCAGACCAAGGAATTTTACCGGGTCAGGATTCCCAATCTCCTGGCGATGTGTGAAGTCAGCAATGATATCCGTTCAAAATTATATCTCTTCCCCGAGTCGCTGCTCGAACACGTAAGCGAAACCATTGAGAATCAGCTTCGTGAGTTCAACGAGATCCTGATAGGCAGTATTTTGCCGGGACTGAAAGAGCAGGGAGTGCATTTATATTATAGAGAAGCTTTCGCGACCGAACACCTGGCATTTATCAGGAAGTTCTTTATTGACAAGCTTTTCAGGTATTTGCAGCCCGTGTTTTTAGATGCCAAAAGATCATCCAAAACGCCAATTTTCGAATCAAAGCAATTGTACCTGGTTGTGCGTCTGCAGCATTTGGAAGACTCTGAGGAGGATTGGTATGCTACGGTTAATATACCTTCTGAACCTTTCGGGAGGTTTCTGGAATTGCCTGAATGGGACGGGAAGAAACACGTGACTTTTATTGAAGATATCATTCGTGAAAACCTGCCTTTGCTTTTTCCCGGATTTAATGTGCTTGAAAGCTACACGATCCGTGTGGAGCGGGAGACGGAGCTGTCCATTGAGGACGAATACCCGATGCAAATCGCGCAGCGCATTCTCAAACAGCTTGAAAAGCGCAACTTCATCCAACCTTCCCAATACTTCTATGAGTCGGGAATGCCGCTTTATATGCGGGAGTACCTGGTGAATAAGGTCGCGATACCGATGAATGAGTTTCATGAGCGCGGCGATTATCTCTTTTT
>NZ_JBHYGF010000549.1:0-1520 GCF_051859145.1 Dyadobacter sp.
GCACATTATGACGCTGCTGAGGAGCCCATTTTCTCAAAACTGAACCGTACCAGTCTGTATTCGGGTGCAGGTAGGGATCAGATCCATCTGCAAACTTCTTCATATCATCCGGATTGAAAACGGCATTGATCACGTTTCCGTTATCGATTCTTTTGTAAGATCCGGTTGTGTTAAAGCCTTGCAATGCACCCTGCCACTCTCCTACGGGGAGGTTATCATAAATCTGCAATTCGTTACGGATAGTTGCATATTCAGATGCATTCGACATTTCAGGTGTACGCGTTGGCTGCGAAACCCCGAAGTTCATATCGTAAGACAATTGCGGCTTGCCGGTTTTTCCACGTTTGGTAGTAATCAGGATTACCCCGTTACCTGCACGTGAACCGTAAATCGCAGCTGCTGCATCTTTCAGAACGGAAATACTTTCAATGTCAGCAGGATTAATGCGGTCCAAACCACCACTTCTGTTTGGAACACCATCCACAACGATCAGTGCGTTGCTGTTACCCAGTGAGTTGGTACCACGGATACGGATCGCAGAACCATCGTAGCCAGGCTCACCGCTGCTTTGTACCGCAGAAATACCCGGAAGACGACCACCTAATGTATTGGAAAGGTTGGCAGCAGGTGCTTTTTGAAGCTCAGCTCCTTTTACAGCTGTTACAGAACCGGTCAGTGTTGCCTTCTTGGCTGTACCATAACCCACAACTACAACTTCTTCAAGCGCTTTGGTATCGGCAGCCAATGTGATATCAACATTATTTCTGGTTCCAATTTCGATTTCCTGTGTAAGGTAACCGATGAAAGAAAACACCAATGTCGAATTTCTGTCCGCATTCACGGAGTAATTGCCTTCATTATCGGTAACAGTTCCTGCTGTGGTCCCTTTGACAACAACGCTCACGCCCGGTAATGCCTGGCCTTGCTCATCCTTGATCCTGCCTTTGACTGTATTCTGCGCATGAGCGATCATGACAGTCGCAACGAGAAGGATAAGTGAAAAAACACCGCGCGAAATGACACGAGGTATCCATTCAGTAGAAAATCTCATAGATTAAAATTTAGAGTTAGAAAGTGGTATTATAAAGTTGCTTAACCGTATAAGCACGGAACGTAGAGCTTGCATTACTTCCATCTCCGGGAAGCCTGTCTACAAATAGGAAAGAGTAGTTTGGAAAGTTTATTACATAGATTAATAGTTAGGTGAGTAGATAGCCGGCACTGATATCAAAGGGTGTACAAATAACACAATTCGGTTCGCAGCACAGCCAAAAACTGGTAGCATAAGCGCGGTGAAATTTTTTTTACTCGTTCGTTTGTACAAAAAGATATTAATTTTTTCACAAAAAAAAGGGTTCTTAATTTAGGTATATGAAATATTAAAAAATAACAATGAAATGGCCATTTTAGGCTAAAAAGGACATATTTAGTGGTATATAAGTTACAATTATTCATTCTTTAATCCAGAATTGGTAACATTTCCAATCTTACTTATATTCGTATATTCATTCAAAAACATC
>NZ_JBHYGF010000550.1:0-1508 GCF_051859145.1 Dyadobacter sp.
ACTTTTAATCAAATAAGAGAAATGGCCTTGACTTTCCCCGAAGTCACCCAGGAGCCACACTTCGAAAAGATTTCTTTCCGGGTGAAGAAGAAGATATTTGCTACCTACGATGAGCAGCTGAAACGGGCGAGTATCAAATTATCAGAGGTTGATCAGAGCGTATTCTGCTCAGGCGACCAGACAGTCATTTTTCCTGTGGATAATAAGTGGGGCAAGCAGGGATGGACGCTGATCGAAATGGAAAAAGTGCATCAGGATCTATTTAAAGATGCCCTCACGACGGCCTATTGTACGGTAGCACCGCAGAAATTGGCTGACTTGGTGAGAATGGATTTATAAGGCAGTGTAACAAAAAAGGCACCGGGATGGGTGCCTTATAATGTAATGCTTATATCGATTATAAATCCAAGCGGGATCTTCTGAGCCTTTCTTCATCTGAAAGGTCCTCAACTTCAACCTCAGTACTACGCAAAGTTTCATTAATTACTTCCTGGCGCTCATCTACGGTTTTGTTCAGGCTCACCTCCTCTACTACCCGTGCTTCCTTGTTTACAACCGGCACTTCCGCATATTCTTTCATTTCAATAGTCCCTTCTTTGAAAGTATCGAAATCTGACTCGGATGCAACCCTGTCGACAGGCGTCCTTTCAACATTTACCTGCTCCTGACGAAGCCGGACGCTTTCCTGAACAGGACGCTCGATAATGCGGCTTCTTAGACGCACGCCACCCGTTTCAATCTCACGCTTTCCAACCTGCAATTCCTCTTTGATTACCGGTAAAGATTCTGTTGGACCTTCCGATCCTATTGAGCTGCCTGAAACGGTATTAAGCGACCTGTTTGGGTAAGGGTCAACTGAATTGTCAGTATAAGAATTTACAGGTACATCGGTAACTGCACCGGGATTTGTCTGGTTTGACTCATAATAGTTAACAGCAGTGTCATTTACATTGACCGCGCCATATTGGTCCAAAATATTTGCAGCTGTTTCCGCGCCCTCCGCACTTGCTGTATGCACCGTGACAATTGTCCCACGTCTTGCCGCTTCTGAGTAACGCCGGGTTTCATCTTCATCTCCGTCAAAAAGATCTTTGAAGAAGTTTCCGATGCGGTCACCAAAATCTTCATTATCTTTTTTAACAGCTGGTACTATCGTATCTGAATCGTATGATGACGTTGTAATATCGACTTCACTGGATGAGAATCCGTTTGCCAGTAAATAACTTCGCGCTTGCTGGGCATCGATTGCTTTTTCGAAAATTCCAACTACTGTATTAGCCATGATTGTTGATTTAAAAGGTTTCAGTTTATTGAATTACGACTTGACATTAAACATCTGTGCCAGAGGCGTTCCTGAAGACGGTCACTTCTTCTTTCCGTAACGTCTCTGTAAAGCTCTGTTGCTCTTGATGATGGTGCCTGGTAATATGCAGTTCTTCTACGAGCATCAGGCGCTTTTCAACCACCAGTACCTCTTTGACAACTGAGACAATGGTCACATCCCCTTC
>NZ_JBHYGF010000551.1:0-1477 GCF_051859145.1 Dyadobacter sp.
TGAATGGGGTGGGTTTGGTTTTAAAGATTACGGCGGCCCTCAGGATGATGCCTCCCGCGCCAATCAGATCGCACTTTATAAAGCAGAACTTCGAAAGCGGGACATTTCAGGGGATGTTTACACTCAGGCTACTAACATAGAAGATGAGAAAAACGGTTTGATTGACCCTGAAACAGGCGAGCTGAATGTTCCCGCAGGATTGTTGGCTTCCAGGCGCAATTCAGCCTGAGAGACTTATCTTGGAGCAGATCGCTTGTTAGTTTGGCAATAGCGGATATAATGCAAAAAATTACGCTCAACATCGCATTAAGGAAAAGGTATGGAACTTACGGAGAGGCAGTGGCTGCTGTTTGATTTTGTCAAAGAAATGCACGGAACTCAGGTGCGGAAATATTCCGGCAAGCCTTATTATACTCATTTGCTGAGTGTAGCGGACAAGGTGAGCCGGTATGAAAATGACAATTGTGAAACAGAAATTGCGCTTTGCCATGACCTTATCGAAGATACGCCATGTTCCCTGGCCACACTTTCCGGCTTGTTGATCAGATTGGGTTATAGCGTCAGGGAAGATGCGCAGATACTTTCCGCAGTAGATGATCTCACTGACAAGTACACGAGTGCCAAGTATCCTCAGCTCAACCGGGCGCATCGAAAACAGCTGGAAGCTTCCCGGATTATTTCGTCTAAACCCGTTTCACAAACTGTCAAGTATGCTGACATCATTGATAACATCGGCTCCATTGCTGAAAGTGACAGCGGATTTGCACGCGTCTATCTCAGGGAAATTGACCGGTATCTCTGGCGACTTAATAAAGGCAATGCTGATTTGTACCAGGAATGCTGCGCTGTTTTCACACAAACGCTCAAAACTGTCTCCATTTAATACCTAACAAACAACTATATGAATTCTTCTGAGCAGAAAGATTTTGAACATGCGACACCGACGGATGATGAGGTAAATGACGTAGTTAGTCGGTTACGGCAAAGGTTGTCGGACTCAGGAAATGGGAGTGAATTAGCAGAAGCTTACGAGAAAGCAATCTGCATTCTAAGTGAGCAGGACAACAGTTATGATCAGTTGCTGGATGATTCTTCTTCTGCCACTACCCGAACTATGGCTGCATTGGCCCTGCGCTATTTGAATGGGGAGACAGGTGCGGATGTACTGCTTAATTATCCTTCTAAAAAATAATAGCCTGCTCCGGATTGGAACAGGCTATTTATAAATGCTGACCGGCTAACCGGATTAAAGTGTTCTTTTCACTTCACGCAGTTCGAAGCTTTCGATGATGTCACCAACTTCGATATCGTTGTAGTTTTTGATACTTAAACCACATTCATAACCGTTTCTCACTTCCTGAACATCGTCTTTGTAACGTTTCAATGAGTCGATCTCTCCTGTGTAAAGAACGATACCGTCACGAACCACGCGGATCTTGTTGTTACGTTTTACATATCCGTCAGTAACATAGCAACC
>NZ_JBHYGF010000552.1:0-1436 GCF_051859145.1 Dyadobacter sp.
GTTCAGCAATGGGATTAGATACGATCGGGATTGTAAGAGGGGAACAGCCTGCCGAAGAGAGTGCCACATTGCAGTTTTGCAGAGGTAAAGATATGCAGCTGCATTTCGTATCAAGGGAGGAATATAAGCAGCGGCAAGCTCCTGATTACCTGGCCGGCCTTTCAGACCAGTTTGGAAATCCCTATATCATACCCGAAGGTGGAACAACTTCTCTTGCGCTTCCCGGCGTAAGAGAAATGGTGGCTGAGGTAGCTGCTCAGTTGGGGAGAGTACCGGATTGTTTCTGTGTAGCTGCTGGTACGGGCGGTACTGCGGCTGGGATATTATCCTCCGGCGCCGATGTGCTCGCATTCCCCGTGTTAAAAGGCGGCGGATTTCTCCGCAACGATATTGCAGCTCTGACCAGCGGCCTTGCCAATCAGGGAAGCCTGGAATTACAAACCGACTATCATTATGGAGGTTATGCCAAATGGAACTCCGAATTGCTAACTTTTATTGACGATTTCAAAACCAGGTTTGATATTCAGTTAGAGCAGGTATATACGGGCAAAATGTTCTTTGGCCTTTTTGATTTGGTTCAAAAAGGTTATTTCCGGAAGGGAACCGTTATTGTTGCAGTCCATACCGGCGGGTTGCAAGGTTTGCTCAGGAGATAGAGCTGGTCATTGCTTCCGTACTGTCGGTGGTTTTGGTATTTACAAATTCTTTGATCAGGTCCCTGTCGCCGGCGATCCAGAGCACATCGTGGTTTTCGATGATCATCGACGAATCGGGGTTCAGGATGCGCTCGCCATTTCTTTCCAGTCCAACGATCATTCCATGCGTTTTCTCTCTGATACCACTGTTCCTGATTGATTTCCCGCGGATATCATATTCATTTCTGACCTCAATCCTTTCCAGCACGACGGTGTCCTCGTGCGCCATATAAACATCGCCGGTAGTGCTGATTTCAACGTGCCCGCGGAACATATCCAGCTGGTCGTCGGTACCAATAACCTCAATGCGGTCGCAGGGATAAAGTACTTCCGTGGGTTTTGGTAAATAGATCGTTTTGCTTCCGCGTTCAATGAGCACTACGTTAATGCCGAAATTTTCCCTGATTTTGAGCTCCTGTAAGCTTTTCCCTATCAGATTGGAATCGGCGCTTACTTCAAGAAATGCAAAGTGAGCGTCCCAGGGAAGTAGTATCCGCTTCGATTTGCCGCTGCCTTCCAATTGTCTTGCATTCAGGTTTTGTAAAAAACGATCTTCGATCTTGCTGTAAAACAGCTGTAACCTTCTATAAAAAATGGCAAAACCGAGTAGCATAATTGCTGCCGCCACAGTCAATGCGGTTGGTGTGGAAAAGAAAGAATTAAGCAGAAAACCCATTAAGATAATCGCAACCAATACGCGCGACAGTTCCAGCAGCAATAAGGGGCCTCGGCTGTATTTAC
>NZ_JBHYGF010000553.1:0-1318 GCF_051859145.1 Dyadobacter sp.
CCTGACCGGCACACAAAGTGCGTATGGAAATGTGTACGCCAAATTAATTCTCTGTTTTGGCAGCAACGAGGAGAGCGTGATGATCAACGGAGCTTACCCGCAAGATTTACCGGAAGTTGGAAAGCAGATCAAAGAGTCAATTCTTGGCGCCTATTTCGATGCCGGGAAAAAAGTGGATCCTTTTGAAGCAGTTGATTTCCAAATCAGCACCGCGGGAACCAAGCTGGTTTTTGCCAAGAATGCAGCGAATGCGCTGATCTATAATATTGACGGAAAAGTACCGACCGAGTCTGCCGACAGAACATCTTTCATTCTCTCAAAGTCACTCTCCCGATTGGAAATTGAAGACAAAAAACTTTTCTGCTTAGGCCGCGCGCATCAACTATACCCGGGGCTCAGCATAGATTCGGTAAGTACCCTCAGCGTAGATGGAATCGAGGGTTATGAGTTAAGCGGCATTGCCAAAAACAAGAATACGGGCCAGGATGAGCAAGTTTACCAGGCTGTACTGTTCAGCGACAATTTGTACTACATCATCATCGGCTCCACAAACAACGATTTCGCAAACAACCTTCAAACGTTCAAATCAATAACAAGGTCGTTTAAGCGTAAATGAACTTTGGAATTGCGCATTGCTGCATTGCAGAAATTGATTTTAGCCAACCCGAAAGCTATCGCGGGTCTTTAAGGTAAAATGATTAAATTGTTTTAAAATTGAAGGAAATGAGCGCAAGTAATGCAATGACACAGACTGAATTTATAAAAACCTTTGAAACCTTTCCGGCAAAGGCACGTTTGGCTATTGCCAAAAAGATTCAGGATCGCATGATTGACCAACTCTTTGAAGAACTCGACGCAGCGCTTCCTGATGTCGAAATTTCTACCCAGGAGATTCAAGATGAAATCAATGCGTACCGGAATGAAAAGAAACAAAAAGCGCAGCATTGTCCTTGATGCTAACTGGTACGTATCTGCTTGTATCAGTCGAAAATCCCGCCGATTTCTTTATTATAACATTTTCAAAAATCCAGACTTTCAGGTCTTCTATTCCGCCGAGTTAATGGATGAGTTTAGTCACGTAATTGAACGTCCAAAATTCTCAAAATACATTACACACAGGCAGGTAAACCGTTTTAAGGTCATCGCATTGAAGTTTTTGAAGAGAACCAAAACAGGGATAATACCTGAACTGGTTCGGGATGCGGATGATAATTACCTGCTGGGTATATGTGAATACTGTAAAGCTGATTTCCTGATAACCGGTGATCAGGATCTTTTGGTTTTGAAGGAATATCAGAAAACAAGAAGTGTAACAATG
>NZ_JBHYGF010000554.1:0-1269 GCF_051859145.1 Dyadobacter sp.
CGTGGCGCTTGCCTTCAATATGGTGGGCGTAAATATTTTCACGCTTCAAAAGCAGGAGCATCGAATCTGTCAGCTGAATTTCGTTGTTCTTCCCTTTTGGAGTCTGCTCGATTGTATTGAAAATTTCCGGGGTAAGAATGTAGCGGCCAGCAATCGCGAGGTTAGAGGGAGCCGACTCGATTGCAGGTTTCTCTACAAGTGTTGAAAGCTCCATAATGGAGTCACTTAACGTTTTTCCACCCACAATCCCGTACCGGTTAACCTTATTCGCGGGAACCTGCTCCACGGCAATTACCGAGCCGCCGTATTGTTCGTAAGTGTCCATCAATTGTTGCGTAACCGGAATTACCGAATCCATAATGGTATCTCCAAGCAAAACTGCGAAAGGTTCATTTCCGACATGGTGGCGCGCATAGTAAATCGCGTCTCCCAATCCATTTGCTTCTTTTTGGCGAACAAAATGTACATTGGCCATATCTGCCAGGCGGCGCATTTCATTAAACCAAAGCAGGTCTTCTTTTTCTTCCAGCCTGGTTTCCAGCTCTACGTTTCTGTCAAAATGGTCTTCAATGGCCCGCTTTCCTTTCCCGGAAATGATCAGGATATCTTCAATACCGGAATCGACAGCTTCCTGTACAACATATTGAATAGTTGGAATATCGATAATCGGAAGCATTTCTTTCGGCATCGATTTGGTAGCTGGTAAAAACCGGGTTCCAAGTCCGGCAGCAGGTATTACGGCTTTGCGAATCATAGGTTGGCTATCGGCCGTCGGCTATCGGCCTTCGGCTTTTTTGAGTGAATAATTATCAGCCCGTGCGGGCCAGTTTTATTGATTTAATAAGTAAAAAAGCACATTGGCAGCCTCTTTCGCCGACAGCCGACAGCCGACAGCCGACTCAAACTACAAACGGCTTTATCACCCTAGCGTTATGCTTTTTCAACTGCACAAAAAGCTGATTGAGCATATCATCGTCGCGGTATATCCCGATGATCGTGCCGCCTGAGCCGGCGAATTTGGCTGAGGCACCGCAGGCTCGGGCTGCATTGATCAGCCTTTTATTGGATTCGGGGACATTATAGATCTGACAGCGAAGGTCGAAATTCTCATTCATCAACTGGTGCAGATCGTCGGAGCGACCTTCCAGTAATGCTGCTCTTCCTTGTTCTGCTTTTCCGGCAATTTGTCCGAGTACATCGATTACATTCGCCTCGCCCCGGTCAAATCTTGTGCGGACATCGCTGTGTACTTTACCCGAAACCTTACTT
>NZ_JBHYGF010000555.1:0-1178 GCF_051859145.1 Dyadobacter sp.
TCGGCGTACATGTTCTTAATCTGCCAGAAGGTGAAGTTCGGCTCTTGATTTATAAAAACGGCTTAGAGAAATGAGCGACACTCATATCGGGAAAGCGCCTCCGGCCTGGATTGTGCTGCCTTTCTACGCCACAGGTGCCGTGTTTTTTCTGGTGCTGACTATACTGTTATTTCTGTCAGCAGAGGATTTGACCCGGCATTATTTTAGCCCGCATCTGCTGGCTGTTGTCCATACGGCTGCATTGGGCTGGGGCACGATGGTCATCTTCGGTGCTGCGTACGAGCTTCTGCCTGTTTTATGCGAGCGCGATCTGTACAGCAGACGCCTTGCTATCCTTTCGTACATTCTGCTTGCTGCTGGTATCGCACATCTGATTCCGGCTTTCTGGTGGTTCAAGGCAGGAGGGATTATGATGACCGGCGGCTCCCTGGTCTTAATGGCAACCTTCTGCTATGCATTAAACGTACTGTTTACTGCACAAAGCACTAACAATCATTTGATTCATCAAAGGTTTTTGATCAGCTCGGCGCTCTGGCTGCTGGTAACAGTTACATTAGGGCTTTGCCTTGCTATCAACCTAAGGTATCCTTTCATGAGCCGAAATCACCTGGATATCATGAAACTTCATGCACATGCCGGACTTGCGGGATGGTTTTTACAGCTGATCACAGGTGTCAGCATTAAGCTTGTGCCGATGTTTTTAGTTTCCAAATCCGGGAAAACCAAATGGGTGCAGGCTGCATGGATATTACAGAATACAGGTTTGATCCTGTTTCTTTTTGATAACCACCTCAACAGCAATGCAGGCCGGGATATGCTTTACGCTTTTGTCTGCGGCCTGGGCATTATCGCCTGGCTTTACTTCCTGTATGATGTGTTTAAAAACAGGCTCCGAAAACGAATAGATTTACCAATGAAACACACGCTGGTATCCTTCATTTTTCTGATTGCCGCACTTATGACCATTCCAGTTGCGCATCACAGTATCAGCGCCAAATGGACCTTAATGTACGGATTGTTATTGCTATTAGGCTGGATTACTTCCATCATTCTTGGACAAACCTTTAAAACGCTGCCCTTTATTGTCTGGAATGAGCATTACAAAAAACTAACAGGCAGGAGCTCAGTACCGCTTCCTAGTGATCTTTATAATTTACGGATACTCAAATGCCAGTTTT
>NZ_JBHYGF010000556.1:0-27457 GCF_051859145.1 Dyadobacter sp.
TACTTTTCTACCATTCACAAAGATTTCATCCGCATCCACAATGCGCCCCATGAACAATTTGGCAGATTTGCCCGCCCAATGCGCAGGAACCTCAATGTCCTTTCGAAACCAGACCACACCATTCAAATCTTTTAATCCCTGATCTTCCCAATACCCGGGAATATTAAAATTTCGCCAGCCTTTTGGTTTATAATCTTCGCGTTCCCAATGCGCATCCAGTCCGGCATCTTTGTTATCCGTTTTGGAGAATTGTAAAGTCATGGGTCTGAATGTGTGCGCATTCACATAGCTCGAATCCTTATTTTGACTGATCACCTTTTGAATGTCACCAAAATCATGGTAACCCTGCTCGCTGATCCAGGCTTCAATGGGCGTCCCGCCTACCGAGCTGTTGATAATGCCGATGGGGACGTGATATTGCTCGTACAAATCGCGCGCGAAAAAGTAGGAAACTGCGCCAAAACTGAGCATGTCGGCCGCAGTGGCAGCTTTCCATTGCGAAGGCGGTAAATCCTGTTTCGGACCCTTCAGGTCTGTTTTAGTTGGAATAAAAAAGTTACGGATGTCGGGATAATTGGCAGAAGCAATGTCCTCGGGAAACCGTTCTTTAACACGCTCCATATTAATTACCATATTGCTCTGCCCGCTGCACAGCCACACGTCACCGAATGCGATATTTTTGATCCGAATCTGGTTTTTACCTTTAATTATCATGTCAAATCCGGTCCCGGCGGGCTGAGCTGGTAATGCCATTTTCCAGCTGCTATCTGCATTGGCTACGGTGCGGTAAGTTTTGTTTTTGAATGTAATGGTAACTTTCTCTTTCGGTGCTGCCCAACCCCAAACCGTTACAGGCTCGTCGCGCTGCAAGACCATATTGTCCGAGACAAGCTGCGGCAATCGGATCTGCGCGAGAAGCAGGTTTGGTAGTAAGATCAGTACGAGGACAATTCGTAAAATGCTCATCAATGAATTCGGTAACACTGATTTTAATTTGAAATAGAATCCGTGAGACGGAAATAGTCGAAGTCTGCATAGCCGCCGACCTCTTTGGTAGCATAATTAAAAAGACCAAAACGGTATCCCATGAAATGCGGGATTGTGTAAGACATTTTCAAAGGTCCGCCGACCGGCTGCCAGGCTTTCCCATCCAGACTGTAAAAGAAACGCGCAGTGTCTGTCTTGTCTTTAAAGTCACACGCTGCCTTTAAATAAACCTTATTGTGTGTAAATGGAATGCTTTCGGTTTCCTGTTCTTTTCCATTTACATTTGTGACTACCACAAGCGAGTAAGATCCTTTTCCTGCCCGGATTCCCACAAATCCATAGTTTTTCTGCAAAAGCCCCAGACCCGCCAAATCACCTTGTTTCATATTTGAAAGTTCGAGCAAAACGGACGCGGAGGATTGCGGACCAAAGGTGCGCTGTGTTAATGTGTTCCTAGCGCTGACAAATGAAGTATCAATGCGGCCAGTCTTTAACCTGAGAAATCCCTTACGCTCATGGACCGACCATAAGTTATTGTCGGGATTGTGGTTCCATTGCCAGACCAGCGGCAATGCAGGTTCGCCCTTTTTGCGGGTAAATTCGTCCGAAGCCACGATCCCGGGCGACAATCCTTTACTGGCAGGCAGATCCAGCATTTCTGGCACTTTGCCATTTTCGCCCAGCACCGGCCAGCCATCTTCCCATTTCACCGGAACTAAGTACGGTATGCGCCCCACGGCGCCGTAATCGCGAAAAAGATAGGAAAACCATTTCCCGTCCGGCGTGTCGATCAGCCCACCTTGCGCCACGCCCAGATCTTCCAAAGCCACGCGACCCTCGTAGGGGCCGGAGATTTTGTCAGCTCTGTGAATGATCACCGTCCGCATTTTGCCGCGCGGCCATGAAATGTTGAAAAGGTAATATTTGCCATTTACCTTAAACAGCTGCGACCCCTCGGCAGGCAGCCCGGGCCCGCTACCGGAAGGCAAACTGGCATTCTCAATAATCACCTGCTCGGTTGCACCCGCCTTAACCCCCGAAGCATCTGCTTCCAGTTCCACCATTTTGATTTTCCCGGCACCGTAAATGAGGTAAACCCGTCCATCATCGTCGAAAAACAGTGAGTGATCGTGGTAGGAAGGCTTGAAAGAAGAAACTTTCCTGGGGCCTTTCTCTATGTTTTTGGTGGTGAAAATGTAGGTTTTCCCAGTGGTCTGGGCGAAAGTGGTGACGTAGTAAAGGCCATTGTGAAACCGGATACTACTTGCCCAGGAGCCTCTGCCGTAGGTACTTTTGCCATTTACGAGATTGAGCTCGTCCATGTTGGCCAGCGTATCATACGCATAGCTCACCAGCTTCCAGTTCACCAGATCTGTCGATTTCATAATCGGCAAACCGGGGCTCATGTGCATCGTGGTGCTGCTCATATAATACGTTTTGCCGACACGGATCATGGCGGCATCGGGCACATCAGCGAAAATAACCGGGTTCTTAGCAGTTTGCGCTTTTGATGAAAAGGACATCAAAAGCGCAACTAACAGTGTCAGGCTCAACGAAGATTTATTTCTCATTCCTTGAAGGTAAAACGCGTCCTGGGGGGTATCAACTAAAATGGGGACAGCGTTTTTAGTAATTCAATTTTGTAATAATGTTTCTTCCAACTTGCTTTTTACTTTTTGTCACCCTGAGCGCAGTCGAAGGGAACTGGCGTTATCGCTTGTCCCTTCGACCGCCCGGCGGCCCGGTGCGCTCAGGGTGACAAAGATCCGCTACATATACCCCGGATTTTGATAAGCTGCCTTTTCAGCCGCAGTGATATCAAGGTTATCCAGCTGCCCTTGCGGGATTGGACGGAGGTAGTGGTAGTTCTCAATAGTACGTTTGTACGTCACCGGAGTGTGGTCGCCTACGCCTGGGCCGCAGATGGTGTAGCTGGCTGCGAGTTCTTTCCATGTTTGGGTGCGTACCAGATCATACCAGCGATAGCCTTCTCCGTAATATTCACGGGAACGTTCTGCCAGGAGATAGTTGATCGTGATTGTCGCAGGCGTGGCGGCAATCATCGCGGCGCTGTTATCTGCGATTTTTTCGACATTTCCCTGGTTGTTCCAACGCCATTTTCCAGCGCGGGCGCGGATCACATTGATCAAGTCGCGGGCCGTTTTTCCTGCCTGTGGCGTAGCACCTTTTACAGCCGCCTCGGCAGCGATGAAGTAAAGTTCGGAGAATTTGGTGATGTTAAAAGGACGCGTGTTAGCCGCATTAGGCTGGCCCAGGCCAGTTCCATTGTCAGTTCTATAAGTACCCAATTTCCACAAACCAGGGTATACCAGTCGGCTGATCGCGCTTGGAGCAACTACGTAATCCGCTCTTCCCGGCAACACGCCCAAGCCCATTCCGCTTTTGTAAACAGAGTTCGAATAGTCGATGGTCTGCGCCGGATCTTCATTCAGGAACGTCAGAATCGCTTG
Organism: Dyadobacter sp.; assembly: GCF_051859145.1. Classification (GTDB taxonomy): domain Bacteria; phylum Bacteroidota; class Bacteroidia; order Cytophagales; family Spirosomataceae; genus Dyadobacter. Next base: position 3,459 of record NZ_JBHYGF010000556.1, read on the forward strand.
TCCGGGACGTACCTGCAAATTGTTTGCATTGTACAAAAACTCATTGGTTACCCCAGCCTTTGGCCAGTTGCCGCGGTAGGCGGTAGTGAATGTACCGTCGTAACGTGAATCGTTGGTTTTGTCTGCAAATGTATTTTTGAACACTTCATGCGGCGGCGCCATTCTCACCCAGGGACGTCCCAGCGACTGGTCGGCTTCGCGTTGTACGGAGTTGACGGTCTGAGGGGCAGTCCAGTTTGTTTTAGAGCTGGTAATAGCTGTGTAGTTCCACGTCAGCATCCACACTGCAAAGTTGTCCGCATCGCCACCGCCCGCATAGGTCAGGCTTGATCCGTTGTACAGCTCGCTCGTTTCGGTATGATCTGCATAAAGCAGTAATTCACTGTTCCGGTCATTTGAGCCCAGATTTACATCGTAATAAGTATCCTGCAATTTGAACGGACCCGGATTGGCGATTGCTTCTGTCGCAATGTCATAAGCCTTCTGGAAATACCATTGTGCATTATGTCCGTCCGGATCGGTACGTGACGTTTCAGGATAGGTCGGGATGTTCTTCGGGTTTTCCAGCCACCAGCCGTAGGTCAGATAAGCTTTTGAAAGATACAGACGCGCCAATGTCTTTGTCACGCCGCCTTTTACGCGCCCGGTTTCAGGTAAATCATTTACTGCCGTCAGAAGATCAGGAAAAATGGCTTTTGTGTATACTTCCGGTACGGTATTGCGCTTTGAGGTTCTCAATGTGGAAATGTTGAATGCCAACTCCCCCGAGCCCAGATCCAGCGGCACGCCGCCGAAAGCCTGCACCAGCAAGAAATAATCAAATGCCCGGAAGAACCGTGCCTCCGCGATCAATGAAGGGGAAATACCCACAGCAGTCGCGTTTTCAATCACACCATTTGCCGTGTTGATATTCGGAAATGCATTAAACCATACATTGCTGGCGTCGCTGCTGTTGGCCATAATCAGCCCGCCGCCTGAAAGGTCGTGTACCTGAAAATTGCTGCCGCCGCCACTCGCGCCCCAGGTTGCCTCATCGGTCCCGGTGACGCAGGAGTTATAATAGTATGCGTTTCCGAAAATCCATCTCAGGTGCGCATACATTCCGGTTAGACCGCCGTAAACACCTTTTTCTGTTTTGAAATATTCAGGCGTATAAATCGCCCTGGGTTGCTCTTCCAGGATGTCGGTACATCCCGCCGAGAAAAGCACCAGCAGCATGAGGCCGCGAAGACTTGTTGATCGAATGAGTTTCATGTTCAAACTGTTTTAAAATGTCAGGTTAACGCCCACCAGATAGTTTCGGGTAGAGGGTGTATTTGTACCGATTGTGAGTATACGTCTGAGCGAGTTGGATAAAGGCACTGCCGCATTCTCGTTTCCGTAAGAGTTCGTTTCCGGGTCCATTCCCGACTCTTTGTGGTAGGGCGAGAACATCACGAAAGGATTTTGAGCAGTAAAGTATACGCGCAGCCTGGTGATACCCAGCTTTTCAAGTTGCTTGGGTTCGAGGTTGTAACCCAATGTCATCGTTCTGATTTTCAAATACGAGGCATCAAAGTAGCCCAGCGTAGATCCATATTTTGGGTTATCTCCGCCAATGCCGCCCGGTGCAGGATATTTCGCATCCGTATTTTCAGGAGTCCAGTAATCGACCCGCACGTTATTGCCAGCCCGTGAATTCAGGTTATTGAGGTAACCGTTCGAACTATATAGATTGCTATTGAGCAAACCGCCGCTTTTGAATGCACCCACAATACCCAGATCAAATCCTTTGTAGGAAACATGCGTATTTAATCCGCCCTGAAAATCTGGTTGCATGCTGATGATCTGCCGGTCATTGCCGCCGATTGGCCTTGTAGGAGTTCCATCGCTGTTGTAATCCCCGGTGTATTTTACCTTGATCATTCCCACATTGCCACCTGGTTCCAGAATGTTGCGGTATTGATCGTCTGCCTGCCAGAGCCCTACTTTTTCGTAATCGTAAATTGAGTTGATCGGGTGACCTACAAACCACCAGTTACCTTCGTCGCGCTGCTGTCCCGAAGCGAGTGATACCAGCTTGTTCCGGTTGGTGTAAATGTTAAAACCAATGTCCCAGCTCCATCCATTTACATTGTCGAGGATCGTACCATTCAGGTTCAGCTCGACGCCTTTGTTCTGTGTCTGTCCAATGTTCGCAGTGTAGCTTCCTACTCCTGAGGTTGGCGGAAGCCCTACGCCCAGCAATACGTTTTTGGTTTGCTGCTCGTAATACTCGACCGTACCAGACAGGCGGTTATTGAACATCTTGAAATCAACACCAAAGTTCAATGTGTTGGAAAATTCCCATCCCAAACGCGGGTTAGGCGCATTGGACACGTAGAATCCGGTAGAATACACATCGTCGCCGAAGTTATAAGGCCGCGTCGCCAGCAAGCCGAGTGTTTCGTACGGGTTCACGGCCTGGTTGGAAGTTTGTCCGTAACCCGCTCTCAATTTTAAAAGGTTAACCTGCGTTACTGAGCTCATGAAATTTTCTTTCGAAATGTTCCAGCCAACAGATATGGCAGGATATGCATTCCACTGATAACCAGAGGCCAGACGTGAAGATCCGTCACCGCGGTAGGTTACGCTGAGCATGTAGCGGTCGTCATAGGAATACATCACGCGGCCCATGTACGAGAGTAAGCCCCATTGATTATAACCCTGATTGGCCGGGTTCACTGTGATAATACCGTCAGCACGTCCGAGGTTATAGAACTGGAATGCATCCGATGGAATATCACGCGCACCGACCGACGAGTTGTTGGTCGTGTTCTGCTGCGCCGAGTAAAGCCCCACCGCATTGATCATGTGCTTGCCGAAGTTTTTATCGTAGCTCAACAGGTTCTCGATCGCCCAGTTGGTGGTGAGCGTATTGCTGATACCTGCGGTCGATACGGTCTGCACATTGCCACTAAACACACCCTGGCCAGTGTAGTTTCCATTGCTGCTTTGCCGGAAGTTCAGACCCAGGTTAGCGCGGTATTTTAGGCCAGTTATGCCTGGAACACGTACTTCTGCAAATACGGTATTATATGAACCGTAGGATTTGGTCTGGTCAACATATGCATCGCCCAGGCTATTGAAACGATCACGTGAAGGTACCCACTGCGGACCGGAGGTTTGCTCCTGCACAATGGTTTTCATGCTGCCGTCGGCATTGTAGGGATTTGTGATCGGCGTTCTTGCCAGCGCCATTCCTACTGCGGGCAAATTGTTTCCGTTGTTGATCGTAAAGTTGGAGTTCGTCGATAATCCTACTTTGAAATATTTATTAATATCCTGATCAATAGAACCTTGGAGCGAGTACCGGGTAAAATCCTGCAAAGGTACCACTGCATTTTCTTTATAGTAACCCAGTCCGAAAGAGTAGCTACCCTTTTCAGTTCCTGCTGAAACACTCACATCGTGGCTCGTCATCATTCCTTTCCGGTAGATCATATCCTGCCAGTCCGTGTTGACGTCATTGGATTCATCGAGCGTGTTCTGGAACTTCTGAATACTCGCTGCGCGGAGGGCAGCAAACTCAGGTCCGTTCATCATGGGATATTTGGCAAAAACAGAGGTAATGCCGTGAAAACCATTGTAGCTGAACATGGCTTTCTGGCCGCGCTTACCGGTGTTGGTCGTGATCAGGATTACTCCGTTGGCACCTCTGGAACCATAAATGGCAGTCGCAGAAGCATCTTTTAGAATGTCCAGGCTCTTGATATTGTTGGGGTTAATGTCCGTCAATGAGCCCGCAAACGGAATTCCGTCGAGCACGATCAGGGGGTTGTTGTCTGCTCTTAAAGACCGCTGTCCCCGGATCAGGATCTGCATTGCGGAGCCAGGCTTGGAGGAAGTCTGCGAAATTTCAACACCCACTACCCTGCCCTGCAAAGCCTGCGAAAGGTTCGAGGAAGGCACTTCGCGCATGATATCACCCGAGACCGAAACAACAGAACCCGTCACCGCTTCCTGCCGCTGCACCCCGTACCCTACTACAACCACTTCTTCCAACACCTTGTTATCGGCTTTGAGCAGCACATTAATCGCTGTCTGATTTCCTACGGGGATTTCCTGTGAAATGTAGCCCACCAGGGAAATCACCAGCACAGCATTTCCGCCATCTGCCACACGAAGCTTGAAACTTCCGTCCGCATCCGTAATGGTTCCGGTTGTTGTGGATTTGACAAGTACACTTGCGCCGGGCAGCCCCTCGCCATCCTCACCTGTGACGCGACCCGTAATTTGCACATCGGCGACCTGAGAAGGTCTGTTTCTGCTGTTGTAATTGACCAGCGCGGCACGTTCGGCGACAGCATCATTCGACACGCCCGCCAACAGGAGAACCGGGAGCCCTAGGATGCCCGCAATCCGGCCCAGGGAGGTTCGGTTTAATAAACAGTCATGCATAATTGAAGTATCATTTAATGTTCAAAAAAGAAGATGTATACGCGTTTAAACTTTTTAGTGTCAATTTGACAATAATCAAACAAGACCTGCTTTCCGGGCTTTGGCATTCCAAACTGTATGCGGCGAGTAGTAGAATTGCACCTTAACGCCGGATTGATTCAGTTCGTCAGAGCACCAAAACCTTCATCATTTTTTCCAGATATTATTTGATTTATTTCTGACAAAATTAGCGCAGCGGCATAGTCTGCTGTGAGCAGATTTGTGCATTTGTAGGCGACGATTGTTCAAATCCACCTTAAAAATGCCCGATTCGGTGAGAAATTTGCATTTTTACACGGGCAAATGCTGATTACGATGCGATTTTCAGCAAATAGTTACCTTATCCTATTGAGCACAATGCAATTCCGGTTTTTTGCTGTCCTGATATTCCTCTTTGTTACCATTTTAGCGGGGCAGCACAGCATTGTACACGCGCAGGCACCCGAGCCGAAGTTCACTTCGCTTACGTCGATGGACGGGTTGTCGTCGAACACGGTGACGGCCATTCTGAAAGATCGGTATGGATTGATGTGGTTTGCTACCGATGACGGTCTAAACCGCTTCGATGGTACCGATGTGCTTGTGTATCGCCACCGGAAAAGCGATTCTTCGTCCCTCAAATCAAGTGATATAACCAGTCTGCATCAGGACCGCAGAGGACGTATGTGGGTCGGGACGAATGAGGGTGGCTTGCATTTGTATAACAGGAATAAAGACGCATTCATCCGCATAGCCTCGCCGCACAGCGTCACGAGCATTACCAGCGACGCCTCGGGCAAGCTTTGGGTGGGCACTACCGGAGGCCTGGTAACCGTAAATCCGGAAACACGCCAGACCACTACCTTTTTATCCAAACCTGACATTCCGGATCAGATTTCGAAAGGACTGATCCTGAGTGTGACTGTTGATAGCAGGAAGGTTATCTGGATCGGGACGGACAAAGGATTGTACAGCATGGATCCTGCTGATAACTCGCGGGAGGCGGTTAATTATCTTCAATCCCTGTCCGATGATGCAGGTGCGCGGTCTGTTAAGTCGATTGTGGAAGACCGCAATCGAAATATCTGGGTTGGTACTTTCAGCGGCTTGTACAAGCTGGATTTGGATGGGCGCATTCTAAGCAGTTTCCGCTATGAACCGGGGAACAAGAATTCGCTGAGCAGCAATATGGTTTTTGCGCTGGCGCGGGAAAATGACCGTAACCTGTGGATTTGCACTGATGCAGGCTTGAATATTCTCGACATTCCAACTGGCAAATTTACCCGCTACGAGCCCGATGCGCGGACACAGTTCAGTTTAAGCAACAAGTCGGTCCGCAGCATTCTGATTGAAAATGAAAGTATTTGCTGGCTGGGGACTTACAAAGGCGGCATTAATAAGTACGATAAAAACCTGGCAGTTTTCGGGCTGAAAAGATCCGAGAGCAACGATCCCTACGGACTGAGCGCCTCTTTTGTGACCTCTTTTGCAGAAAATAAAAGTGGTCAGTTGTTCGTGGGAACGGACGGCGGCGGGCTGAATTTATATGACCGCGAAACCAATCTTTTTAAAAAATTTACCATTAATCCAAAAAACAAGAATGCTTCGTCGGGACTGGCGATCTTGTCAATGGAATTAGCCTCGGAAAGTGAGCTGTTTATAGGTACATTTCAGGACGGGCTGATCAGGCTTAATCCGCAGACAGGCGCTTACACGCAGTTTACACGCGGCAAAGATTCGACCTCGCTGAGTAATAATGATATTTTTATCATCCGGAAAGACAGGTCGGGCAAGATATGGATCGGCACGAATGGCGGCGGTGTACACCAGTTTGACCCGGTAACCGAAAAATTTACCCGATTCTACAACCCCGGCATTGCAATGGCGAGCCGACCTATTCCGCTGAATGGTTATATCAGGGATATTTTGCAGGACCGCCAAGGTAAGCTCTGGATTGGCTCTCACGGAACCGGGATTGCGCTTTATGATCCGGTTAAACGAACTTCCCTGCTCCTCAACAAACAAACCAGCGACCTGCCCAGCAACATCGTTTCATCCATTCTGGAAGATCGCGACGGCAACATTTGGGTCGGCACATCGGGTGAAGGATTGGGGCTTTATGATCCAAAGTCAAAGAAATTCACGACTTATGCGGAAAAGGAAGGCCTGCCCAGCAGTATTGTGAACAAAGTTTTGCAGGATGCCCAAGGGCGCATTTGGGTGAGTACCAATCAGGGGATCAGCTCGTTTGACAGGCGGAGTCAAAAGTTCACGAATTACACGACTTATAACGGTATTCAAAACAAAACATTCGTGCTCGGCTCCGGGATCAGGACGGCGGATAATACACTGTTTTTCGGTGGTATTGCAGGCTTCAACTACATTGATACCCGCAGCCTGCCTTCCGGAAAAAAGGTTGCGCCTATCATTCTGAAAGACCTCCGCATTGGAAACCGGAGCATTACTTCGGCCGATTCCAATCTGGTGGACGCAGATATTTCAGTTGCCAAAACGATCCGGCTCGGCTATAAGCAAAATTTTTCTGTTGGCTTTGCCGCCCTCGATTATACCAATCCCAAACAGATTCACTACCGGCACCGGCTTTCGGGCATGCAGTCGGAATGGAATCAGACGGGGACAAACAATGTCGCCAGCTATACCAATCTGAGTCCGGGTAATTATGTTTTCGAGGTTCAGGCGAGTCCAGACGGAATTGAATGGAATGGAAAAACCAGGTCGGTGAATGTGGTGGTGGAGCCGCCGTTTTATCTGACCATTTACGCCTACATTTTCTACATTCTCACCCCATTGGTGATTGTTTTTATCATGCGGCGGCGTGGTATTCAAAGGCTGAAACGTGAATTTCAGCAACAGCAGGAACAGGCAGAAGCCGAGCGTGCGCGCGAACTGGATAAAATGAAAATCAAGTTTCTGACCAATCTGAGCCACGAATTCCGCACGCCTATTGCACTGATCCTGGCACCGGTAGATCATGTTTTGGGAAAAACAAAGGATACCGAGCTGCACGCGCCAGTGCTGGCGATTAAAAGAAATGCAAAAAGGCTGCTGAACCTGGCGGACCATTTACTGGATCTGAAAAATATGCAGCAGCAGGAACTGAGCCTGGAATTGAGCAGGAAAGATGTTGTCAATTTTATCGAAGATACCTGCGGTCAGTTCACCGATTTGCTAGGCCGAAGGGGAATTGATTTTAAGATTGAAAGCTCGGTGGCGCATTTGATTATGGATTTTGACGCCAACAAGCTGGAAAGGATCCTTTTTAATCTGCTCTCCAATGCGTCGAAGTTTACTCAAAAAGGCGGACAGGTGAACCTCCGCATCCGGCAGCATGAAGACATTGAGGGTAAGCATTGGCTGGACATTGCCGTGTCGGACACCGGCATTGGCATACCGGAAGACAAACACGAAAAGATCTTCGAGCGCTTTTTTCAGAATGACGCAGGCCAGTCGGTACTGAATCAGGGCAGCGGCATTGGCTTGTCGATTGTGCGCGAATTTGTGCAGTTGCACCAGGGTACGATCTCGGTACAAAGTCAGCCCGGAATGGGCAGTACTTTCCTGGTGAGGCTGCCGGTGAATGCGGATTTTGAGTCGGCAGCGGAGAATGAAAATCCGATAAAAGCACCTGAGCAGCCAATTCCTGCACCGGCTGCGACGAGCAGGTTGGTAAAGGCGGATGTGGAAGAACCATCGACGGTGCTGATCATTGAGGACAACGACGAATTCAGGCACTATTTGCGGGAAAACCTGACTCCCTACTACCAGGTAATCGAAGCCGGCAATGGGAAAGAAGGCTGGCAAAAAACACTAAGCCACCATCCGGAATTGATCGTGAGTGACATTGCAATGCCGGAAATGGACGGTATCGCATTGAGCCAGAAAATCAAGTCCGACAAACGTACCAAACACATTCCGATCATTTTGTTAACTGCGTCAACGGGCGAGCAGCAGCAGCTTGAAGGACTTAATTCCGGCGCAAATGATTACCTGACCAAACCTTTCAATTTTGAAATTTTGAATGCAAAAATTAACAACCTGGTGCTGCTGAACAGGCTGCTGAAAGGCGTATACTCGCGGCATATCAAAATTTCCGGTCAGGATCCGCAGCTGCAATCCGCGCAGGAAAAGTTATTGAAAGACATGCTTTCCTACATTGAAAATAACCTGCACACTTCCCAGCTCAGTGTCGAAAACCTCAGCAAACATGTAGGTATGAGTCGGGGAAGCCTGTACAGCAAAGTATTGGAAATGAGCGGACAAACCCCCATTGAGTTCATCCGCTCTATCAAGCTTGAAAAAGCTGCGGTACTGTTGGAAAACAGCGACCTGAGCATTTCGCAGATCTCCTATATGACCGGCTTTACGGCACCCAACTATTTTGCAAAGTCATTCAAAATGAAGTTTAACATGCTTCCGACGGAGTACCGGGCCGGGAGAAATAAGTTGAGTCAGGTAACTCAGGCTGCTGCGCTGTGATGCATACCAGGATTTGTATCGTACAAGTGCGCTGTGCATATTGCAATATGAGATGGTATTTCCGTAACAATGGAGGAGTTTAAAGCATTTATCAAAACTATGATCTGGATCGATGATCTGGATCTGCAACTTGTACTTTCGAAATGTAAGGAAAGGCAGGTACCAAAAGGCAAACTGATTCTCAGAAAGGGACAAATTGCGAACCAGTACTTCTTTATTGTATCAGGCGGCGTCCGTTATTTTTATAATTTAAATGACCAGGAACATACAACCTGGGTTAGTTTTCAGAATGAATTTTTCACTGAAATTTCAAGCCTCAATCCCCAGGTACCTTCCCGTTTTAATATTGAAACCATTGAAGAAACCAAATTGGTGGTTATCGATAAAAAGGACATGGACTTTTTATACGCGCATGTTGCGTCTTGGGAAGAATTTGGCAGAAAAATATGGGAAGCGGTATCTGTCAGAATGATAGACCAAATCCTGAACTTTCAAACCCTATCTGCCGAAGAGCGGTACCTCGGATTTCTGAATAATCCGGAATTCTTGAAAAAGGTACCAGTCAAACAGCTGGCGGCAGTGCTGGGCATTACGCCCAATGCATTGAGCCGGATCAGGAAAAATATCCGCTAATTTCATTATCTACCACTTGGTAGTTTTGACGCTACGCAGGGCAGCTACTTTTGAGCATCAAAAAACAATGGCGATGACTCAAAAGAAAAACAGCTCTATTTCTCAGAATCACTATTCTGATGATGAATTAATTAAAAGCTTTCCTGGCTTTACCAATCAATACACGACCGTCAATGGTATAAACCTGCATTATGTCGACGGCGGCAGCGGCACCCCGCCGGGCGGAACCCCGCCGGGCGGCACCCCGCTGGGCGGCACCCCGCTGATATGCTTGCCAGGCTGGCCACAAACCTGGTATTCCTACCATCCCATTGCCCGGGAGCTTGCAGAAAAATATCGCGTCATTATTGTGGATATCAGAGGAATGGGCAGTTCTGAAATGCCTGACACTGGCTATGATAAGAAGACGATGGCGATGGATATTCTAGGCCTTGTTCAGCAACTTGGATTTACGAAAGTCCACATCATGGGTCACGATATCGGCGGCATGGTGGCCATGAGCTTCGCATTCAATTATCCCGAATTCACGGAAAAGTTGATTGTTTTGGATGGTGCCCACCCGAGTGATGGTATGATGCAAATGCCTTTGATTCCACCAGCAGGAACATTTAATGCTAAAATGGACGCCAATATGCCCTACGCCTGGTGGATGGGATTTAATCAGGTAAAAGAATTACCGGAAAAGATACTGGAAGGGCGCTTCCATTATCTGCTTGACTGGCTTTTTGAATATGTCATGATCGACGGCAGTAAAATGAGCGACTTTGAAAGAGAAGTGTATGCTTCCGTTTACAATGAAGCAGATCGCATCAGGACTTCCAATGCCTGGTACCAGACATTTACCCAGGACATTGCGGATGCAAAAACCTACCAGCAACTTGAAATGCCTGTTTTGGGAGTCGGGAGTAATGTGAGTTACAACTACATGAAAATGGGATTGCCTTATGTGGCAAAAGATGTAAATGTCGTCGGTATTTTGGATAGTGGGCACTATATGTTTGAGGAACAACCCGGACAAGTTATTGACGCTGTATTTGAATTTTTAAAATAAACAAAATCATCACATTCATCAATTATTAAGAAAATGAAAAAAGCAATTTTGGTAGCGGGTGCTTCGGGTAATTTAGGAAATAGAATCTGTCGGGAATTAATAAAAAGAGATGCGGATGTCAGTGCTATTGTGCGGAATTCTACCGATCCGGATAAAATTGAATCACTCACAAAAATGGGTGTTAAAATAGTTGAGACAGATTTAAATAGTGTTGATGAAATTGCCAAAGCTTGTGCAGCTATTGATTGTGTAATTTCCGCAGTGGCTGGTTTGCGCGATGTAATTGTGGATTTACAATCAAGAATATTGGACGGTGCGCTGCAAGCAGGTGTTCCAAGATTTATCCCCTCCGACTTTTGTACAAATTATAACCATCTCGTGCCGGGCGAAAACAGGAATTTCGATTTAAGAAGAGAATTTAAAGCCTATCTGGATAGCAGCAAGATCCAGGCTTCCTCTGTCTTCAATGCCGCTTTCGCTGACATTTTAAAATACAATACTCCGGTATTAAACTTAAAAGACAAGAGCATTGGCTACTGGGGTGAAAAAGCAGACTGGAAACTGGATTTTACCACCATGGACGATACAGCAGCCTTTACCGCCGCAGTAGCTTTGGACGATCACGCACCCAGGGATCTGGAAATTGCAAGTTTCCAGATCAGTCCTAATGAATTATGGGCTGCTGTAAAAGAAACAAGTGGCCAGGAATTCAGAATTTATCAGCTTTCAAGTCTTGAAGATTTTATTAAATACATTAAAAAGCAGAGAGCAGACAACCCGGCGGGAGAAAATGAATTGTACGCAAAATGGCAGCAAGCGCAATACATGTATTCCATGTTTACAACCCAGCATGCTGAACTATCCAACAATCGGTATGAGAACCTGAGTTGGACTACTGGTTTAGCTTATATCAGGTCTTTTGTTTTGCCGGGTTGATGAGCATGTTTTGTATAGAATGCTGGTACTCTTTCGAAGGCCGCCTTTGTCGTTTTTAATATGTAAACTATAAAGTCTATATATTTGATATAGTATATAAAATTCCGTTATTTGTGTGAGCTTTTTACGATGGCAGTTACGGACGTAAAGCAGCAGTAACAGTAGCCGGCAGGTCAGTTTCACCGCCTCCACGGCCAGACGTAGTCAGCGTATTTCGCGCTTAAAACTGAATGATCATTTATGCTTTCCAAGGATGCGTTGAACATTTACCGCAACGAAGCGCTGGCTATTGAAGCCTTCAAAGCATACCGGTTACAAAAAGGGATCAGTTGCAAAAAATGCGGTGATACGCATCATTATTGGCTGTCTTCCAAGCAACAGTTTCAATGCAAAACCTGCCGCTTCCGCACAACATTGCAAAGCGGAACAGTGCTGGAAGGCAGCAAACTGCCTATCTCATATCTATTTATTGCATTGCACCTATTGAAGAACAACCGGAAGGATCTGACTATTCCGGAATTACAGCAACATACAGCGCACAGGTATAGCGAACCTTTGTACGACTTTTTGCGGAAAATTCGGCATCATCTATCAGTCGAGGAGCAAAATGACATGCTGATTACATTCCTGGAAGTGGCCAGCGAAGCAGCGCATGCCAATGGAAATCTGCCGCAGGAACATTGAGGCGTATATGGGCGGCACGTGGACCCCGTAGCAGTTTGCCAACTGCTTTCTGAACATACCGTCCCGGGGTACCACTGCCTTGAAGTTTAAGATTATTTTCGTTTGAACCGGTCGTCGGTCAAAGCTTCGAGGAACGCGACAATGTCATTGACATCGCTGTCAGAAAGATTGAGCGAGCTGCCGAGCGACTTATCGCGGTTGATGCTGTTGCTCACAAATTTGTCAGGTGTGTTATAGTATTGAACTACTTCTTTGAGCGTTTTGAACATCGCGTTGTGCATGTACGGCGCCGTCACAGCCACATTGCGGAGACCAGGCACTTTGAACAAACCGATATGCGCGCTGTCTCTGGTGATTTTGTATCGCCCCGCATCCGTCAGGTTTTGTCCATTGAATAAGCCGATGTTTTTAAACCGGTCGGCCGTGAAATCCTCGCCCGAGTGGCAGGTTGCGCAGCCGGCCTTGCCGATGAACAATATACGTCCGCGGACTGCCTCGGGCGTCATGGCGTTTTCGTCCCCATCAAGGTAGCGGTCGTATGGTGTGTCCGTGGTTTCCAAAGTCCGCTCGAATGCAGCAATCGCGCTGAGCAGGTTTGTCTGGTTGACTTCTGTTTTAAAGATCTTTTGAAATGCGGCACTGTAAAACGGGTTCTGCTTTAAACGCTCCACAGCCTGCTCAACCGGCAAGTCCATTTCATCATGGGTAGACAGTGGTCCCAGCGCCTGCTCTTCCAGCGAAGCCGCCCGGCCGTCGCAGAAAAACTCCGGCCGGCCCGAAAGGTTGGTTAAGGCCGGACTGTTCCGCGACAATCTGGTACCTTTATCACCAATACTAAATGCCGCAGTATCCGCAAATGCAAATGCCGGAATGTGGCACGATGCACAGCTGATCGCTTTTCCGCGCGACAAAATAGGGTCTGCAAATAATTTTTCGCCCAACTCTGCTTTGGTAGAAACGTCATTTTCCTGATTTTGAAACGCCACCGCGCTCGCAAGAAACAACACCGCGGCCACTCCTGTAAAAATCTGCCTGACTCTGAACATGCTGCTGAATGTCTGTTTCAATGGACCTGAAAAGATTCCCGGAACGGAATGCAAACCCCGTCCACATTACTGCACAAAAGCCCCTTGATCGTGCCCTTGACCACAAAATCCTTCTTCGTCAACTTAATTTTCTGCCTGAACTCGGCCTTTTCGGTAAAGTAAGTGTATGCCACATCCCAAGTCGGATCCGTCGTTTTCTTTGGCTGCACCGGTGTTATGCCGCCCAAAAGTTTGTAAGAATTTCCCTCACTGAATTGGAATTCCGTTGGCAGCGGCCCAATGTCGTTTTTGAAATCACTGGAATAGAGCTTCCAGTTTTTGTCAATCGCCGCCGAGAAAATGAGCTCTACTTCCTCGCCTGGTTTCGCGCTTGCATTGGATAGCGCTACTTTCCATTTGGAAATGTCGGTCGCGTCCTGGGCGGAGGTGGTGAGGGAGGTAAGGAGGGCCAGGAAAAGAATGAGCTTGAACATGATGGTAAACTTGTTTGGTCTTAAATGCTTTGTCATGCTGAGCGCAGTCGAAGCGGAGGTCGCCGGGAAGTGCTTTTTGGCTGCCGCATCGGCCCTTCGACTGCGCTCAGGGTGACAAAGGTGAGCTTGGCTCTGAGTTATTAGAGTTAAAAAGTTCAGCGTGACAAAGTTGGTTGGTAAGCCTCCTTTGTCATGCTGAGCTACCAACCTTTGTCATGCTGAGCGCAGTCGAAGCGGAGGTCGCCGGCAAGTGCTTTTTGGCTGCCGCATCGGCCCTTCGACTCCGCTCAGGGTGACAAAGGTGGGTTAGCTAGCTCAAAGTGACAAAGGTGAGCTTGCTCAGCATGACAAAGTTTAGTTAGCTGGCTAGTAAGTAGGTGGTACTACCTCCCACTCTTCACCTCTCCCACCGCCGACGAAAACGCCGCCGGAACCGGCTCCGCTATCAATGCATCCAGATCCCTGTTCCATTTAGCCACATAATCCTCGTAGTACTTCCCGGTAATCGTGCCGGTATAACCGGTATGTATCTGTTTCACTTCGCCGTCGCGGCCGATGATGATGGTAGTAGGAAATGCCATCATGCGGTTTAAAGCAGGGAGTTTTTCTGAGGCTACTTTTTTGTCGGCGATGCCACCGAAAAGTATATCATATTCAATGCCATACTTTTTCTTCAGAGTACCCAGCGTGTATTTGGCGTAGGCGAGATCGTCTTTTTGCTCGAAACCGATTGCGATGGCTTCCACGCCGCGATTTTTGTTTTCTTTAAACCATGGAGAAAGGAAGGCGGTCTGGTCGGTGCAGTTCGGGCACCAGGTCCCGATGATCTCCACGATCACCACTTTGCCTTTGTACTTGTCGTCGCTGAGCGAAACCTGCTTGCCGTCGAGGTCGGGCAGCGTGAAGTCGAGTTTGGTATAGCCTTCTTTCAGATAAGTCAGTTTGTAGGGATCCGGCAGCTCGGCGAGGTCGTTTTTGGTACCTTCAAATTTGGTATTATCATAAATACCCGAGCTGATCACGCCCGTGATCGATCCGTCTTCATTGATTTTGCCTTTGTAAACACGCGGATTGGGTCCCGAGAAGTGCGAAAGGACAAATTCATCGCCCTGCACTACGCCTTCCAGCTCGCGGCTGTCCCCAACGGTCGACATTACCACGCCGGTCAGTTTGTTGCCTTCCTGTTTCAAGAGCGCCACATTATCCGGCATTTTGGCTTTGCTGAAAACCTGCAAGTCCCATTTGCCCGACAAATTATGTTTCGTCGGCTGCTCCTTGCCTTTTTCTACAAAACGATAATCCTTGCCGTGCTCTGCCGTGAATGGCAGCGAGTTGCCGCGGAAACCCGGTACCAGACTGCGGTACTCGCCGGAAATTTTTCCGTCCGACTCCACCTTGGCGACCAATGCCGCATCGTATGTATTCATTTTCACAAAAATCGAATCACCATCCCGTCTTGTCACATGGAAATCATCGCGGCGCGATCCGTTGAGAAGCGTCAGGATCGGATCCTTCTCATTTTTTGCATTGTATTCAAAATTGAATGGAATGTGTGTTTCGCTGATCACAAACTCGCCCCGCCATACACCTTGTTTGGGTGCCTTCGCACCGGGCTTGTCTGTGGCATTTGCAAGGCTGGTCAAAAGTGTGGCACCTGCCAAAGCCACCGCTTTCATCTGGTTGTTGATTTTCATACAACTTGTGCTGTTAAAATGGAAAATAGTTAACTGTATCCCTGTCAGGCGTGCTGAAAGAATCCTCATTCGGACCGGAAACATTTGCAGGATTTTTTCCGGTGTTACTGTTAACCCATGAAAGGTGGTTTTCAAAAGGCTGTCGTGAGACTGGCACAAATGTAGATTACTTCTCTATCAACTTGGTAGACTTCTATCAAATTATTTGTTTTCGTACCACCAAACATATGCCGCTGCGCTGGCATGTTTAGGTACGAAAAACGATAAGGTACACACCTATAAAGGGACTGATGTATTTGGTGGCACGTTCCCCGAATAATCCATTTTATTTTTGACAAACCGAGGATGTTACACATACCTTTGCAGCATATCTCTACAAAATTGATAGACTTATTATTTTATCATCTTTTATCCACATTTTTATTATGAAAAAGACCATTGTTTCCGCATTCGCAGTCGCCGCACTAGGTTTGGCTTCTTTTGTCAATCCGTTGAAAGAAAACGCATTTACTGTTGACACCCAGAAAAGCAAGCTCGTTTGGAACGCTAAAAAAGTGACGGGTGAGCACTCAGGTCTGGCGCCTATCAGGAGCGGGACTTTAAAAGTAGATGCCGGAAAACTCAAAGGCGGCGAATTTGAAATCAACCTCAAAGACCTAACGGTCACCGACCTGACCGACCCTGACTACAACAAAAAACTAACCACACACCTCAAAAGCGAAGATTTTTTCTCTGTTGAAAAACATCCGACTGCGAAGCTCAACATCACTTCGGTGACACCGGCCGGTGCAAACAAATACAATGTCAAAGGCAAGCTGACAATCAAGGGGATCACTGAAGACGTAACATTCCCGGCAGAGGTGAGTACCTCGGGGAAATACCTGACCGCCAATGCCAAAATCGCAATCGACCGCACGAAATACGATATCAAGTACAACTCGAAAACATTCTTCTCGTCGATTGGCGACAAGGCTATTGACGACACTTTTAACCTGGATGTTTCACTGGTGGCATCAGAATCCGCTTCTTCTGCCAAAGCCAGTCTGAAATAGGTTGTCTTGGATAATTTCAAATTCCGATTTGGCGACGGAGGGTTAATAGGTACGGCTTATTTGAAAGCTTGCACTGAAATCAGGCAGGGACTGCAGGCTCCCCGGTCTGGCTACATGGCAGCTGCAATTCCGTCGTCAAATCGGAAATTTTGCTCAGCGTATAGCAGCAAGCGTTCAGCTGTTAGCTTTTGGCTTGATTCAATACGTCTTCGCTGCAAATTCCTCTTGTTACATTCTTTGCCTGATTGGCACCACTTCAATTTTCATTTGATGAAAAAATATCTGCTATTGTTTTTGATCGCCGTGTCGTTCAATGCCCTTGCGCAGCAGCGCACCCTCACCGGGAAGGTGACCGACGGCCAGAGCGGCGAGGCGCTTCCCGGCGTGAATGTGTCGATCAAAGGTACACGCCAGGGTACGCTTACGGATGCCGAGGGAAAATACACTTTAAGCCTCGTCCGGGGCGAAACACTTGTTTTTTCCTTCGTAGGTTTTGCGGCCCAGGAAGTGAAAATCTCTTCTGAAAATACCTATGATCTGCAACTTCAACCCAGCTCGCATACGCTCGGCGAAGTGCAGGTAGTAGGCTCGCGTAATGCCAACCGTACCAAGATCGACTCGCCCGTGCCGGTGGATGTCATTGATTTGAAACCTTTATTGGAATCGGCCCCGCAGGTGAGTATTACGCAGCTTTTGCAATACGTTTCGCCTTCCTTTCACTCGGTCAATGGTAGTAATGCGGGTGATGCAGGCTCTGCGCTGAATTTGTCGCAGCTGCGTGGCCTGGGTGTAGATCAGGTGCTGGTTTTGATCAATGGAAAACGCCGGCACAAAAGCTCCAATATCAACTGGGGCGGATTGGGGAATGGCGCCACCGGCTACGATCTGAACTCGATCCCTACCGCTTCCATTGAGCGCGTGGAAATTCTGCGCGATGGCGCGGCAGCTCAGTACGGGTCCGATGCGATCGCGGGTGTGATCAATATTGTTTTAAACAAATCAACCGAACAACTCACGCTCAGTTCCACGGCGAGCACGCGCCGCAGAGGTGACGGTACCACTACACGTACGAATGCCAACTACGGTTTTGCCTTGGGAAAAACAGGCGGCTACCTCAATGCGACCGCCGAGTTTGCCACACAGGCAATCGCATTATTGCCCGGCAATGATGACGCCGGCTTGTACCTCGGCCCGGTTTACGGTGGCGGTGCCAACACCCGCAACTACGACGCGATCTACACCAGGGAAATCGATGAAGAAATCCTAAAAAACCGCGGCATCGACCGCCATTTCTTTGACCGTCGCGGCGGTGGTTCGAACAAGGCAAAAGATGCATTGCTGTTTTTCAATGCGGCTGTGCCTTTGCGGCAAAATGCGGAAGTGTATGCATTTGGCGGCATCAGTCACCGGAATTCGCAGTTTACGGCTGTGTACCGTCTACCCGGCTGGACCGAGCGAAACAATGCATTTCTCTACCCCGACGGATTTTTGCCCGCGATGGAAAACATCATTACCGACAAGTCGCTGGCGGTGGGCATCAAAGGCAAGATCGAAGGCTGGGATGTAGACATTTCAAATGTGTACGGGAAAAATGATTTTGGTAACGTAATTACGAATTCCCTGAACGCGAGTCTGGGCCTGAAAACGCCGCGAACCTTCAATGCTGGCAGCTACAATGCGAGCCAGAATACGGGTAGCATCGACATCAGCCGCTATTTTGACAAAGCATTAAAAGGTGTGAACGTGGCATTCGGTGCGCAGTACCGCGTGGAAACATACCAGATCATCGCCGGTGAGCAGGCTTCCTATTCCAAAGGCGACCTGCGGACGGTGTGGGGACTGGATACGACGGCCACAGGCATCATCTACAATACCAACGAAGGTCAGATTGGTCTGAATGGATTGTCGCCCGGCTCGCAGATCCACGCAGGATTTCGCCCGGAGAATGCGGTGAATGTGAACCGCTCCATTCTGGCCGGATACCTGGACGTGGAAGCCAACATTACCCAAAACTGGCTTGTCTCCGGCGCATTACGCCTTGAAAACTTCTCTGGCCTGGGCAATGTAACGACCTACAAAGTGGCTACGAAATATAAAATTGCCGACTGGCTCGGCATCCGCGGCTCGCACAATACAGGATTTCGCGCGCCGGATCTGGCCCAATACTACTACACCGAAACGTCGACCAGCTTCCAACAGGGCCGGGCGATAGATCAGGTGACGGCCTCCAACCAAAGCGCCGCCACCCGCGCGCTGGGCATCCCGACATTGACGCCTGAAAAATCGAAGGGTTACACGCTGGGCATCACTTCGCAGCCATTTAAAAATTTTGAATTCACGGCCGATGCCTATCTGGTAGATGTAAATAACCGCGTCGGCAACACCGGTAACTTCTCGGCGACGGATACAAATCTGCCGCTCGAAGTCCGCAGTTTGTTTGTGCAGACGGGCACGACGCAAGCCAAGTTTTTCTACAATTCATTCAGCACAAGAACAAAGGGTTTGGAGCTGACAGGCAGCTACCGCACGCCATTCCGCAGCGGCGCGCTTACCTTGTTGTTCGGGGCGAATTTTGTAAAAAACGAAGTAACGAGCGTCAACACGCCGAAGGGACTGGAAGCCTACCGCTACATTATTTTCAACGACGGCGAAAAAGCGCGGGTTACCTCGCACATCCCCGGCACGAAGGTCAATTTGCAGGGCAGCTACAAAGTCGGCAAGCTCACTTACATGGTGCGCGGCATTTACTTCGGCTCGGTGACCACGGCTTCTGCATTGAACGCGACTTTTCCGCAGCCGGATTATTTCTACCAGAGACTGAACCCGATATGGGTCGTGGATGCTTCAGTGGCGTATTCGTTTTCCAAGTCCATTCAGGGCGTGATTGGCGTGAACAATGCATTCAATGAGCTGGGTGATTATACCGATCCCAAACTGTCGGCTTTGAACAATCCTTCGATCATCGGCTTGCAGAATGGAAGCGCTGGTATCCAACCATTTGCCCGGATTACGATCAAACTTTAAGCTCAGGAAACACATTTAACCAATGAACAAAATGAAGATCTTTTCCTACAAAAATATATGGGCGCTGGTTGCCGCTGCGGCTGGACTGACTGCCTGCAAGGACACCAGCTATCTTGACGTCGACGCCGCCAACCGGCCGCCACTGAGCGCCTACATCAGTTTTGTAAATGCAAGACCGGTGAATGCCGCGCTGAGTTTTTACACATTTACCGACAAGATCACGCCCACTCCAGTGGCCATCAATACGGCTTCAGACTACTACCCGACCGTCTTCGGCAATGTGCAGATCAACATCACAGAAGGCACCAATACAAGTTACAAAGCCTCCTACCAGTTTGGCAACAGCGCAACTTTCACGGCCACCGGCCGGCCCAATGGTCCGATCGCCACATTTTATCACACCGTAGTCGCGGCAAGAACTGCCAGCAACAAGGCTGATTCTCTGATTCTTTTTTATGATGATCTGAAAGCGCCGGAATCGGGAAAAGTGAAGCTAAGGTTTGTAAACCTCTCGCCGGGCGCGGGGACTTTGAATATACTGAATGGCACGACGCCACTCTTTAATAATGTGGCTTACGGCCGCGCGGCGAACTCTGCGCTGACTGGCGAGACTTTGAGCGCATGGACATTAGGGCCCTTCCAATCAGTAAATGCGGGAAAGTATGCATTTAATTTTAAAGACTCCGCCACTGGTACGACGGTCGGAAACAGCTCGACGGTGACTTTGGAAGCGGGAAAAATTTATACGGTTTTTACAAATGGTCTTGTACAGGGCGGCCCGGCTTTCGGCGTGAGCGTGCTCCAACATCCGGTAAAGTAGATAATTGGTGATAGGTTTAGGTCTCCGTCCTGGAAATTCCCGGACGGAGATTTTTGTGCAAGTGATAACAGCCGGCGGCAGACTTATTAATCGTTTGTTGGTATGTCTAAAAACAAAATTTCTCAGGTTTAAACAAGTCGAGCAAGTCTTCTATTTAAATAAAAGCGGCGCCATCTGGTACAGGCTCCGGCGCCAGGTCAGAAATTCATGCGCGGTACCTTCGGAAACGTACGAAACCGCATTGTAGCCCGCCGTTTTGAGCGCAGCAGATGCATTCCGCACGCCATCGGGTTTCTCCTTGCTGCCTGCACTGAGGAAAACAAGCTTGGGTTTGGCTTTGTCTTTCAGGTCTTCTGGCGAATACACGCCGCCGCTGAGTAGTGCATAGTAACCGAAAACGTCTGGCTTGTTAACCGTAATGTTCCGGGTTTCCATACCGCCCATAGAAAGTCCCGCCATCGCGCGTTTGTCGCGGCTGGCAACTGTTCTGAAAGTAGCGTCCACATACGGGATCAGCTCGTCAACCAGCACGGTCTGGAAAGGTTCGATCTTGAATTCCCTGATCTTTCCGAATTTCACCTCATTGGTCATTCCGTAAGTCATTACAATGATGAAGGGCTCAATTTTTCCGTCGGCAATGAGGTTGTCCATGATCAGATTGGCGCGGCCCTGGTTGCTCCATGCGGTTTCGTCTTCGCCCCATCCGTGCTGCAGGTACAGTACCGGGTAGCGTTTATTGCCCTTTTCATAGCCGGGTGGGGTATAAACAAATGCACGGCGTGAAGTTCCGGTGCTTTTGGATGGGAATAATACCTGCTGCACATGGCCGTGGGGCACATTTTTTAGCTGGTAAAAGTCCTGGTCGTGGGCCGGGATCTCAATCCCACTTTCCCAGCGAACCGAGCCGTAATAGTTGAGTGTGCCCGGATCATTAAACGTTCCTCCATCCACATTCAGGTGGTAATAGTGAAAGCCTTCGTCCATCGGTCCCTCTGTGGTTCCGGTAAAAAAACCTTCTGCATCTTTGGCAAGTTTGGTTCCTCCCCTACCGCCCAGTCCAAGGCTTACCCTTACACTATCTGCCTGCGGTGCCTTGATCTTGAAACGGACATATCCCTGAGAATTCACCTGAGGATATTCCTGACCAGGCTGATTGAGAACAGAAGGCTTGAAGTCGTCTTTGATAGCCGGCTTTTCCACCTGCGCCCAGGTAGCTCCCACCGTGAGTGAAGCTGCCAGCATGAAGGTAAAACATTGTTTGTTCATGTGATTTGACGTAAATGCCTGTTTAGAATGTGATGCTGATTACCCGACGCGAAAATCAAATGGAGACTGATTTCGGTTAAAAGAGGACAGATGAAAAACCTACTTTATTTTACTGATTTTATCATCAGCTACTTGATTAAGTGCTAGATCTTGTTCAACTTATGAATTACTTCAACCACTTCTTCGAAAGAAAGCTTATTTACTTCTTTGTTTTGTATATCAATCTTGTTTGTCTCAATCAGCTCTCTTAATTGGCCTTTACTTAAATAATTGCCGACGCAGCCATCCGCTACTCTTGGAGAGTCCCTTGGTACATAAAATGTTGCGTTAATAAGCAAAATTCTCTTTTTCTCACCTTTTTCATCAATCCAGGCCTTGTTCCACTTTGTGGATTCTGTTGCCAGTAAGCCTGCCAGACTGGCGCCGTTAGCTGTATTGTTAAAGAGTTCTTTGGGAGAATCTTTGTCAATAAAAATGGCAGAAAATTTTCCCACAATATCAAATCTGGCAAACGTATTCCAGTTTCGCAGATCGTCTGAATATCCCAGATTAAAATAATCAACATCGTTGTATCGCATTGCCCATGGCAATAAGCTTCTGTTCTTTTTACTGGAAGCAGGATCGATAATTCTTTTGGTACGTACGTGCCGGTCACTTTCAGACTTAATAATCGCCTTGGTGCTAATCTCCTTGCGGTTCAAAAAATCAGACGTATTAGTATAAACGGCAACCGGCTTTTCTATCTCCTGGGCAATTGAAATTGATACAGACAAGATTAATAAGATGAAGGAGGTCGTTGCTTTTAGCATTGCTTTTTAAGTGAGACTCTGTAAAACTGGATATAAATATTTCGGGCTAGGGCAACAAGATAAAGGATTATGTGTGTTAAAGTAGGAAATCATTGATTTGAATATTGTAGGAAAAATATAGTTTTCTCACCAAGAGTATACGTTTGGGATATCTCAATTGAAAGACAGTTCTTTGCAAAATCTCAAAACTTCCTCTTTCAGTACTAGATGACTCAACGTTTACTTCCTGCAAAAAGCACGAATACCCTATTCTATGTCTCTTTGCGTGCAACAGCCTGCTGTCTGCTTGTTTTACTTCTGACCAGCACTTCGTCTCGCGTGCTGGCTTCCACATTTTACGTAAAGGTAGATGGAACGGGTTCGGGGGCTCTTTACTGGGCCAATGCAAGCAGCGATCTGCAGGCCGTGATCAATGCTGCTAATGCCGGGGATGAAATATGGGTGGCCGCCGGTACATACAAACCCGGTGGAAATGAGAACACAGATCGTACGATCAGCTTTTCCATGAAGAACGGGGTGAGCATATACGGCGGTTTTACAGGCAACGAAACTACGCGGAGTGAGCGCCCGGCCATTAACCAGACCACCCCTTCTACCACCATTCTCTCCGGTGAAATTGGTGATCCATTTGATACGAGTGATAACAGCTTTCACGTCATTCGGAACCGGCTCGGCGTTACAAGCAGCACGGTGTTGGATGGCTTTGTCATTACTGGTGGCAACGCCAACGAAGCAGGCCCGGTCCAGGAGCCAAATAATCTTGGCGGGGGAATTTATAATGTTCGTCAGTCGTCTTTTGCAAACCCCAGCAGTGGCCCGCCCAGCAGCCCACAAATCAGCAACTGTTTGTTTCTGGATAATTTTGCTACCTCTGGCGCGGCCATTTACAACGGAGGCACCTCGAACCAAAGCGGTTCTGTACTCACTAACTGTGTTTTTCGAAACAATATCGCTTCGGAAAATGGCGGTGCTATTTATAACGTTGGATCGTTTGGCTCAAACATCCAGCCCAAAATGACTAACTGTCTTTTTCAGTCCAATTCGGCCGAAGCTGGCGGGGCCGTCTATAACTATGGATATTTTGGCTCAAGTAGCCCTGAA
Organism: Dyadobacter sp.; assembly: GCF_051859145.1. Taxonomy (GTDB): domain Bacteria; phylum Bacteroidota; class Bacteroidia; order Cytophagales; family Spirosomataceae; genus Dyadobacter. Next base: position 26,982 of record NZ_JBHYGF010000556.1, read on the forward strand.
ATAACAAATTGCTCTTTTCAGGATAACAGTGCTGCATCCGGCGCGGCCATTTACAACGATGGTGAAAGCGATGCGTCTGATAGTAGCCCTGTGTTGACGAACTGTTTGTTTAAAAACAACAAGGCGTCGAATCAGGGTGGAGCCATTTTCAATAACGGGGATTTTAATGGTAACAGCAGCCCTCTCATTATTAACTGCGTGTTTCAGAGTAATTCGGCGGACAGCGGCCGTGGGGCCATTTTCAACCTGACGGGTTATGTTCGCAACGATAACAGGGCCCGGCCTAAGTTTACCAACTGTTTGTTTCAAAACAACACCGCTGTCTATGGCGGGGCCATCTATACCGATTCCGTCTGGGAAGGTGAAATCGAATTATTGTTAACCAACTGTACCTTTCAAAACAATACCGTAGGCGGCTTAGGGGGAGCGATAGCTGGCAATGGTTACGGTAACGGGTATTATTCTAATACAACCCT
>NZ_JBHYGF010000556.1:27477-38517 GCF_051859145.1 Dyadobacter sp.
GAAACAGGACGCTTTGGAATCCGGCTACCACTACCACAGCTACTTATACTTTATTCGACAACTCGGTGACCGGCTATTCGGGCACGACGGGCAATGTTAAAACAACTGTCTCCCCCTTTGTAAGCGCCGATGATCCGACACTCCTGGGATGCAGCCCGGCTGTGAATGCGGGATTAAACTCGGCTGCTGGTTTGGCAGGCGTTAACTCTGATCTGGCGGGTAATCCACGCATCTTTGAAGGTCGGGTTGACATGGGAGCCTATGAATATCAGGCTGCTCAGGGACTTGCCATCACCGTCCCGAGCGTGAACACCGCGACGGTAGGGACAGCATTCAGTCAGTCATTCACTGCTTTGGGCGAAACAGCCGGTTCGACGAGTTACAGCCTGGCCAGCGGCAGCTTGCCTCCCGGACTGATTCTGGCTTCAAATGGCACGCTGAGTGGCACGCCTACCCAGGCGGGTAGTTTCTCAATCACGGTCAATGCAACCAATGGCAATTGTACGGGAGTAAGTGCAGCCTACGTTCTGGAAGTAGCGTCCAATACGCCAATTCGCTATGTGGTGGCAGGCGCAACGGGTAGCGGGAACAGCTGGACCGATGCCAGCGGGGATCTGCAAAGTCAGATCGACTATGTAGGTGCCGAGCAGGTATGGGTAGCGGCCGGGACCTATAATCCCTCCAAAACCGACCGAAGCGTTAGTTTTTCGATGAAGAATGGGGTGCCTATCTACGGAGGCTTTGAAGGCACCGAAACCGACCTGAACCAACGCGTGCTGCGTTATCCGCTGACAACTATCCTTAGTGGCGAGATTGGCGACGAAGAAGACACTGACAATAGTTACCACGTAATCAGAAACGCAGCAGGCCTGACTAACTCGGCAGTGCTTGATGGATTCATGATAACCGGCGGTAATGCCAGTGGCGGCATAGCCGACGACTCGGGCGGGGGAATGATCAACGATGGCGGTGGAGAGAATAATAACTGTAGTCCGCTCATCCGTAACTGTCTTTTTGCTAACAACAGGGCCGATAATGGTGGCGGGGCCATTTATAACGGTGGTTATACCAATGGAAACAGTAATCCAACCATTGTCAACTGTGCTTTTCAGAACAATGCAGCCAGTAAGGGTGGAGCGATTTTTAACGATGGGAGCATCAACGGTAACAGCAATCCAAGCATCATCAATTGTTCTTTTCAGGGCAACTTGTCTCCCTCCGGTGGAGCAATCGGCAATGTTAGTTACCGTGGAACCAGCCGCCCTGTGCTGACCAACTGTATCGTGTGGGGTAATGGCGGGAGCAGCACCTTCAACAACCAGCAAGGTGCTTTTATACTAACCAGTTACAGTTTGTTCGAATCAACAGTAACGGGCTATAACGGCGGAACGGGCAACCTGACCACCACCACTTCGCCGTTTGTACGCGATAACAATACCCGGCTTCGGGCGAATGCTGAGGCGATCGACGCAGGTGATCCCAACAGCACGAGTGCTGTCAACGGAGCTACAGACCTGGCAGGTAATCCCCGTTTTGGTGGAGGGCGGATTGATATGGGTGCTTTTGAATTCGACGCTGCTGCCTTACCCGTCTCGCTGGTGAGCTTCACGGCACAGGTTCAGCCAGACCAAACCGTGCTGCTTAAATGGCAGACCGCCGCGGAATGGAACAATAAGGGTTACCTGATTGAGCGTAGCAAAGACCTGAAAAATTTCGAGTCAGTTGGACAGGTAAGCGATGTGGGAGGATCCAGCAATCTTTCTCAGGGCTACCGGTTTATCGACACAAATCCCTACCAAGGGACCAGCTATTATCGCCTGAAGCAGGTAGATCTGGATGGCAGCATTCACACTTATTCGGCCAAATCGGTGATTATCGAAGGCAATTACGGGGTTTATCCTAATCCAGTAGTTGGCCAGCAGTTCACTTTGAACCTGGATGAGCCAACCGGCGCAATACTACGGTTGTATTCGGTCACTGGCCGTGAGATCAGCTTTACTCATTCGGAGATCAGCTCGGGAAGTACGTTAATTAAGCCGGGTAGCAAGCTTACCAGTGGTATTTACTTGCTCAGCGTGGAAGAACGCGGAAATGTGCGCGTATACCGTTTGGTGGTTCAGTAAGCTCGCCTACCTCATCATTTGATAAGCGTCAAACTCATATTCTGTATCCAAATAGGTCACCACAGCTTTCAGTTTACCAAACTTCGGGTATAGCTGCACGTCAGCAATACTCCCTGACCAGTCAGGCAAGTTTACCTTTAGAAATACTGTGATGCTGCGATGGTAATGTTTCCGGATATTCTCCGACCAATTTTTATCGCTGAATTCGCTTAGAAACAGATAGTACCGGGGTGAATTGATCAATTCAATGAGCTTTTCCAGGTCTGTTTCCATATGAAGGATTTTCCCTTCATTCACGGTGAGCTGACTTAGATGCAGTTTTGCCTTTGCGTGCTGATCATAGATTGTGCCAATAAAAGCTTGTCCTTGTTTGATCCCTGGCCAATTGAACCGCTGCAAAACGAGGTAACAGTTGCCTCGCTGCAGCTGCTTTCTGATTAAGGGAAGGTTCAAAATCTCATAAGGGTTATATGAAGCTACCATGATATTTAGTAAAGCATAAAACCTTTATCGGAAATTGCGGCCATTGGGGAACATTTCAAGTTGCACGACCTTTTGTCGTACCTGCGTCCGTTTATTGACTGCCTGTGTTGCATACTCATCTTTTTCATCGGCCCGGGAAAGCGTTAATACGTCAGGATCCTGATCCTTCTGACCATTAAGCTCGCGTAACAGGGATGACATATCAAAGCACTTCCTTACCACAACATGGATCACCTGACCTTCGATTTGAAGCTTGCCCTCGACCATTAGCAACTTCGAGCGGAGAATTTCCTTGCGGAACGTTTCAAAAAGACCCTGAAAAACAACCAGGTTGGCAACACCAGTCTCATCCTCAATGGTAATGAAGCAAACACCCCCGGCTGTCCCAGGCCGCTGACGGACAAGCACCAGGCCGGCGACCCGCACAATCTGACCATCCCGGTACCTGGAAAGATCTGCTGTTTGCAGCACTTTTTTTGCCAGTAACTGGCTGCGCACGAAGCTTACCGGATGCGCTTTTAACGAGAGTGACATTGTTGCATAATCCTGCACCACATGCTCGGAAAGGGAAAGCTCAGGTAGTTCGACACGCTCTTCAAAATCACTGGCTGATTGCTGACCGGTAAACACACCCATTGGTCGGTCAGAAAGCGCGGATGCTTCCCACATGGCGCGCCTTCGATCCATCCCCATAGAACGAAAAACGTCTGCATCAGCAAGCCGTTCAAGCGCCGCCTGCGAAACGCCAACATCACGGATATGGTGAATGGCCTCGAAAGGTTTTTTCCTGGCTGCAACCAGCAATTCCATCTCCTCCTGCCTGATCCCTTTGATTTGACGAAAACCTAAACGGATTGCCCGGTACTTTCCTTCCTGCTCTTCCAGCGTATTGTCCCAGCTTGATAAGTTGACATCCACCGGACGAACAGCAACTCCATGTCCGCGGGCATCAATGACAATTTGGGCAGGTTGGTAAAAACCCATTGGCATGCTATTGAGCAATGCGGCTGCAAAAACATCGGGATAGTAACACTTGATCCAGGACGATACATACACCAGCAGGGCAAAACTGGCGGCATGGCTCTCCGGAAAACCATAGCTTCCAAAACCTTCGAGCTGTTTGAAAATCCGTTTTGCATAATCCTCGGTGTAGCCTCTGCCAGTCATACCGTCAATCAGTTTCTTTTCAAACTGCGAGACCATGCCGCTCAATTTAAAAGTCGCCATACTACGCCTGAGCTTATCTGCCTCAGCGGGTGTAAAACCGGCGGCCACGATAGCAATTTTCATGGCCTGCTCCTGAAAAAGTGGTACGCCGAGTGTTCGTCCGAGGATATCTTCAAGCTCTTTGGAAGGAAATTCAACAAGTTCCTCTCCATTTCGCCTCCGCAAATACGGATGCACCATATCCCCCTGGATCGGACCTGGCCTTACAATCGCAACTTCGATCACCAGATCATAAAAATCTTTGGGTTTTAGTCTTGGTAGCATCGACTGCTGGGCGCGGCTTTCGATCTGAAAAACCCCGATCGTATCAGCTGCCGAGATCATCTTATAAACTACGGGATCATCTTGCGGAACGGTAGCCAGGGTCATCTTTACACCGTAATGCAGGCTTAACAGGTCAAAAGCTTTTCGGATACAGGTGAGCATTCCCAGGGCAAGGACATCAATTTTCAAAAAACCCAGCGCATCAATATCGTCCTTGTTCCACTCGATGTTGGTCCTGTCCTGCATCCGCGCATTCAAGATCGGGCATAGGTCAGTGATTTTGCCCTGGGTGATTACGAATCCGCCGGTATGCTGGCCAAGCTGACGCGGGAAGCCCATGAACTGCCTTGTGAGATCGAGCACCTTAATCAGATGCGGGTCATTTGCATTGAAACCCTGATCGCTGATCCGATTGCCTTCAAACCATTCATCTGTAAATTCCCAGATCGAATTGGAGAGTTTATTAATGGCATCCACAGACATACCCATCACCTTTGCCACGTCCCGGACAGCGCCTTTTTGATGCAGCTGAGTAACAGTGGCAACGATTGCTGAGCGGTCGCGGCCATATTTCTGATAAATGTATTGAATAACTTCCTCCCGCCGTTCATGCTCGAAGTCTACATCAATATCAGGCGGCTCGTTTCGGGCTGACGAGACAAAGCGCTCAAACAACAAATTAAATTTTGCAGGATCCACACTGGTAATTCCCAGGCAGAAACATACGGTTGAATTAGCAGCCGATCCCCTGCCCTGACATAAGATTCCCCGTTCACGGGCAAAACGGACAATATCATAGACTGTCAAAAAGTAGGCAGCGTAATTCATCTCTTCGACGAATTTCAATTCATAAATGATTGCCTTTGACACTTTTTCAGGTAAAGGTTCCCCGTAAAACTCCTTTGCCCCTTCCCAGGCCAGATAGGTAAGCTCCTGCTGAGGAGTGCGGCCCTGGCTGGTAATCTCCTCCGGGTAAACATATTTGAGACTATCCAGACTGAAAGTGCAGGCATCTGCAATTTCACTTGTCCGGGCAATTGCTTCGGGGTAGTTTCTAAACAGGCGCACCATTTCAATGTGCTCTTTTAAAAAGCGCTCTGCATTCTGGTGCAGCCGGAAGCCCGCATCATAAATCGTACATTTTTCACGGATACAGGTCACAATATCCTGCAGCTCCCTTCTTTGCGGATTATGATAGTGAACGTCGTTGGTGGCCACAAGAGGCACGCTGAGCACGCGGGAGATTTCGGATAAACGAAACAGCTTTTTCTGATCGCTGCCTACGTAGGACCTGGACATGGAAAGATATAGCTCGGGTCCAAATTGTTCGCGATACTCTTTTAGTGCGGTTTCAAAACCCGGCTCAAACCGGAATCCTTTTGCAAGACTGGTGGGGGAAACAGCGATAAATTTGATGCCTTCTGCATGTGCATATACATCCCTGCGGTAGAGCTCGCATTTACCCTTTTCTGTGCGCAGGTTACCCAGCGATAATAATGCTGAAAGCCGGGCATACGCGGCGGTATCAGTAGGATATGCAAGCAGACTGGGCCCATCCAGCAAATCCAGCCGTGCACCCGGGATGATTTGTAAACCTGATTCTTTTGCCGCCACGTGCGCCCTGACTACACCAGCCAGCGTGTTACGATCTGTGATAGCAATCTTTTTGTACCCAAGCAGGCGCGCCTGTTCAATGATCTCCTCGGGATGTGAAGCACCGCGAAGAAAGCTGAAATTGGTGGTAACCTGTAATTCCGTATAGTTCATAGAGGGTCTGTTTACGCGAAAAAACCATGTATAAACCATTCAGGATCCTTTCCTTCTTCGTAATGTCCTAGTCGGAAAACCCAGTAGCGACGCCCTTCTTCATCTTCCAATGAATAATAATCGCGGTGCAGCCCCTTAGAAAGCCACCACTCCTGTTCGACCCGGTCGGGCCCGTCGGCCCGACGTATTTTATGCACAGCCCCTTTGTATTGAAAGAGCATAGGTGGATAGTCGGGGACTGGCGCAGTAACCTGAATTTTTTCAGGCACGGCGAGCATCTGCATGGGACGGATCAAATCCGATCGCCACTCGGTGGCCGGTTTTGCCGAAAGTGACGGCGCATCTACAATCGAACGCTCCGGCCAGTAATGCTCTGCCGGAAGGTACCGGTGCACGATGTCATTCCCCGCCCGGGCTACCAGCCGGTCAAGCAATTCCGCCACAAGCACCATGTTACTGCCGGCGCCTATATTCCACAGCTGCTCCTGGGTATCAAACAAAGGTTCGACGGTGGTGGCTTCCAATACAAAAAGTTCTATCCCAAGATCAGGCTCAATTTCATTTATCTTTTGATCAAACAACTTAAATAAATGGGAGGCACTGCACGAAGGGGCATTCGTACCAATGCTGATTTTTTCCATTTCCCCATCGATCCGGAAGCATTTTAATAACGCCTGCCGAACCCCGACTTTATCAGCGACAAGACGTTTACACAGCTTTTCCAGCAACTTTTCAAGTGCTATCTCTATTCCTTTTGCAGTGCGGATGGGTTCCAGGCTAGGCAACCGCTCCTGATAGGGATCCACCGGGACTACCGGCTGAAATGCTTCCTGGATATGTCCGAGGGCTTGGTCAATTTGATCCAGCGTAGTCTGCCCAAAGCGCCGCCGGAGAACCGGGCGGGGCATTGATATAAAACTTCTTACACGGGTAAGGCCCAGCTTATACATTTTTTCAACGACATGCATTTCGAACCGCAAAGCGCCGGGCGGCAAGTTCAGGATTGCATTAAGCTGTTGGGTAGGTTTGATTATCGGAAAAGCATTCGAATAGCGCGCTATCGCCCAGGCCACCCCGATCGTATCGGCCATTGCGGTTTTGACATCATAGCCCAGGTTCTTCAACCGGGTTGCCATATCTTTCAGGTAACCAGCTTCCCCACCCCACAAATGCGCACAGCCGGTCGCGTCAAGGATCAGGCCGTCCTGGCCATCGACAGCTACGAGCGGCGAATACCGGATCATCCATTCGGCCAGCGCGAAAAGCAGCTTTTGGTCATCGTCGGGTTTATAGTCCATCACAAGCAGTTCCGGAAGCACGGCCCGCGCGTCGGCCAGCACCATTCCCTTTTCAATACCCAGTTTTTCCGCTTGCCTGCTGGCTGCCATTACCTGAACCCGGTTGCGAACCTTCATAGAAAGCACAAACGCCTTACCGGCCAGCTCCGGCTGGCTTCGCAGCATCCTGTCGGTCAGTAAATGCCGGAACCATATAGCCACATACCGTTTCATCCCTATCCAACTTTTGAGTGAAGCGTGCTGGTTGTAAATTCAGCTGTGTCAATATGCTCAAAGTGATTATCCCGCCATTGGATAAGCCACTTTCCCGGTCGCCCGTTCCTTACCTTTTCAATCCTGACCTGCCATGTAGGGTATCCCAGACCAGGCAGTCGCAGCTCTTGCCCCCCACTTGGCATCGGCTTGATTCGCCACCGGCATAGGGAGGAAATCGCATTCTTTGTACGTGGCGAGACTCGGTGCAAAAAACCAGTCACCCGGCTATCTTCAACAGCAAGTTGCAGGCGCCGGGATTCGGTCAGATTCAGATCTTTGATTTCCCCGATAACGCAGCTGAGCCCTTTGCATTTAAGCGCTTCCTCAATAGTCCAGAGCAGGTCTTTTTCTTTTTTCAGATCAATAAAAATGACCCGGTCAGGGGCGACACCGAACTGACTTAATGCCAATGGGTAGATTGTCCGTTTTGTAGAGACCCATGCACATATCCCATCCTGCTTCATCAAACGGCCTGAAATGGCGGCAATGAACCCCGAGGTAGCGGAAGCTTCCTCGGGGGCATAACTGGTAAATTCATGCATACCAACCCTGGGAAAAACGTCATGGGGAAATGCGTTCTCAATTGACCCAAGGCCAATATGCTCGACTCTTCTACCTGCATCCGGGACACTCACACCCTGCAATGACATCATTTCACTCCTGAGCCTTTCCAGAAGCGCTTTTTTTTCTGCTGCACGGACATATTGCTCCATCGATCGCCATGTTTGATACTTTTAATAACAAAATAATGATCTCAATAATAACAATATGCCACGACAGACGCAAGACTTTTTTGCGTAGCAACGCAGGATTGACTTGGGAGTGGAAGAAATTTATTTAGGGTGAAGTTTGATAAATGCTTGATTTAAAGCTAGCAACTACTCGCGCACGAAAGTTTCGGCTGTTCCGTCTGCAAATCTGAGTATATACATGCCGCTGGATAAAGCTTTTGTATCGATCTGCTGCTGATTATTGGTAATGACGATGCTCTGAATGCGACGGCCGGACAGATCATACAAGTCCGCAGTTGTTTTCAGCAATGCATTATTGACCCTGATTGTAACTGCCTCTCTGGCTGGATTAGGGTAAATAGATGCCAAATCCACATTGCCGCTCAATGAGATCGTTTTACTATATGTAAACGTCCCGTCCAGATCTGACATTTTCAGACGATAGTAGACAGTCCGGCTGGATGGATTCTGGTCATTGTAGCTGTACCGGTGATCGCCGCTGCCGCCTGCATTTATGGTCGCGAGTTTGATAAACCGCTTTGCATCCGCGCTGGTCTGGACTTCAAATTGATCGGTATTGACCTCGCTGGTGGTGCTCCATTGCAGCAGGTTGCTGCCGGTTTCTTTGCTAGCTGTAAAGCTGATCAGGTTAAGTGGCAGCGGGCTTTGTGATGTTTTTACAAAAAATCCACTGAAACCGGTAACATTAAAACTCACCTCCCAGCGGCTGGCTACTGCATTCCAGGCTACACTTCCGTTTGCTTCCGAAGGTTTGAATGTGGAAATCGCGCCGGAATAAGAACCCGGTACCCCGGTATCACTGCTGCTCACGCCGCCGCGCTTTTCGATGCGCAGGTTGGACTTGTAGTTTTCTGCATCCGCTGCATTCAGAGGCAGCTTAATGCTGTTCACCGCATTGAAATCGTCAAATTCCTCCTGGGTAAAGAAGAGAGTTACCCGGGCAGTTGCATTGGCGGCATTGCTGGCTGGCGTGATCTCGTAGTGTCTTTTGACGAACTCGGCGGGCTGCGTACCGGCTACCCAGACTTTGGCATTTACCTCTCCGTTCAATGGCGCTGCGCCGTTGGGGGCGACAATCGCCAGCAACCGGCAATCGGTAGTTGTAGTCAGCACCAGATTGCCTGATGCCGTACCCGAAGCCACATCGTCATCTAAAGCCAGCACACGCGTAGCTCCGCTAAACTGTAAGGCACCCTTATCCACGATGGATTCTGAATAAACCGAAACGCCACGCAAATCTCTCGTGTAGGCAGAAATATCAGGCGTTTGTCCAGGCTGAAAATAATCGAAACCTGTATTCACAGCCGGGCTGCATGGGATCGGGCTATAATCCCCGGTTCCGGGATCGACGAAAATATCATTGAGCGGATTGAGGTAAATGAAAGAGCCCTCGAAAGTAAGCCTTGCAAAGACAATGCTATTCTGCACATCCGGCTCCACGACACTGCTAATACCCATCGACTGACCATTTACAATGCTGTTATATATTTTCGGCACGACCGTTCCGTCTACAAAAAAACCGTTGCCCTGAAAAAGCAGTTGGGTGGATTCATCGGCAATCGTGCAATTGATGAAGAAAGAAGCGCTGGAATTACATACCACATGGGACTGAAATACGCTGTTACGGTAAACCAAACAGTTTACATAAGTGGCAGAGGATCCTTCGTCAGCGATCGCGGTAAAGCCTTGATTGTCGTGAACCGCCACGTTGACATACCGCGCCGACGATTGAACATTTGAAATGCCACCCGCCAGCTTCTCAGGATCCGGGAAAAAATTCTGTTGCTCGGTGCTCCCATTACCCGCGACCACGAGGTTAGACATAGTAGGCGACGCACCTTCATTCAGAATACCGGCGACCGTTCCCCCGGAGATTGTAAACCCGTCGAGAATCGTCGCCGCAGTCAGGTTATTTCCCTTATTGTAAATCGTGTATTCCTTGCCGGAACCCGCAATTGTGCTGACATTCTCGGGATTGGACAGGTCGCGTTCCGCGAGGCTGCTTTCCGTTCCGGCAAACCCGCCGTACATGGCCACGCCTTCTTTCAGCTTTAATCCGTTTGTGCTGAACTGGGATATGGGATGGGTTCCGGCTTGCACCCAGATCTCATCGCCGCTTTCAACCTTGTTCATTGCCTGCTCAACACTGTTGATAGCTTGGTCCCACGAGAGCCCCGAGTCCTGCCCTCTTCCGAATTCGGAAACGTAAATGATTTGTTTTTGCGCGAAGGCGCGTGTACACATGCCGGTCAGGCATAGAAAAAGCGACACGTTCAATGTCGCTCGGAATGCTGCAAAAGGTAACGTACGTTTTGCCGAAAGTAAAATTTGATGCATGAATGAAACAGTTGAGTTTTAACTCTATAAAGTTCCCTATTCGCTTAACCAAATCCTAACAGAAAAACCTGACAAAGTCCAATGCTTTTCAATGCATCAGCCTTTCAATATCATTTAGCTCGCCAAACAGCACAAGCACTTCGTCTGCCCGCAAGACTGTATCCGGCGTAGCGATACCCGAGGCGCGCCGGAAAATTTTTGCCAAACCATCTTCGGAGCCTTTGGAGAGCGTTAGCACCGTTAGTACGATCACATTATAGCGCTTGGTCAGGTCTGCCTCGGCCAGGGTCATGCCAATGTACCGCTCGGGCACTTTGGTCTCGATAATGCTATATTTCTCCGAGATTTTAAAGGAGTCGAAAATGCCGGAATTGTCCAGTCGCATCGCCAGCCGCTCGGCCGACTCTTCTTCGGGCACCACATACTCTTCGATCTGCATTGCTTCTAACACGGTCCGTTGCAAGTCGGATACTACCCTGCCGATGATCTTTTTGACTTGGAGCGGTTTGAGAAGTGCCGTTGTTAAAAGCGACG